>NZ_CP061294.1:714298-1071447 GCF_018687515.1 Polynucleobacter sp. MWH-Spelu-300-X4
CATTAAATGATTTAGGGTTGTTGGGTACTCGAAGTCATGACAAGTACATTCCGACCGAATATTTAGAGGCCAATAAAGAATCTAGGTTAGCTCTATTGAGAGGTCTTTTAGATACGGATGGCTGGATTGAAAAGTGGGGTTCTATCCGTTTTTGTACAGTTAGCCAGCGGTTGGCTAACGATGTTGCAACTTTAGCTAGATCTTTAGGAGCATTTTGTTCGATTGCAACGAAATCAACATTCTATGTGTCAAATGGCGAACGTAAACAGGGGCAATTAGCTTATGTTTTGAACATGGCTTTTGAAGCAGGGTTAGAAGTTTTTACCTTGCCTGAGAAGAAGGCTAGATTAAGGAGTAGTTGGAGTAGGCAAAGACGTTTAACTTTTAAGAGTATTGAGTCATCAAGAGTTGCTCAAGCCCAGTGTATTTCCGTTAGCCATCCAACTAAGACATACGTGACGGATAACTATGTAGTGACACACAACACTGCATTTTCTGTCAATATCGCCGAAAATGTCGCGTTGAAAGAGGGCCTGCCTGTTTTAGTTTTTTCCATGGAGATGGGGGCTTCTCAGTTGGCTTCTCGTATCTTAGGCTCTGTGGGCCGTATTGATCAGTCACGCATGAGAACTGGCAAGTTACAAGACGATGAATGGCCGAAAATTACAGAAGCCATTTCTCGTTTAAATGAAACCACCATTCTGATTGATGAAACTGGTGCCTTAAGCAGTCTTGAACTAAGAGCGCGCGCTAGACGTATTGCGCGCAAGTGTGGCACGTTAGGGTTGATTGTCGTTGACTACTTGCAGTTGATGAGTGGTAATAGTGGCGGCAATGGTGAAAACCGTGCCACTGAAATTTCTGAGATTTCAAGGTCTTTAAAGTCACTTGCTAAAGAGTTGCAGTGTCCAGTCATAGCTTTATCTCAATTAAATCGTGGTCTTGAGCAAAGGCCGAATAAGCGTCCAGTGATGTCGGATTTACGTGAATCAGGTGCTATTGAACAGGATGCCGACGTTATTTTGTTTATTTACCGTGATGAGGTATATCACCCTGATACCACTACCGATAAAGGTATTGCCGAAATTATCTGCGCAAAGCAGCGTAATGGCCCTATTGGTACCGTTAAATTGAGTTGGCAAGGTCAATTCACGAAATTTGATAACTTAGCCCTAGGGGCAGGCCAGTCTTCTGGCGGATACGAGCCTTTTTAAGTAATTTCCCCCAATAAAAATAGTTAAATAGACTAAAATGATGACACTTTTATGTCATGTCATTAAGGGAAGTTTATGCTCGGTCGCTTCATGCCAAAAGAAGAAAATTTCTTCGAATTGTTTAATCAACACGCAGCACTTTGCGTTCAAGGATCTCAAGATTTGTATCAGTTGATGAGTGATTTGCCGAATGGGGCAGAGCATTCACGAGCGATTCAGTCTTCTGAGAAAAAAGCAGATAAGATTACTCACGAAACGATTGATTTATTGCATAAGACTTTTATTACGCCCTTGGATCGTGATGAAATTCATAAGCTCATCACAACGATGGATGACATCCTTGATTTGATGGAAGATGTTGCTGAAGTTATTAATCTTTACGATGTAACCCAAGTAACAGCGGAGGCGGTAGAGTTAGCGCGTATTTGTGTCGCTTGTTGTGAGCGTGTTAGTGCGGCTGTTGGTAAATTGCACGATATGAAGAATGCAAAAGATATTCTTCGTATTGCCACAGAAATTGATATGTTGGAATCTGATGCGGACCGCGTGATGCGCGCTGCAATTTCTCAATTGTTCCGTGATGAGAATGACTTCAAACTGTTGATGAAGTTAAAAGCAGTTTATGAATTGCTAGAAACAATTACTGATAAGTGTGAGGATGTGGCAAACATCCTTGAAGGTATCGTTCTGGAAAACGCGTAATGACACCAGTAGAGATGAGTATTTGGGTGGTGGGCCTATTAGTAGGCCTTGCCTTGCTATTCGATTTTATGAATGGCTTTCATGACGCAGCGAATTCAATTGCTACGGTAGTTTCAACTGGTGTTTTAAAGCCACAACATGCTGTGGCTATGGCAGCATTCTTCAATTTTGTGGCCATCATGATTTTCCAGTTAAAGGTTGCTGCTACGGTAGGTAAGGGCACCATTGATCCTACAGTTGTTGATCATTTTGTTATTTTTGGTGCTTTGGTTGGTGCTGTAGTTTGGAATATCGTCACTTGGTGGGGCGGTATCCCTTCAAGTTCTTCACATGCATTAATTGGTGGTCTAGTGGGCGCTGGTATGGCTAAGGCTGGTCCAAGCGCTTTGGTGTCCTCAGGCGTTATTAAGACGGTGGTATTTATTTTTGTTTCACCGTTTTTGGGTTTTATCTTAGGTGCATTGCTTACGTTGTTATTTTCTTGGTTATGCTTCCGCATGTCTCCTGCGCACGTTGATCGTTGGTTTCGCCGTTTTCAATTAATATCGGCTTCCATGTATAGCTTGGGCCATGGTGGTAATGATGCGCAAAAAACCATCGGTATTATTTGGTTGTTATTACTGACCGGTGGCTATGTAACTGCTGGTGATGCTTCTCCTCCTATGTGGGTAATTGTTTCTTGTTATGTAGCTATTGGATTGGGCACTCTTTTTGGTGGTTGGAGAATTGTAAAAACCATGGGGCAAAAAATTACCAAGCTAAAACCATTTGGTGGATTTTGTGCTGAAACAGGGGGTGCGATGACCTTGTTTTTGGCAGGAGCTTTAGGTATTCCAGTATCCACGACTCACACAATTACAGGTGCTATTGTTGGTGTGGGATCTGCTCGTCGCATGTCGTCTGTGCGTTGGGGCTTGGCCGGTAGCATTGTTTGGGCTTGGGTTTTAACTATCCCAGCTTCAGGCTTGATGGCTGCAGGTGCTTGGTGGATTGGAACAAAAATCCTTTAATAAATGGCACTTTAGTAACCAATAAAAAAGCCTGAATTATTTCAGGCTTTTTTGTTATCTACTGGCAACAATTCTGCGGGACTCCGTATACCGGCTGGCCCAGTATGAGGAAGTAATTTTCTCGAGTCTCACCGTGCCACCTTGTGATGGGGCATGTACAAAGCGACCCTTCCCAACATAAATACCTACATGAGAGTGGGGGTCTCCTTGCGTATTAAAAAAAACTAAATCTCCAGGAGCTGGTGTTTGGTTTCCTAAAGAAGTGCCGATTCTCCCGATTTCTTGTGTTGTTCTTGGCAAGAGAATGTCACCAGTTTTTTTATAGACATAACCAATGAGGCCGCTACAGTCAAAGCCTCCCTTGGGGGTATTGCCACCATAACGATAGGGTACGCCAACTAAACCAATAGCAGCGATGGAGTAATCCTCTAAACCGGCACTGACATCTTTTTCAAAGTCAGGTAATGAAGAGAATCTTGGGAGAGCAGCACAGGCGGACAGTAGTCCACAGACGAACAGCAGCCCAATCTGCCCCCTTATTTTTTTAAAGACATTTAAAAAATAGGGTTGATTAGATTCAACCCTATTGTCAAAGTTGTTACAAAGCATCCGCTGCATGATCTGCAAGGCGTGAGCGTTCTCCACGTGCTAATGTGACGTGACCACTATGGCGCCAACCTTTGAATCTATCCACCACATACGTTAGGCCTGAAGAGCCTTCTGTTAAGTAAGGTGTGTCGATTTGAGCAATGTTGCCTAAACAAATAATTTTGGTTCCTGGGCCTGCTCGAGTAACCAGTGTTTTCATTTGTTTTGGCGTTAAGTTTTGAGCCTCATCGATGATGACGAACTTGCTTACAAATGTGCGACCGCGCATAAAATTCATGCTTTTTACTTTGATGCGTGAGCGGATTAGTTCTTGAGTTGCAGCGCGACCCCATTCTCCGGCGCCATCTTCACTGCGATGAAGCACTTCTAGGTTGTCGTCAAACGCACCCATCCAAGGTTGCATTTTTTCTTCTTCTGTTCCTGGTAAGAAACCAATATCTTCTCCAACAGGCACTGTTGCTCGTGTGATGATGATTTCGTTATAGCGTTTGCTATCTAAAACTTGTTCTAATGCGGCAGCTAGGGCTAAAAGTGTTTTACCTGTACCAGCTTGTCCTAGTAGGGTAACAAAGTCGATATCTGGATTCATCAACAAATTCATGGCAAAGTTTTGCTCGCGGTTGCGAGCGGTGATACTCCAGACATTATTTTTTTGATGAGAGTAGTCTTTTAGTGTTTGCAATAACGCGGTTCTGCCTTGTACTTCGCGAACTTGCGCGTAGAAGGGGGTGCCGCCATCAGAATTTTCTTGATAGACGAATTGATTCACCATCATTTGTGAGACGCTAGGGCCTGTCACGCGATAGAACATCGTCCCAGATTTAGCATCACTCCAGCTTTCCATATCTTTGCCATGCTTAGGCCAAAAATCATGAGGTAGCTGTAAGATGCCGGCGTACATCAAATCACGATCTTCTAGAACTTGGTCGTTGAAGTAGTCTTCAGCAGGTAAACCTAAAGCGCGTGCTTTGATGCGCATATTGATATCTTTTGATACCAATACAACTTGGCGATCTTTGCGGCTTTGTTGAAGTTCTCTAACCACACCTAAAATCATATTGTCGGCTTTGCCTGTTGGTAAGCCATCGGGCAGGGTGATATTGTTGAGTTCTACTTGGAAGTAAAGGTTGCCTGTGGCATCTTTGTTACCTAATTTATTTAGGGGGATACCTTCTTCTAAAACGCCACTGGTATCAGCTACTAATTGATCTAGTGAGCGACTAACTGTACGAGCATTACGTGCAACTTCACTCATACCTTTTTTATGGTTGTCTAGTTCTTCAAGCGTCATCATTGGCAGATAGACATCATGCTCTTCGAAGCGGAAGAGTGCTGATGGATCATGCATGAGAACGTTGGTATCTAAAACAAATAAACGAATGATGCCGTCATCAGGGATTTTTCTGACTCTAGCGGATGTTTTTGGTGTTTGAATGGCCTGAGCAAGGGCAGTCTTTTTCCCTTTAGCTGGGGTGCGCATTTTCTCAAGAGTAATTTCTGCCAAGGAGAGTGCACCTCCTGGGCTATTTAAATCTGTTTCTAAGGTTTCTGCTACTTCAAGAACTTCTTCCGTTTCCTCAACTTCAACTCTTTTAGGTCGTTTTTTTAAACTAGGTTTTGGTTGGCGACTAATGTTTACTTTGTCTGCTGCTTGAGTTGGGATAGGGGGCAAAGGCATTCCGGAGGTCTCCTAACAAAGAAAAAACCGCCTACCTGGTGGGGCGGCGGTTATTGAGGTAAATGTAATATTTAGCATCTAGGTGATAAGTTATCCTAATTTTTATGACAATGCAATCATAAAGATTGGGCAGCCTTTAAAACTTCTTGAACATGCCCTGGAATCTTCAATCCTCTCCATTCATGGCGAAGGACGCCTTCTTCATCAATGAGGAAGGTACTGCGTTCAATCCCGCGAACTTGCTTGCCATACATATTTTTCATTTTCATCACATTGAACATCTGGCAAAGGACTTCTTCTGTATCCGCTGCTAGTTCAAAAGGAAGCTCTAATTTGCCTTTGAAATTATCGTGTGATTTGAGTGTGTCTCGAGAGATTCCAACAACGAGGGTATTGGCTTGAGTAAACGCATCGATGGTATCTCTAAACTCCATGGATTCGACGGTGCATCCAGGTGTTGAATCTTTAGGGTAGAAATACATAACCAATTTTCGACCCTTACAAGCGGTTGGGTTAAATACAAGGCCACTTGTGGCTGGGATTTCGAAATAGGGAATTGGTTTGCCTAAAACAACACTCATGGAATCTCCGAAAGTAAATTTTTGTTATCAGTTCTATTTATATCAGACTTATAAGAAAGAATGCTTTTTTAGCGCTTATTTCTCGATAATTAGGGCAGCCAGGACGTTTCTACCCTCTGCCATTAGAACGTTGTAGGTTCGGCAGGCGGCTTGTAAATCCATGGTTTCAATGCCTATTTTTGCTTGAATCAAGGGTGCAATTAGTTCTGGTTTGGGGAATTTAATCTTTTTTCCGCTGCCTAAGATAACCAAAGCTGGTTTTTTATCGGCAATTTCTTGGAAATTAGCCGGTTTTAGTTCTTCAAACGAGGCGCAACCCCAATCTAAAACAGGCCCTTCAGGCATTAGCAGGAGGGAAGACTCATATCTAACAGCATTAATTTCGATGAAATTAACCCCATAAGCTGATACGGTATTTAAGGTTGGTTGGTTATCCGCTTGTAGTTTCACGTAGGATTGGCCTCAGGCTCTGTCATAATTACAAAATTATAGATAAATTAAGACTTTATAGTGTTCTTATAAGACTTTAAGTGGATAGCTGTGAAAGAAATTAAAAAATCCTCCAAATTAAATAATGTTTGCTACGACATTCGTGGGCCTGTGCTTGAGCTCGCGCAGAAAATGGAGGAAGAAGGCCAAAAAATAATTAAGCTCAATATTGGTAATGTGGGCGTGTTTGGTTTTGATCCTCCTGAAGAAATTCAGTTGGACATGATTCGTAATTTGGCGAACGCTGCAGCTTATTCAGATTCAAAAGGTATTTTCGCTGCACGCAAAGCCGTGATGCACTATTGCCAAGAAAAAGGTATCCAAGGTGTTGGTCTTGATGACATCTATATGGGTAACGGGGTATCAGAGTTAATTGTTTTAACAATGAATGCATTGTTAAACCCAGGTGATGAGGTGTTGGTTCCTGCCCCAGACTACCCATTGTGGACCGCAGCGATTAGTTTATCGACAGGTACACCTAAACATTATTTATGTGATGAATCAAAAGGCTGGTCACCAGATATGGCTGATATTAGAGCGAAGATTACGCCTAATACAAAAGCGATTGTGGTGATTAATCCTAATAACCCAACAGGTGCTTTATATAGCGATGAAGTTCTTAAGGAAATCATCGAGATTGCGCGTGAGCATCGCTTGGTTATTTTTGCTGACGAGATTTATGACAAGACATTATTTGATGGCGTGAAGCACACCTCGATAGCTTCTTTATCAACGGATGTTTTGACGGTAACTTTTAATGGTTTATCTAAGAACTACCGTTCTTGTGGCTATCGTTCTGGCTGGATGGTGGTTTCAGGGGATAAGAGTCAAGCAAAAGATTACATCGAAGGTTTGAATATGTTGTCCTCAATGCGTCTATGCGCGAATGTGCCTGGGCAATATGCTGTTCAAACAGCCTTGGGCGGATATCAAAGTATTGATGATTTGGTGGCTGATGGTGGTCGTTTGCGTCGTCAGCGTGACCTTGCTTGGGAGTTGGTTACGAAGATCCCGGGAGTGACTTGCGTTAAGCCTAAGGCTGCGTTGTATTTATTCCCTAAGTTGGATCCTGAAATGTATCCAATTAAAAATGATCAAGAGTTCATTGCTGATTTATTGCGTGAAGAGAAGGTTCTTTTGGTGCAGGGTAGTGGCTTTAATTGGCCTAAGCCAGATCACTTTAGGATTGTTTTCTTGCCGCATGAGGATACTTTGCGCGAGGCCATTGGCCGCTTAGCTAAATTCTTGGAGCGTTATCGCGCCAAGCATGGCAAAAAATAATTAACAAAATAACTATTTCCATTTAATTCACATTTATAAGTAAGAGCATTTTCATGAAACCTATTCAAGTTGGTCTTTTAGGCATCGGTACTGTTGGTGGTGGTGTATTTACTGTTTTAGATCGTAATCAAGAAGAGATTACGCGCCGTGCTGGGCGTGGTATTCGCATTCATACCGTCGCTGATTTGGATACTAAGCGTGCTGAAGAATTGGTAAAGGGTCGCGCCAAGGTGGTGAATGATGCTAAGTTGGTTGTGAATGACCCAGAGATTGATGTAGTTATTGAACTCATTGGTGGTTACGGAATTGCTAAAGAATTAGTGCTGGCTGCGATTAATGCTGGTAAGCATGTAGTGACAGCTAATAAAGCGTTATTAGCTGTTCATGGCAATGAAATTTTTGCCGCTGCTCAAGCTAAAGGTGTAACAGTTGCTTTTGAGGCTGCCGTGGCTGGTGGTATTCCTATTATTAAAGCGTTGCGTGAAGGCTTAACGGCTAATCGTATTGAGTGGATTGCCGGCATCATCAATGGCACAACCAATTTTATTTTGTCTGAGATGCGTGACAAAGGTTTAGATTTTGATGTGGTGCTAAAAGAAGCTCAGCGCTTAGGCTATGCTGAAGCAGATCCAACATTTGATATTGAAGGTATTGATGCTGCCCATAAGGCAACGATCATGAGCGCAATTGCATTTGGTATTCCAATGCAATTTGATAAGGCTTATGTGGAGGGTATTACAAAGCTATCAGCAGTGGATATTCGTTATGCTGAGCAATTGGGCTACCGTATTAAGTTGTTGGGCATCACTAAGAAAACAGCTGATGGCGTTGAGTTGCGCGTTCACCCAACATTGATTCCGGCAAAGCGCTTGATTGCGAATGTGGAAGGTGCCATGAATGCGGTTCAAGTTCAAGGTGATGCGGTTGGCACAACTTTGTATTACGGTAAGGGTGCTGGTGCTGAACCAACTGCTTCCGCTGTTATTGCTGATTTGGTGGATGTGAGCCGTTTGATGTCCGCTGATCCAGAGCATCGTGTGCCTCATTTGGCATTCCAACCAGGTTCGGTAGTCAATACGACTATTATGCCAATGGGTGAGGTGACAACTAGCTATTACTTGCGTTTGCGTGTAGCTGATGTGGCTGGTGTGTTGGCAGATATCACTCGTGTGCTAGCTGATAATGGCATTTCTATTGATGCTATGTTGCAGCGTGAAGCTAGTGATGGTGAGAATCAAACTGATTTAATCATGTTGACTCATGAAACTAAGGAAAAAAATATTTTGGCAGCTATTGCTAAGATTGAAGGCCTTAAGACGGTTGAAGGTTCTGTGACAAAAATTCGTTTAGAAAACTTAAGCTAATTAAATAATGCGTTACATATCAACTCGCGGACATAACGCGAATCAAAGTTTTTCAGAAATCCTTTTGGGTGGCTTGGCTGCTGATGGTGGCTTATTTTTGCCAGCGGAGTATCCGCAAATTACCAAGAAGCAGTTGGATGCTTGGCGCGGTCTTTCATATGCAGATTTGGCATTTGAAATACTTAGTTTGTATTGTGATGATATTCCTGCTGATGATTTAAGAGCTCTTATTAAAAAGACTTATACAGCGCAGGTGTATTGCAATGGTCGATCTGGTGATCGTGCGGAAGACATTACGCCGATTCATTGGCTAGGTGATGAAAAGGGTGCTCGTTTAGGTTTATTAAGTTTATCTAATGGACCAACTTTGGCATTTAAAGATATGGCCATGCAGTTGATTGGCAATCTTTTTGAATATGCTTTGAGTAAAAAAGGTCAAGAGCTAAATATTTTGGGGGCAACATCTGGTGATACAGGTAGTGCTGCAGAGTACGCGATGCGTGGCAAAAAGGGTGTGCGCGTATTTATGTTGTCCCCTAAGGGCAAGATGAGTCCATTCCAGGTTGCTCAGATGTATTCATTGCAAGATGAAAATATTTTCAATATTGCTATTGAAGGTGTTTTTGATGATGCTCAAGATATTGTGAAAGCGGTTAGTAATGATCATGCTTATAAAGAAAAGCATAAGATCGGTACTGTGAACTCGATTAACTGGGCGCGTGTGGTGGCTCAGGTGGTTTATTACTTCCAGGGTTATTTGTTAGCAACGAAAAATAGCGAAGAAAAAGTTTCTTTCTGTGTGCCTTCTGGGAATTTTGGCAATGTATGTGCAGGGCATATTGCACGCATGATGGGCTTGCCTATCGAAAAATTAGTGGTGGCCACTAATGAAAATGATGTATTGGATGAGTTCTTTAAGACAGGCGTTTATAGAGCGCGCAAATCAGCGGAAACATTCCACACAACCAGCCCATCGATGGACATTTCTAAGGCAAGTAACTTTGAGCGCTTTGTCTATGATTTGGTTGGCCGTGACGCTGCTCGTACAGCAGGTATGTTTAAAGATGTTGATGCTAAAGGTGGTTTTGATTTATCAAAAGATCCTGTGTATCAGGACATTCAAAAGTATGGGTTTGTCTCTGGCAAGAGCACGCACGCTAATCGCTTAGAAACAATTAGAGATGTGCATGCCAAATACAGCGTATTGATTGATACGCATACAGCAGATGGCGTTAAGGTGGCTCGTGAGAATCTTGAGGCGGATATTCCTATGTTGGTATTGGAGACTGCATTGCCTATTAAATTTGCTGAAACAATTGAAGAGGCGATTGGTCGCGCCCCAGATCGCCCAGCATCATTTGTAGGTATTGAGGATAAGCCTCAGCGTGTCACAGTCATGGCTGCTGATGTGAATCAAGTAAAAGATTTTTTAGCTCAACACACCGGTCTTTAATTAGGCAATGAGTTCAGTTGATATACCAACAAAGCCAGCCATTATTGGCTTTGTTGCGTATTCGGGAACTGGTAAGACAACACTCATTGAAAAATTGATTACTTATTTAGCGGAGAAAAAATACAAAATCTCCGTTATTAAACATACTCACCATCGTTTTGATGTAGATCGTCCTGGTAAGGATTCGTATCGTCATCGAGAGGCGGGGGCGGGTGAGGTCTTGTTAGTTTCTGATCAGCGCTGGGTGTTAATGCATGAGCAAGAAACTATTCAAGAAATGAGCATCGAAGAGCAGTTAAGCAAATTGGCGCCATGCGATTTGGTGTTTCTAGAGGGCTTTAAAGCCTCGCCAGTACCTAAAATTGAGCTGTGGCGCGCTGATCATGAAGAATGCGCCAAGAACTCCTTGAAAGCGCACACGGACCCTTATATTCAGGCGGTAGCTTATCCAGGTGGTGTGAAAGCAGTTAATAAGCCAGTATTAGATAAAGATCTACCAGTTTTGAATCTTGATAATTTAGAAGAGATGGCAAACTTTATTCTTCTGACAAGCGGCATTCAAATAAAGTAGATCGCATATTTTTTATGACCGCCACTCAATTATCTTCACAGCAACGACCCGCCATGAAAACGGCAGCAGAGGCTTTGTCTCTGATTTTGAGTCAAGTAAGCTCGACTCCTGTTGTCGAGATGGTCGATACGCAACATGCTTTAGGTCGAGTATTGGCTGAAGATTTATTAAGTCAGGTAGATGTTCCGCCTGCAGATAACACGCAAATGGATGGTTATGCTGTACGGACCGCTGATGTAAAAGCTGTTGGAACAATCTTAAAAGTGGCCCAGCGTATTCCGGCTGGACATGTAGGGACTTTATTGGAGTCTGGTACTGCAGCAAGAATATTCACAGGCGCAAACATTCCGCCTGGGGCTGATGCGGTTGTGATGCAAGAGCTTTCTGAATTGCAGGGTGATCAAGTAACTATTCTTGAGATGCCACAAAAAGGCCAATGGATTCGTATTCAAGGCGAAGATTTGACGGCGGGTTTGCCAGCATTAAAGCAAGGTACTTTATTGCGCCCGCAAGAATTAGGCGTGGCAGCGTCTGCTGGGTATGCGCAACTTCCAGTTTTTAGAAAAATTAAAGTAGCTACTTTTTTTACTGGTGATGAATTAACCATGCCTGGTCAGCCACTAAAGCCTGGCAGCATTTACAACTCTAATAGAGATACTTTATTGGGTTGTATTCGTGCGATGGGTTGCGAGGCGACAGACTTGGGCATTGTTCCCGATACATTGGAGGCAACGCGGGCTGCATTAAGGCAGGCAGCAGTTGATCATGATTTAGTGATTACTTCTGGTGGCGTATCGGTTGGTGAAGAAGATCATATGAAGCCTGCCGTTACAGCAGAAGGACATTTGGATATGTGGCAAATTGCTATTAAGCCTGGTAAGCCTTTGGCTTTCGGTACGATTAATCAGGCCACAGGTAAAAGTAATCAGCAAACTTTCTTTATGGGGTTGCCAGGTAATCCTGTGGCGAGCTATGTGACTTTTTTGTTATTTGCTAGACCGTTTATTGCGGCTTTGCAAGGGCGAGGCTTGGTAAAAACACCAGAGATGCAAGTGCGCGCTGATTTTGATTGGCCTAAAGCAGATCGTCGTAATGAATTTTTGCGTGTGCGCTTAAATGATCAGGGTGGTTTAGATTTATTCCCTAATCAAGGCTCCGGAGTCTTGACCAGCGCTTCTTGGGCTGATGGTTTGGTGGATAACCCACCCAACCAAACTATTAAGAGTGGGGATGTGGTGAAATATCTGCCATTTTCCGGAATGCTTTAAGCTAGCGTTATGAGAGTTAAGGTTAAATTTTTTGCTTCATTGCGCGAGGTTTTAAAAACCTCGGAAGAGCTTATTGATTTACCTCACGATATCAAGACAGTTGGGCAATTACGCCAGTACCTGACTAATCGTGGTGTTCCGTGGGCAGAAGCACTGGCAGAAGGTAGGGCGGTGAGATCAGCTATCAATCATCATATGGTTGAATTGGATGCTTTGTTAGTTGATGGCGCTGAAGTAGCTTTTTTCCCTCCAGTGACAGGGGGGTAAATCAATATGCCTGTGCATATTCAAACGGAAGATTTTGATCTTTCTACTGAGATCAAAAAATTAAGATCTGGGGATGCTCGCGTAGGGGCAGTAGCAGCTTTTGTTGGAACTGTTCGTGAACAAAATGATGGTGCGAAAGTGTCGGCTATGACGCTAGAGCACTATCCAGGAATGACAGAAAAGTCTCTGGAAGAGATTATTCAAAAAGCCAAAGCTCGTTGGGATATTTTTGATGTTTTGATTATTCACCGAGTGGGCCCTTTGCATATTGAAGATCAAATTGTTTTAGTGGCAGTAACTAGTGCGCATCGTGAAGAAGCTTTTGCCGCTTGCGAGTATGTGATGGATTATTTGAAAACCTTAGCGCCATTCTGGAAAAAAGAAGATACAGCAGATGGTTCTAGATGGGTGGATGCAAGATTAAGCGATGATGAAGCGCTTAAAAAGTGGAATTAATACTCTTACATTAATTTCTTGAAAGGCGGCAAGCCCGCGATAAGTTTTTTGCCATAGGGTTTTGTTTTTAAGCGTTTATCTAAAACAATAATCTTGGCTGTATCTGTTTCGGTTCTAATACCTCGACCTACCCATTGTTGTAGTTTAAGAGCGACTGCTGGCACACTGATTTCATAAAAAGGGTTGCCCTGATTTTTTTCTAACCATTCTGATTTAGCTTCTTCAACTGGAGAGTCGGGTGGTGCGAATGGCAGTTTGGTAATGACCACCACTTCGCATAATTTTCCTGGTAAATCTAAGCCTTCACCAAAACTTTGCATACCAAATAAAATGCTCCTATGGCCATTGCTAATGCGCTGCTCATGGGATGCTAGAAGTTTGCTGCGCGGAAGATCCCCTTGCATGAAGACATCTTGAAGGAATTCGTTCGGAAGGTTGTCGTGAACTTCCTTCATTTGTTTTTTAGAGGTAAACAATACCAAGGCACCATGTTTTAAATCCGTTAGTTCTCTAGGAATGGCTTCGGCAAGTTCTGATGTGTGTCCTGATGCATTCGCGCTAGGGCATTGCTCCATGTCAGGTACTGAAAATGTACCCTGTTTTTCGTAATCAAACGGTGATTGCGCTTCAAATGTACTTGTCTTGGGAAACCAGTTAAGGCCTGTTTGACGCAGAAAATACTGGAAGTCACCCATGGTTCTTAAGGTGGCAGATGTCAAAACGGCGGCTGAGCTGGTTGACCAAAGTGCTTGAGCTAAATTGTGGGCTGCACTGATGGGAGATGCGTGAAGTCTGAAATCGAAACTTGTTCCCAAGTCTTGCCATTCAACCCATTTGGCAATAGGCGGATCTGTCTCAGTTTGCATTAAATGCCAAGTGTTCGATAAATTTTCTGTTTTAGATTGATAGCTACCAATTTCTAAAATGGCTGGGCTAAAAGAATCTTTGTCGATACTGTTGTTTCTTTGATCGTTGAGTTGTTGCAGTATTTTTCCAACACGATTATTAAGACCAATGGCAAGTGGACTTAAGGTTTCCGCGTAGCTTGTGAACTCCTCTGAGAGACGGCCGTGTGAGAAACGTTGGATGGGTGCATCATGGGTTACAAAGTTGCTCAACCTCAGTGAATTAATCATTTGTTTGGTGTGCATGATTAAATCTTCGACATGCTCATGAATTTCTTCTACGGTTTTGCCATTGGAGTCTGGTAGTAATGCATCCGCGCGTAACACGGCTGCCATGATTTTCTCTAACCAACGGGTGCTGGCAATCAGTCCGACAGAAGAAGCGAAGTGTTTGATGCCCACGGAGGGTAAATTGTGAGCTTCGTCAAAGATGTAAAGCGTTTCACTTGGGTCTGGCAGTATTTTTGAGCCTGAGGCGATGGTAGATATGACTAAATCATGATTGGCAACAATAATGTCAGCCTTGACCAAGTCACGTCTTGCGTTGAAATAAGGGCAAACATTAAAGCGTTGACAGTGTCTGCCAAGGCAAGAGCTACGTTCAGCCGCAATGCGTGACCACATGCCATCTGTGATTTCTGGAGGGGCGGAATCTTTCTCACCATTCCAAGAGCCATCATTGAGATTAGCTAGAGCGTCTGAGAATTTATCTTTATCTTGTTCTTTCGGTGGGCCATCCCAATTGGCATCTTCAAATAGAGCTGATTGCTTAGCTTTGCCGCTAATTTGTTCTAACCTAATATTGCATACATATCGGCCACGGCCTTTGGCTAACCCGTAATTAAATTCTATCGGAGAGATTCCAGCTAGGTTAGGTAAGTCTTTTTGAATCAGTTGTTCTTGGAGTGCAACGGTTCCTGTGCTGATGATGACGCGTCGTCCTAGGAGCTTGCTAAATACAATCGCTGGAATTAAGTAGCCTAGCGTCTTGCCTACGCCTGTTTTTCCTTCGATGACTAGAATATTGTCGCCATTTCTTTCATCTTTGAGCTCTTTTGCTAGGCTTAGCGTCTGGCAAATTTGGTCGAACATTTCTTCTTGGCCAATTCGGGTCTTAAATCCTGGCCATTGGCTTTTAACAACGCTATAAATATCTTCAACTTGGCGTTGAATGTCCTTAAGTTCTACTTGGCTCACTGAAAGAACCCTAATTTTAGAGCTTTAGGAAGTTTTTTGACTGCTATTTCCGCTTTGCTGGCCGCAGAACGGTCCAAAAATGCCTTTTGGGCAAGTAGGGTCACCGGAGTTCGTCCTCGGGTGTATTTGGCGCCTAGGCCTTCGTTATGGGCTTTGATACGGTTCTCCAGGTCGTTGGTGATGCCAGCGTAGTAGCTTCCATCAGAACATTCCAAGAGATATAAACACCAAGACATGTGCTAATGATAAAGCCAGCAATATATTTGATCTAAATCACTTGAAATTTACCTATTCATAGCCATATGCTGTTCATTGAATAGAGGAGAATTGTCTTGAGATTAGATAAATTAACCAGCAAATTCCAGGAAGCTTTGGGCGATGCCCAAAGCTTGGCTTTGAACGCAGATAATCGGTATATTGAGTCTGAACATTTATTGTTGGCCATGCTCCAGCAGTCCGATAGCACGGCTAAGTCTTTAATTAATAGAACGGGTGGCAATGCCGCAGCTTTGGAGAAAGCTGTTCAAGGTTTGGTATCTAAATTACCCCAAGTACAAGGTACAGGGGGAGATGTGCAGATTGGCCGATCTTTGTCTGCGCACCTTAACTTAACGGAAAAAGAAGCAACTAAGCGCGGTGATGATTTTATTGCCGGCGAGTTGTTTTTATTGGTATTGACTGATGATAAGGGTGAGTTAGGTAAAGCTCTTAAGTCAGTGGGGGTTACTCGTAAAACTTTAGAAGCTGCGATTGAGGCAGTGCGTGGAGGTCAGTCTGTGAATAGTGCGGATGCAGAAAATCAGCGCGAGGCGCTTAAAAAATATACGCTTGATTTAACCGAGCGTGCTCGTTTGGGTAAATTAGATCCGGTGATTGGTCGTGATGATGAGATTCGTCGCGCCATTCAGATTTTGCAACGCCGTACTAAAAATAACCCAGTTTTAATTGGTGAGCCTGGTGTTGGTAAGACTGCAATTGTTGAGGGTTTGGCTCAACGCATTGTGGATGGCGAAGTTCCTGAAACACTTAAAAATAAACGCGTATTGGTATTGGATATGGCCTTGCTATTGGCGGGTGCTAAGTATCGTGGCGAATTTGAAGAGCGTTTGAAAGCTGTTTTAACGGATGTGGCCAAGGATGAAGGGCAAACCATTGTGTTCATCGATGAGATTCATACGATGGTTGGTGCAGGTAAAGCAGATGGCGCGATGGATGCTGGCAATATGTTGAAGCCTGCTTTGGCTCGTGGTGAGCTGCATTGTATTGGTGCTACTACATTAGATGAATATCGCAAATATATTGAAAAAGATGCGGCGCTAGAACGTCGTTTCCAAAAAGTGATGGTGGGTGAGCCTAGTGTTGAAGACACGATTGCTATTCTGCGAGGTCTTCAAGAGAAGTATGAGCTGCACCATGGTGTTGAGATTACGGATCCAGCGATTGTTGCTGCCGCTGAGTTGTCGCATCGTTACATCACAGATCGCTTCTTACCAGATAAAGCTATTGATTTGATTGATGAAGCCGCGTCACGTATCAGAATGGAAATTGATTCGAAGCCTGAAGTGATGGATAAGTTAGATCGTCGTTTGATCCAGCTAAAGATTGAACGTGAGGCAGTTAAAAAAGAAAAGGATGAGGCCTCTCAGAAGCGTCTTGGCTTAATTGAAGAAGAAATTAAGCGCTTGGGTAAGGAGTATGCAGATTTAGAAGAAGTTTGGAAATCTGAGAAAGGTGCTGCTCAAGGTACTGCATCTATTAAAGAAGAGATCGATAAAGTTAAGTCTGAAATCGCCAAGCTTCAACGTGAAGGTAAATTGGAGAAAGTAGCTGAGTTGCAGTATGGCAAATTGCCCGAGTTGGAAGGTAAATTGAAATCTGCTGCTGTCGCCGAGGAAAAAGGCGCGGCGCAGAAAAATAAGTTATTGCGCACGCAAGTGGGTGCAGAAGAAATCGCAGAGGTGGTTTCTCGTGCCACGGGTATTCCTGTATCGAAGATGATGCAAGGTGAGCGCGATAAGTTATTGCAAATGGAAAATTATTTG
Organism: Polynucleobacter sp. MWH-Spelu-300-X4; assembly: GCF_018687515.1. Classification (NCBI taxonomy): domain Bacteria; kingdom Pseudomonadati; phylum Pseudomonadota; class Betaproteobacteria; order Burkholderiales; family Burkholderiaceae; genus Polynucleobacter; species Polynucleobacter sp. MWH-Spelu-300-X4. The sequence goes on from NZ_CP061294.1 coordinate 731,386, forward strand.
CATCAACGCGTAGTCGGTCAAGAAGAGGCGATTAGCGCTGTTTCAGATGCGATTCGCCGTTCACGGGCCGGTTTGTCTGATGAAGGTAAACCTTATGGTTCATTCCTGTTCTTGGGGCCAACAGGTGTTGGTAAGACTGAGCTATGCAAAGCGCTTGCTGAATTCCTATTTGATAGTGATGAACATTTGATTCGTGTGGATATGAGCGAGTTCATGGAAAAACACAGTGTGGCTCGTTTAATTGGCGCGCCTCCAGGTTATGTTGGCTATGAAGAGGGTGGTTATTTAACGGAATTAGTGCGCCGTAAACCATATAGCGTGATTTTGTTGGATGAAGTGGAAAAGGCTCATCCCGATGTATTCAATGTGCTATTGCAAGTGCTTGATGATGGTCGCATGACCGATGGCCAAGGTCGCACAGTTGATTTTAAAAATACAGTGATTGTGATGACCAGCAATTTAGGTTCACATAAAATTCAGTCGATGAGTGGTAAGTCTCAAGATAAGCTGAAAGAGGCTGTGATGGAAGAAGTAAAAGGCCATTTCCGCCCAGAGTTTTTGAATCGTATTGATGAGATGGTGGTCTTTCATGGCTTGGATCAAAAGAATATTGCATCGATTGCTAAGATTCAGTTGCAACGTTTGACCGATCGTTTGGCGAAGATGGATATGGTTCTTGAGGTGAGTGATGCAGCCTTAACAAAGGTAGCAGAAGCTGGCTACGATCCGGTATTTGGTGCTAGACCACTTAAGAGAGCTATCCAACAATATATTGAAAACCCTGTGGCTAGATTGATCCTAGAAGGCAAGTTTGCGCCGAAAGATATTGTGCCTGTGGATGTCGATAAAAAAGGGAACTTTATTTTTGACAGGGTTGTTCACTAAGCTTGAGTGAGCCTTCAGCGTAATCGCTGAAGTAGTAGTAAGATTGGCCGATGACTATACGCAAAGACGCAGAAGTTATCGGCCTCATCAGCTTGGCCCATAGCTCATCACATTTTTATCAGCTAATCCTAGCCCCTTTATTTCCATGGTTAAAAGTTGAGTTTGGTTTAAGTTACGCAGAACTTGGTTTTTTGATGACGATATTTTTCGTTATCTCTACCTTAACTCAGGCGGCGGCGGGGTTTTGGGTTGATCATTCAGGGCCATTGAAGGTGCTATTTTTTGGCATTATTTCTTTGTGTGCCTCAGCTATTATTTTGTCTGTTTCAAATGGCTACTTGATTTTAATTTTGGGCTCTGCTTTGGCAGGGCTTGGAAATGGGGTATTCCATCCTGCTGACTATACGTTGATTAATAGACGTGTAAGTCCTGCGCGTGTGCCACATGCTTATTCTATGCATGGCATTTCAGGAGCTTTAGGGTGGTCAGCCGCGCCTGCGTTTCTTGTGGCGATGACTTCTTTATATGGTTGGCGTTCTGCTTTATTGGGCGCAGCTATTTTGATTGCTCTTATATTCGTATTACTTCTAATCAGAAGAGATGTGCTTTTAGGCTCTGCTGAAGATCGCGCTCAAGAGAAGTTAAATAAAAAAGATCAGTCACCATTTTCAGTTGCATTCTTAAAACTTCCGGCAGTTTGGTTATGTTGGGGATTTTTCTTTTTGACATCTGTATCTTTAGCGGGGGTTCAAAGTTTCGCTTCATCTGCGCTAAAGGTTTTGTATGACTTACCTCTTGCTTTGTCCACGACTGCTTATTCAACTTATATGTTGGCTAGTGCTGGCGGCATGTTTGTGGGTGGTTTTATTGCTGCTAAAGCTAAGTTTCCTGAGCGCGTGATTATTGCTGCATTCATTTTTGCTGCGAGCATTTCCATCTTGATTTCTTTGGCTTGGTTATCTGGCGGCACCATCATGACTTTATTTACTTTGATGGGTTTCTGCGTGGGTATCGCTGGACCATCAAGAGATCTTATGATTCGTCAGGCAACTCCTAAAGAGGCATCTGGTCGAGTATTTGGAATTGTTTATTCCGGGCTTGATTTAGGTTTGGCACTTGGTCCGATTATGTTTGGTATGTTGATGGATTGGCACTATGAGTCATTGGTATTTGTGGTGATTGCATCATTCTTGTTAGCTGCTTTGTTCACGACAAACTATGTGGTAGCTAGTAAGCCAGCAACTTAAATTCATAAGCTCTAAAAACACTTAAGCACTAAAGGAATCACCATGAAGTTTGCTACGACCGATATTTGTGATGCGCATGAAGATTTGATTGTTAAAGGTGAATTGCGCGTAGCGACACCTATTTTTAAGTCTTATGGTGCTTTGACCCAATTTCATGGCTCGGCTGTTACTTTAAAAGTGTTTGAAGATAACACTTGGGTGAGAACTTTATTAGATGAACCAGGGCAGGGCCGTGTATTGGTCATTGATGGTGGGGGTTCACTGCGTTGCGCTTTGGTTGGAGGTAACTTGGGCGTATTGGCTGAGAAAAACGGTTGGGCTGGTATTTGGGTAAACGGTTGCGTACGCGATACAGCCGAACTCGTTCAGTCTAAGGTGGGTATCGCTGCAATCGCCATTCATCCTCAGAAAAGCGTGAAACGTAACGTCGGTGAGCGAGATCTCGTTATTAGCATGGCGGGTATTGCGGTCAAACCGGGCGATATGATTTATGCCGATCAAGACGGCATTTTGGTATCAGATAAGCCATTAATTTAAGTATTTTCTGTCATGCTGCATTGCATTGCGGCTTATGAATTAGTTCACCATAATGTGAAATATTATAATTAACCAATTGATTTTATTGGTTATTATTAAATTTATTGGCCAAAATATTTGCTTGCATTCTGTTTCGTAAATACATACACTCTTATATAAGACACAAGACCTGAGTTTTCAAATTGAAACAGTACTTGTTAATGAATTTTTAGTTTTTTATATGGAGAGTGATATGTCAACACGTCAACAAGAAATCGATGCATTGCAAAAAGACTGGGATACCAACCCACGTTGGAAAGGTATTAAGCGCGGCTATACAGCTGCTGACGTAGTTAGACTACGCGGTTCTTTCCCAATTGAACATACTTTGGCACGTCGTGGCGCAGAGAAGCTATGGGGCTTGGTTAATAATGAACCGTACGTTAACTGCTTAGGCGCGTTAACAGGTGGTCAAGCTATGCAGCAAGTTAAAGCAGGCGTGAAAGCTATTTATTTATCAGGTTGGCAAGTTGCAGCTGATAACAATACATATTCTTCTATGTATCCTGATCAATCTTTGTATCCAGTAGATTCAGTACCTAAAGTGGTTGAGCGTATCAACAATACATTCCGTCGTGCTGATGAAATTCAATACTCAAAAGGTATTGAAAAAGGTGATAAAGGTTATATCGATTGTTTCGCACCAATCGTGGCTGATGCTGAAGCAGGTTTCGGTGGCGTATTAAATGCGTTTGAACTAATGAAGTCTATGATCAAGGCTGGTGCTGCTGGCGTTCACTGGGAAGACCAATTAGCTTCTGTTAAGAAGTGCGGTCACATGGGCGGTAAAGTACTAGTTCCAACGCAAGAAGCTTGTCAAAAGCTAATCGCAGCCCGTATGGCAGCTGACGTTTGTGGCGTTCCAACATTAGTGATTGCTCGTACAGATGCAGAAGCAGCTGACTTATTAACATCTGATTATGATGAAAATGACAAGCCATTCTTGACTGGTGAGCGTACTGCAGAAGGTTTCTATAAGACTAAGAAGGGTCTTGATCAAGCGATTTCACGTGCGATTGCCTATGCTGATTACGCTGATTTGGTATGGTGTGAGACTGGTACGCCTGATCTTGAATTTGCTCGTAAATTTGCTGAAGCCGTTCACGCTAAGCACCCAGGCAAGATGTTGGCATACAACTGCTCACCATCATTTAACTGGAAGAAAAACTTGGATGATGCAACGATTGCTAAATTCCAGCGTGAGCTTGGCGCTATGGGTTACAAATATCAGTTCATCACTTTGGCTGGTATTCACTCTATGTGGTACAACATGTTTGACTTGGCTCAAGACTATGTTGCACGTGGTATGTCAGCTTATGTTGAGAAAGTTCAAGAGCCTGAGTTCGCAGCTCGTGACCGTGGTTACACATTCGTGTCTCACCAACAAGAGGTTGGAACAGGTTACTTTGATGATGTAACAACTGTGATTCAAGGTGGCGCATCATCTGTAACAGCATTGACTGGTTCTACAGAAGAAGAGCAGTTCCACTAAGCAAGTTATAGCTTGGGTGCATCACGCCTAAGTTAATGAGCCCGGCCAAAAGCCGGGCTTTTTGTTTTTGAGGGAAAATAACGCTATGAATACAAATTGCCCTTTATGTAGCACTGATGGTGGAGAGCTCATTTGGAAAAATGAAGCGATGCGCGTTATCTTGGCGGCTGAACCCGAGTATCCCGGCTTTTGCCGAGTTATTTGGAATAATCATGTGTCTGAAATGACGGGGCTTGCGATTGCCGATCGTTCAAGATTGATGCAGACAGTGATGAAGGTAGAGCAGGCGATTATCGAAGTTATGCAGCCAGATAAGGTGAATTTAGCTGCCTTGGGTAATATGGTGCCACACCTGCATTGGCATGTAATTCCTAGATATGAAGAAGATCTCGCTTTTCCGGGCTCCGTTTGGTCTGCGCCTCAAAGAGATCGTGATGAGCAGCATGTAGCGCAACAATTGGCAAAAGTGCCTGCGCTTAAAAAGAAAATACAAGATATGTTGGGCGCGAATTAAATTGGCGATGAATCCTGAAAAACGGCGCGCATTTTTTGAGGCGCTCAAGAGTAATAACCCTCATCCTACAACCGAGTTGGAATACTCAACACCATTTGAGTTGCTAGCTGCAGTTTTGTTATCTGCTCAAGCAACAGATGTTTCAGTTAATAAGGGAACGAGACGTTTATATCCCATCGCTAATACGCCTGAAAAAATTTATGCTTTGGGTGAAGAGGGATTAATTCCTTATATCCAGCATATTGGTTTATATAAAACCAAAGCCAAACATTTAATTGAAACTTGTCGTTTGTTAATTGAGCGACATGGTAGTCAAGTTCCTGAAGATAGAGATGCCTTGGAGGCGCTACCTGGTGTGGGTAGGAAAACAGCCAATGTTATTTTAAATACAGCATTTGGTCATCCAACAATGGCAGTTGATACCCATATTTTTAGAGTGTCTAATCGCACGGGCTTGGCTCCTGGTAAAGATGTATTGGCTGTTGAGATGGCATTGTTAAAACGTGTGCCAAAAGAATATTTGATCGATGCGCACCATTGGTTAATTTTGCATGGTCGTTACACTTGCAAAGCTAGGAAACCTGATTGCGCCAAGTGTATTGTTGAACCTTTATGTGCGTTTAAAGAAAAGAATTTTTCAGAATGAGTTTATTTAATCCAAGCCGAGAGGAAGTGCGTCAGTTTTTTTGTGAAGCATGGGCTAAGCATCAGAATGCTGGTGTATTAACACCTATGGAATCAATCGCGGCTCGCTGGATGGTGGAGCATCCTGAGTACCATTCAATACTGAATCATCTCGAAGACGCTCAATCTCAAGATTACACACCAGAGAAAGGTGAGACAAATCCTTTCTTGCATTTATCCATGCACATGTCTATTAGTGAACAGGTGCAGATTGATCAGCCTCCAGGTATTCGTGATGTTAGCCGTCAGCTTATGACGAAGCTAGATTCAGAACATGAGGCTCAGCATCGCATCATGGAGTGTTTAGGTGAGGTGCTTTGGACCGCGCAACGTCAAGGTACGCCACCTGACATGCAAGCTTATGTTGAGTTAATTAAGCACTTGCTTTAATTGATAGTCTTAATCGTTGGGTTCTTCTGATTCCAACTTTTGAGTTTGTTGTTTTTCTCTTGCTCTAGCCATTGCTGCTGCAATGATGGCTTTCTTTCGTTCTATTTCTAATTTCTCGGCATCGCTTTGAGCGTTATCAATGTCCAAGGCTTTTAATTTCTTCTCAGCTTTAGCTGCTAAGCGTTTATCGTTATCTGCTTCTTCACGAAGCAAACGGACGTTTCTACTGTTGTAACGTTGACGAGATAAATCAGCGGCTTCTTGACTCCATGCAGCCCAACCAGTTTCTTTCGTCACTGGAATCATCGTGATGCAATCTACAGGGCAGGGGGGGATGCAAAGGTCGCAACCGGTACACCAGTCATTTAAAACCACGTGCATTTGCTTAGACGCGCCAACAATGGCATCAACAGGGCAAGCTTGAATACATAAAGTACAGCCAATGCAGGCTTTGGGATCAATAAAGGCAACTGCACGGGTGCGTTCTTCCCCATTGTCCGGATTAATCGGAATAATGGGTTTATTTAAAATTTTGCTTAAGCGGGCAACACCTTCTGCGCCACCTGGTGGGCATTGATTGTGGCTAGCCTCACCATGAGCCATAGCTTTAGCGTAGGCTTGGCAATCAGGATAGCCACACTTGGTGCATTGCGTTTGAGGTAATGCATCGTATAGACGGTCAAACAGGTCATTAGGACCGTCTATCGATTTAGGCATGCTTTTTAGCCGTAGCTCTTTTAGCAGCAGGTTTTTTACTTGCTACTTTAGTGGCCACTTTTTTTACGCTAGCTTTCTTGGTAATAGCTTGAGCTCTTGCAGTCGCTGAACCAGACGAGCCTTTTGCAGCATGTTTACGAATAAATGCGCTAATTTCTGGGTAAACCATTTCGCGCCAACGACGGCCAGAGAAAATGCCGTAGTGACCAGCACCTTTTGCTTCGTAGTGATGCTTTTTGTTTTCAGGAATATTTTTGCAAAGGCCGTGAGCTGCGCGAGTTTGACCGCTGCCGGAAATATCATCAAGTTCGCCTTCTACAGTTAGAAGGGCAGTGCCTGTGATGTCTTGTGGCTTGACTAACTTGCCTCCAACATTCCATTTACCTGTTGGTAAGGAGAAGTCTTGGAATACAGTCTTGATTGTTTCTAGGTAATACGCTGCATCCATATCTAGAACAGCGTTGTATTCATCATAGAACTCAATGTGAGCTTGTGAATCACCTTTGTCACCACGCACCAAATCTTGGAAATAATCCCAGTGTGATTGCAAATGGCGATCTGGGTTCATGGCAACGAAACCAGCATGTTGTAAGAAGCCTGGATAAACGCGGCGACCAGCACCAGCATGAGGAGGCGGTACTGTGTAAATCACATTATTTTCAAACCACTCAAATGATTTATTTGTGGCAGTTGAGTTGACCATCGTTGGGCTCTTGCGCGCATCAATAGGGCCACCCATCATCGTCATGGTTCTTGGTGTTACTTCGCCATTGGATGCCATTAACGATACAGCTGCCAATACTGGAACTGTTGGTTGGCAAACAGACACCAAGTTCAAATCTTTTGCGCCAATAGCGCGAATGAAGTCTTGCACATAATGTACATAGTCATCTAAATGGAATGTGCCATCCTCAAGAGGGACTAAGCGTGCATCTACCCAATCAGTGATATAGACCTTATGGTCTTGCAATAGGGTGCGAACTGTATCGCGTAATAGCGTTGAATGATGACCTGATAAAGGCGCCACAATCAAAACAACAGGGTCTTGCTTTAATTTTTTAATCGTAGCCGCATCATCGGAAAAGCGTTTGAAGCGTACAAGCTTGCAAAATGGCTTATTGACGATTGTAAATTCATTGATAGCGACTGTTTTGCCATGAGCAACGACATTCTTGATGCCAAACTCTGGCTTTTCATACTCTTTGCCTAGGCGATAGAGCAATTCATATCCAGCGGCAATACGTGTGGCGGCTGGCAATAAAGATAATGGGTTAGTTGGGTTAACAAAGGTTTTAGCTGTAGCTTGAGCCCAAGCCGTTAAGGGTTGTAAAAGGGCTTTTTGAAACTCTTGATATTGATACAGCATTGAATAATCTCCCGAAATCTAAAAAGGCTCTTAAAACAAACTTAAGAACACGTGTACCCAGAGGTACTTTTTACACTATGTTGAGATTATCCTCAAAAATTAAGATTTGTGCAATGCAACATTATGGTGCGCGAAGCCCCATAATGTTGATTAACTAATTGAATTTATTGATTAAATTACTGATGAAATGGCTTTGGCAACGACGTCAATATTCTTGCTATTGAGTGCTGCCACGCAGATACGGCCTGTAGATACTGCATAAATGCCAAACTCGGTTTTTAAGCGTTCTACTTGGTCTGCGCTAAGGCCAGAGTAGGAGAACATGCCTCTCTGAGCGTTAACGAAGCCAAAATCACGTTTAGCACCTGCTTCAGCTAGTTTTGTGACAAGCGTGTTACGCATTAATTTGATGCGGTCTCTCATCTCACCAAGTTCTTGTTCCCACATGGCACGTAATTCAGGGCTATTAAGAACGGTGGCTACAACAGCGCCACCATGAGTAGCTGGGTTCGAGTAGTTCGTGCGAATAACACGTTTTAACTGAGACATCACGCGAGTTGCTTCATCTTTGTTTTCAGTAACAATCGATAAGGCTCCTACGCGCTCACCGTAGAGTGAGAATGATTTAGAGAATGAGCTGGAAACAAAGAACGATAAACCTGATTCTGAGAAAAGACGAACCGCTGCACCATCTTGCTCAATGCCTTCAGCAAAACCTTGATATGCCATATCCAAGAACGGGATCAAATCTTTAGCTTTGCAAATTTCAACCACTTTTTTCCATTGATCAATGGAAAGGTCGGCGCCAGTTGGATTGTGGCAACAAGCATGTAATACAACCGTTGTTTTGGCTGGTAGGGCTTCTAAAGACTTCACCATGCCGTCGAAATTCACGCCACGTGTATTCGGGTCGTAGTAGGTGTAGTTCACAACAGGGAAACCTGCGGCTTCGAAAAGGGCGCGATGGTTTTCCCAACTTGGGTCACTAATAGCTACGGTGCCCTGTGGGACTAAGCGCTTAATAAAGTCAGCGCCAATTTTTAAAGCCCCAGTGCCACCCACAGCTTGAGCAGTAACTACTCGACCGGCTGCTAAAAGGGCAGAATCTTTGCCAAATAGTAAATTTTGTACGCCTTGGTTATACGCGGCGATACCTTCGATGGCTAGGTAGCCACGTGGCGATGGTTTTTCCATCATGGACTTCTCTGCGGCCTGTACGGCACGTAGCAACGGAATCTTTCCGTCATCAGTGAAATAGACGCCAACACCAAGGTTTACTTTGGTTGTACGGCTATCAGCGTTATAGGCTTCGTTAAGGCCAAGGATAGGATCGCGGGGTGCAAGTTCAACGTTTGAAAAGAGGCTCATAGTATGAAAAATGTTAGAAAGTCTAAGCAAGCCTAGAATGATAGCCGAGATGACAAAAAAGATGCCTAAAAAATTAGAAAATTCCAGTTCGGAACCCGCTGAAAATGTAATTCGTTTTCCTGGATCCCCGTTTTTGCTACATCAACCTTTCCCGCCTGCTGGAGACCAGCCAGAGGCTATTGCAGGCTTGGTGGAGGGGGTTGAAGACGGGTTGATATTCCAGACGTTATTAGGGGTAACAGGCTCCGGCAAGACCTATACGATGGCTAATACGATTGCTCGAATGGGGCGGCCCGCCATTATTTTTGCCCCGAATAAAACTTTAGCCGCACAGTTATATAGCGAATTTAGAGAATTTTTCCCTCAAAATGCGGTGGAGTACTTCGTGAGTTACTACGATTACTATCAACCTGAGGCTTATGTGCCTACGAGGGATCTCTTTATTGAGAAAGACTCTTCAATTAATGAGCATATTGAGCAGATGCGTTTGTCGGCCACTAAAAGTCTTTTAGAGCGTCGCGACACCATCATCGTAGCAACTGTATCGGCCATTTACGGTATTGGTAACCCTGGTGATTACCATCAAATGGTTTTAACGATTCGCCAAGGTGACAAAATCAGCCAACGCGATGTGGTGGCTCGTTTAATAGCGATGCAATACGATCGTAATGATGTAGATTTTTCGCGTGGTAGTTTTAGGGTTCGAGGCGATACGATTGATGTTTTCCCTGCTGAACATAATGAGCTGGCTGTGCGTATTGATTTATTCGATGACACAGTTGATAGCCTGCAATTTTTTGACCCTTTAACAGGGCGTATTCGTCAAAAAATACCTCGTTTCACGATTTACCCAAGTTCGCATTATGTGACGCCACGAGAAACAGTGTTGCGTGCAATTGAAACAATTAAAACTGAATTGCGTGAAAGATTGGACTTCTTTGTTAAAGAGGGAAAGTTAGTTGAAGCGCAGCGTTTAGAGCAACGCACAAGATTTGATTTGGAGATGTTGTCTGAATTAGGTTTCTGTAAAGGGATTGAAAACTATTCGAGACATTTATCTGGGGCTAAGGCAGGAGAGGCTCCGCCAACCTTGGTTGATTATTTGCCACCGGATGCTTTGATGTTCTTGGATGAAAGCCATGTGTTGATTGGTCAACTAAATGGCATGTATAACGGTGACCGAGCGCGTAAATCAACCTTGGTAGAGTTTGGTTTTAGATTGCCGTCAGCAATGGATAATCGACCGCTCAAATTTGAAGAGTTTGAGAAAAAAATGAGGCAAGTGGTATTTGTGTCAGCAACCCCAGCTGATTATGAAAATGCCCATGCAGACAAGGTGGTTGAGCAGGTGGTAAGACCTACGGGCTTGGTGGATCCTGTGATACATGTTAGACCTGCTGCAACACAAGTGGATGACGTGATTTCTGAAATACATGAGCGCATCAAGGTGGGTGAAAGAGTTTTGGTCACGACATTGACGAAGCGTATGTCAGAACAGTTAACAGAGTTCATGTCTGATAATGGGATTAAGGTTCGTTATTTACATTCAGATATCGATACGGTCGAGCGCGTTGAAATTTTGCGTGATTTGCGTTTGGGCGTTTTTGATGTGTTGATTGGTATCAACTTGTTAAGAGAAGGTTTGGATATTCCAGAGGTATCTCTGGTCGCTATTTTGGATGCTGACAAAGAGGGGTTTTTGCGTTCGGAGCGCAGCTTGATTCAAACGATTGGCCGCGCTGCTCGTAACGTGAATGGTACGGCGATTTTGTATGCTGACAAAATGACGGATTCAATGAAGCGGGCGATTGGTGAAACGGAGCGTCGTCGCCAAAAGCAAGTTGAATTTAATAAATTGCACGGTATTGAACCTAAGGGTGTTAAAAAGCGGATTAAAGATATTATTGATGGCGTGTACGATGTAGATGAGAAGCGCCAAGAGTTACGAGTTGAGCAAGAGAAGGCTCGCTATGAAGATATGAGCGAGAAGCAGCTGGCTAAAGAAATTAAACAGCTTGAAAAGATGATGGTTGATCATGCTAAAAATCTTGAGTTTGAAAAAGCGGCTCAGGCAAGAGATCAATTATTGAAATTAAAGGCAATGGTTTTTGGTGCTGAGTTGCACGACAACGTTCAATTAAATGGAAATTAAGTGGATGCTAGGTTTTAAAGATATCAGTCGCTTATGGCGCCGTTGGAAAGATTCAAGAAATGCCTCGTTGGCATTGGATAGTCTATTGGTTATCCCTGAGGTTCATGCAGACCTTGCCGATCGCAATCGTTGGTTGGTGGAGGTTGCTTATTGGTTAAGGCAGCCTAATAAGGATGATGTTGAAGGCGTTGTTGAGGCTTCGCATCCTGAGCATGTGCGTTTAAGGGCTTTGCTGAAGTTTTTGGATGGCCGTCCTGATGCCAAGCTTCAAATTGCTAGGGTGTTAAGAAGTATTTTGAAAGACAACGATGCTTTGTCTTTGTTGTGCGATACCGGTGTGGCTACGAGACCCAATTTTTGGGGCGAAATGAGTGAGCGCATTAGAAATAAATTTATTGCGCCGCCGCCTAACAAGCCTGAGCTAGCAGTTCTATTCGCTTTGGGTTTTGTTGGAGAACATGATGCTTCATGGGTCCATGATTTGGATCAAGATTTGTTAAAGGCTATTCATGGCTTAGTCCACTATCAAGAGCTTGAGGGTGAGGGAAATCATTTGTTTGATGATTTATCCGAAGCCATTCATATTTTGATTAGTTACATTGGCGCAGCTGGTCTTAGTTATTCTGTGAGATCTAGGTTACGTGATGTGAGTGGTCAGCATTCACCTTTCTATAAATTAGCAAAATTAGCTGAAGAAATATTAAGGGATGAGCCGCGGTTACAAGATGCTGCTTATCAGACTTGCTTGAAAGATTTCAAGGTGGTGATTGATAGCTGTTATGTTGCTTGTGATGATGTTTATAACCATCTTGATGAAAACGGAGTTTCCGTTGATACGGTTTTCCAAGTTGAGACAATGCGCCTGCGTTTAGCGCGTGTCGAGTTATTGCTGAAGTCTTGGTTAGAGCGCGAGAATATTAAAAATTATGCATATTTAACCGCTGATTTGATTATGACTGTTCAGGGTCATCGAAGTGTGAAGCGTTTAGCTGAGCAATCATTTGCTTTGTTGTCTCGTAAGGTGGTGGAGCGTAGTGCGGAGACTGGTGAGCACTACATTGCAAGTACGCGCGAAGAGTATTTTTCAATTCTAAAAAAATCATTAGGCGGTGGTGCCGTTGTTGCAGGAACGGTGTATTTGAAATTTTTAATTACCAACCTCAACTTAGCTAGGTTTTTTGAAAATGTGTTTTTAACGGTTAACTATGCGGGAAGTTTTTTGCTGATTCAGTTTGCTAATTTCACTTTGGCAACTAAGCAACCTGCAATGACTGCGCCTGCTTTAGCGCAATTGTTAGATCATGTTAAAAGTAAAGAAGGTTTAGATGCCTTTGTGGACCGTTCTATTTACTTAATTAGATCGCAAGCCGCTTCTGTATTTGGTAATTTGGCGATGGTTGTGCCTGCTGCTGTTTTAATTCAAGTGGCCATTATGTTCATTATTGGTACCCCAAGCATGAGTTCTGTGAAGGCTCAAGCTGTTTTGCAGACAGTCTCGCCATTCAGTGGTGCTTTGATTTTTGCAGCGTTTACTGGTGTATTGCTTTGGCTATCTAGTTTGATTGCGGGATTGGTGGATAACTGGTTTGTTTTGCATCACATGCAAGATGTGATTCGTTATAACCGTCGTTTAAATATCGTTTTCGGTGAGGTGAGGGCTTCTCGTTGGTCAATTTGGTGGCGCGAGAATATTGCCATCGTGGCAGCTAATGTTTCTTTGGGTGTGTTGTTGGTGTTGGGCCCATCGTTAATGATTTCTTTAGGTTTTGGTTTGGATGTGCGCCATGTCACCTTATCTGCGGGTTCATTCGCTGCTGCAGCCACGGCTCTTGGTTGGAAGGTATTTTTAACGGCAGGCTTTTGGTTGGGTATTGTCGGGGTTTTGTTAATTGGGGTTATTAATGTCCTAGTTAGTTTTTCTTTAGCCTTTCATATGGCTTTGAGATCAAGGGATTTGCCTGAGTTGGATCGTTTGAGGTTATATCTTGCTCTTAGAGATAGGATTAAGGGCAATGTCAGAGGGGTTATTCTTCCAGGTAACTCATTGAAATAATTATATTTTTATAAATAAATGATTGTGAATGGCGTCCTTTGAGGCGCCATTTTCATTCATTGCCCGAGCAATTTAGTTGGGTATCTGATAAACTTGAGTCCATAAGTAGGGTATTGCGATTTCGTGATGCTCTTAGTAGAGGAGGAATCAGATGAGACTGACAACTAAAGGACGTTTTGCTGTAACTGCAATGATTGATTTGGCTTTGCGTGAGTCGCAGGGGCCCGTGACTTTGGCTGGTATTAGCCAAAGGCAGAATATTTCTCTTTCTTATTTAGAACAACTATTTGGTAAGTTGCGTCGCTTCGATATTGTTGAAAGCACACGTGGTCCTGGTGGCGGCTATACCCTAGCGAGAAGACCACAAGAAGTGACTGTAGCCGACATCATTATTGCTGTGGATGAACCTTTGGATGCAACTCAATGTGGTGGCAAAGGTAATTGTCACGGCGAAGATCAAAGCAAAGGTCGTTGTATGACGCATGACCTATGGACTAACTTGAATCAGAAGATGGTCGAGTATCTAAGTTCTGTGAGTTTGGCTGATTTGATGAAGCAGCAAGAGGGGCGTGTGGTCATGCAAGATTTGAGGACTTCTAAAGCAAAAATGGATGCGCCTCAAAAGCCACATAAAGCAGTCGTTGAAGCGGCCAAGAAAGAGCCTGAAACGAAGAAGCCTTTGGCTAACTCAGTGTTTACTTTTGCTCAGCAAATTAATTGAACCTAATAATAAAAAACTGAAGAATTTAAAAAGGATTTAAGAATATGTCGTCACCTAAACCAGTGCCAATGTTTAGCCCAGAGCATTTCCCTATTTATATGGATTACTCTGCGACTACGCCTGTGGACCCGCGAGTTGTGGATGTGATGATTCCTTATTTACGTGAGCAATTTGGTAACCCTGCGTCACGTAGTCATGCGTATGGATGGAGTGCTGAGGAGGCAGTTGAAAATGCACGTTCTGAAGTAGCTAAGTTGGTTAATGCAGATCCTAGAGAAATTGTTTGGACTTCTGGTGCAACCGAGAGCAATAACTTGGCATTGAAGGGCGCAGCGCATTTTTACAAAGAAAAAGGCAAGCATCTTATTACCGTGAAAACTGAGCACAAGGCTGTTTTGGATACTTGCCGTGAGCTTGAGCGTGAGGGTTACGAAGTAACTTATTTGGATGTTTTGCCAAATGGGTTAATTGACTTTGAGGTATTAAAGGCAGCAGTTCGCCCAGACACTATTTTAATTTCTGTGATGTTTGTTAATAATGAAATTGGTGTTATTCAAGACATTCCTCGCATTGGTGAGTTTTGTCGTGAGAAGGGCATTATTTTCCATGTGGATGCTGCTCAAGCAACGGGTAAGGTGGTTATTGACCTTCAAACAATGAAGGTTGATCTAATGAGTTTCTCTGCGCACAAAACATATGGCCCTAAAGGTGTTGGTGCCTTGTATGTAAGACGTAAACCACGTGTGCGTATTGAGGCTCAGATGCATGGCGGTGGTCATGAGCGCGGCATGCGCTCTGGAACATTGGCGCCACACCAAATCGCTGGTATGGGTGAGTGTTTCAGAATTGCTAGAGAAGAAATGCAAGTTGAGAATGAGCGTATCCGTATGTTGCGCGATCGTTTATGGAATGGCCTCAATCAAATTGAAGAGGTTTATCTCAACGGTGATATGGATAGTAGGGTTCCACATAACTTGAACATTAGTTTTAATTATGTGGAAGGTGAGTCGATGATCATGGCGTTAAAAGATATCGCTGTATCAAGTGGTTCAGCATGTACATCTGCTTCATTAGAGCCTTCTTATGTGTTGCGATCATTGGGGCGTAATGATGAATTGGCGCATAGCTCGATTCGTTTCACAATTGGTCGCTTTACAACTGAAGAAGATGTTGATTTCACAATTGATTTAGTCAAGAGCAAGATTGCTAAGTTAAGAGAATTATCTCCATTGTGGGAAATGTATAAAGATGGCGTTGATTTAAGTACGATTCAGTGGGCAGCCCACTAATTAACTGGAAAGAATTAAGGAGTTAAAGATGGCTTATAGCGATAAAGTAATTGAGCATTATGAAAATCCACGCAATGTAGGTTCCTTTGAAAAAGGGGATGATCATGTGGGTACAGGTATGGTAGGTGCACCCGCTTGTGGCGACGTTATGAAATTACAAATTCGTGTTAACGATCAAGGTGTGATTGAAGACGCTAAATTTAAAACTTATGGTTGCGGCTCAGCGATTGCTTCATCTTCTTTGGTAACGGAGTGGGTGAAAGGCAAGACTTTGGATCAGGCCCTTGAGATTAAGAACTCTCAAATTGCAGAAGAGTTGGCTTTGCCTCCAGTAAAGATTCACTGTTCTATTTTGGCTGAAGATGCTATTAAAGCAGCTGTTAAAGATTACAAAGAAAAACACGCTAAATAATCATGGCTATTACGCTTACTGAAAAAGCTGCCAAACATATCACGCGTTATATTGAACGTCGTGGTAAGGGTATTGGCTTGCGCCTTGGTGTTAGAACCACAGGTTGTTCTGGTTTAGCCTATCAGTTGGAGTATGTTGACGAGGCTGCTCCTGAAGATACTTTATTTGAGTCGCTAGGTGTAAAGGTTTATGTGGACCCTAAGAGCTTGGCATATCTTGATGGCACAGAGTTAGATTATGTGCGTGAGGGATTAAACGAAGGGTTTAAGTTCCAAAATCCGAATGTGAAAGATGAGTGCGGTTGTGGCGAGTCTTTTAGAGTTTGACGATTACTTTGCCCTGTTTCAGTTAAAGCCGCAATTCAAAATAGATAGGCAGGCTTTGGAGTCTGCTTATTTAACTGTCCAAAAACAAGTACACCCTGATTTGCATGTCCAAGGTAGTGATGCTGAAAAGCGCATCTCAATGCAGATGGCTACCTTAGCGAACGCTGCCTATCGAACGCTTACCAATCCTATTCAACGAGGTTTGTATCTGTGCGCTAAAAATGGCGTGGATCCTCAGTTGGAAACAAATACTGCTATGCCCGCTCAGTTTTTAATGCAGCAGATGGAGTGGCGTGAATCTTTAGATGAGGTTAGAGATCAGCCCAATCAGTTAGATCAGCTATACCAGCAAGTGGAAGCCACTCGCAAAGAACTTTTGCTGGAAGTTGAAGTAGCAATTGATCAAGCTCACAATTTTCAATTAGCTGCTGAGAAGCTCAGGGCTTTATTATTCATTGATAAATTTAGCGTTGAATTAGAAGACGCAATGTCAGCATAACTACACATATATATGGCCCTATTACAAATCGCCGAGCCTGGTCAGTCATTAGCTCCTCATCAAAGACGTATCGCTGTTGGTATAGATTTAGGAACCACCAATTCTTTGGTGGCTACTATGAAAAATGCTCTTCCTGAAGTTTTGGTTGATGAGCAGGGGCGAGCATTGCTGCCATCGGTCGTGCGTTATTTACCTGGTGGTACGACGCAGGCTGGTTATCAAGCCTTACAGAATGCGAATGGGGATCCTAAAAACACGATTATTTCAGCTAAGCGTTTTATGGGGCGTGGGTTGAGTGACGTGGCGCATTTTGAATCTTTGCCTTATGAGTTTGTGGATGCTCCTGGCATGCTCAAAATAAAAACAATTGCTGGTGATAAGAGTCCTGTTGAAGTATCTGCGGAGATTTTGGCAAGATTAAGACAAAGAGCGGAAGATTCTTTTGATGATGAAATCGTGGGTGCGGTTATTACCGTGCCAGCTTATTTTGATGATGCTCAAAGACAAGCTACTAAAGATGCTGCAAAATTAGCAGGTATAGAAGTTTTAAGGCTGTTAAATGAGCCAACAGCTGCTGCAGTTGCTTATGGATTGGATAATGCTTCAGAAGGCCTTTACGCCGTTTACGATTTGGGTGGAGGTACTTTTGATATTTCTATTCTGAGGTTGAGTAAGGGTGTCTTTGAAGTACTCTCAACTGGCGGTGACTCGGCTTTAGGCGGTGATGACTTTGACCATCGTTTGTATTGCTGGGTATTAGAGCAAGCTAAGTTGCAGCTTTTATCAGACAAAGATACGCGTTTATTGGTGAGCGCTGCAAAGGAAGCCAAGGAACAGTTAAGCAAGAACCCGCTTGCAAGAGTGCATGTGACATTGGGGACCGGTACGGTTGTTAATGTAGGCATTAGTCAAGCCCAGTTCTTTGAGCTAACCCAGCATTTAGTTTCTAAAACATTGGTTGCTGCTAAAAAAGCCTTAAGAGATGCTGGTTTGACTGCTGAAGAAATTAAAGGTGTGGTGATGGTGGGGGGTGCTACTCGCATGCCGCATGTGCAAAGAGCGGTTGGCGAGTTATTTGGTCAAGCGCCGTTAAATAATTTAGACCCGGATAAAGTAGTGGCCATGGGCGCTGCAATGCAGGCTGATCTATTGGCTGGTAATAAGCAAAAGGGTGAAGAATGGTTGTTGTTAGATGTAATTCCTTTATCTTTGGGTGTTGAAACCATGGGTGGATTGGTTGAGAAAATTATTCCTCGTAATACGCCGATTCCAGTAGCTCGAGCTCAAGATTTCACAACCTTCAGGGATGGTCAAACGGCTTTAGCCTTGCATGTGCTGCAAGGTGAGCGAGAAGTGGTCGATGCTTGCCGATCATTAGCTAAATTTGAATTACGGGGTATCCCGCCAATGGCTGCTGGCGCAGCTCGTATTCGTGTCACCTATCAAGTGGATGCGGATGGTTTGTTGTCTGTAACCGCAAAAGAGCAACAGTCTAGTGTTGAGGCTAGCATTACAGTCAAGCCATCCTATGGCTTATCAGACTCTGATATCACTACGATGCTTCAAGATGGCTTTAGCCATGCTGCAGAAGATGTTCAGGCTAGAGCGTTGAGAGAAGAGATTGTTGATGCTAATCGTTTAATTGAGGCTGTTGAGGCAGCGCTTTTAGAAGATAAACATCTGCTTGATGAAGATGAGTTAGATGTTATTGAGCGAAAAGTATTGGCGTTAAAAGAATTGGTTAAAACAACTAAAGATGCACAGGTTTTGAGGCGTTCTGTTGAATCTTTATCTAAAGCAACCGATGATTTTGCGGCTCGCCGTATGAACGAGAGTATTAAAAAAGCTTTATCTGGCAAAAAAATTGCAGAGATTTAAAAGGAATAGGAATGCCACAAATAGTTGTATTGCCACACGCTGAATATTGCCCGGAAGGGGCTGTTCTTGAAGTTGAAACTGGAGCCAATCTTTGCGAGGCTTTATTGGAACATGATATTGAGATTGAGCATGCCTGTGAGTTATCTTGTGCATGTACCACTTGCCATGTGATTGTGCGTGAGGGTGCTGCTAGTTTGAATGAATCAACCGAGGAAGAGGATGATTTGTTAGATCGTGCTTGGGGCTTAACACCTCAATCAAGATTATCTTGCCAAGCAATCGTGGCCAAAGAAGATTTGGTGATTGAGATACCGAAGTATTCAATTAATCATGCTAAAGAGAGTCACTAAAAGCAAAGCGTTAAAGAATTTAAACAATAAAAAAGGCTAGTTGAACTAGCCTTTTTTATTAGTGGAAGAGTTAATTGGTTAATAAACTAACTAACTTATTAATCAATCTTCTCTTCTCATGTGAGGGAAAAGAATAACATCGCGAATGTTTGGTGAGTCTGTAATCAACATCATTAGGCGATCAATGCCGATACCGCAGCCGCCGGTTGGGGGCATGCCGTATTCAAGGGCACGGATGAAATCAGCATCGAAGTACATAGCTTCTTCGTCACCAGCTTCTTTTTGCTCTACTTGCTTGCGGAAGCGTTCTGCTTGGTCTTCAGCATCATTTAATTCAGAGAAGCCGTTAGCAATTTCGCGACCAGTAATAAATAATTCAAAACGCTCAGTGATACCTGGGCGCGTATCGGATTCACGAGCTAATGGACTTACTTCAATAGGGTAATCAATGATGTAAGTTGGTTCCCAAAGGTGTTCTTCAGCAGTTGCCTCAAATAATGCTAATTGAAGAGCGCCAAGACCGGCATTTTTTAATGTAGGGCCGTTGATATCTTCGCCAGCTTTCTTCAGCTCGCCACGAATAAATTCTTTATCTTCAAGTTGAGCTGCTGTGTATTCTTTCTTCGATAGCGGCGCGTATTTCAGGATTGCTTCGGCAATGGTTAATCTTTGGAATGGCTTAGATAGATCCAATGCCTTGCCTTGATAAGTTAAGACGGCTGTGCCTTGGGCATCAATAGCCGCTGCTCGAATCAACTCTTCAGTAAATGTCATTAACCATTTGTAATCTGTATAAGCAGCATAGAATTCCATCATGGTGAATTCTGGGTTGTGACGTGGGCTAACGCCTTCGTTGCGGAAGTTACGGTTAACTTCAAATACGCGTTCAAAACCACCGACCACTAAACGTTTCAAATAAAGCTCTGGGGCAATACGCAAGAACATCTGCATATCTAGAGCATTATGGTGAGTGATAAATGGTTTTGCCGCAGCTCCCCCTGGAATAGGGTGAAGCATCGGTGTTTCTACTTCCATAAAGCCAGCATCTTGCATGTGATGGCGGATCGAAGCCATTGCTTTGCTGCGAGCTAAGAATGTTTGGCGCGTTTCAGGGGAAACAATTAAGTCAACGTAACGTTGGCGATATTTCAATTCTTGGTCTGATAAACCATGGAACTTGTCAGGTAGTGGACGTAATGACTTGGATAGCAAACGTAGGTCTTTAACTTGAACCGATAGTTCACCTTTATTCGTTTTGAAGACCACGCCTTCAGCAGCAATAAAGTCACCCATGTCCCAGTGCTTAAAAGCATTGTGGGATGCTTCACCAGCATCGGCATCGTTAATGTAGAACTGAATTTGGCCGCTGCGATCTTGAATGGTCGCGAAGCTAGCTTTACCCATCACGCGCTTTAACATCATGCGGCCTGCAACTTTAACGGTGATGTTTCTTTCAGCTAAGTGTTCCTTGCTGATGTCGCCATAGTGAGCGTGCAAGTCAGCAGCCAAATGTGTTGGCACAAAATCATTAGGAAAGGCTACGCCGTTTTTGCGTAGATTGGCTAGCTTTTCTCTTCTTTCAGCAATGATGTGATTTTCGTCAACGATAGGGTTTTGATGTTCTTGGCTCATGGTAGGTCCGGTAGATAATTCTGAATAAGGTTAAACGCCTTGCTTTAAGCTGGCTTCAATAAACGCATCTAGATCGCCATCAAGTACTTTTTGAGTATTTGATATTTCAACGTTGGTGCGTAGGTCTTTAATACGGCTTTGGTCTAATACGTATGAACGAATTTGATGACCCCAACCCACATCACTCTTGGTGGCTTCAAGTTTGTCTTGTTCCGCTTGGCGCTTACGTAGTTCATGTTCATATAAGCGAGATTTCAACATCGACATCGCTTCAGCTCGGTTTTTATGTTGGCTGCGGTCGTTTTGACATTGCACCACGATGCCTGTTGGAATGTGGGTTAAACGTACAGCAGAGTCTGTTTTATTAATGTGCTGACCACCTGCACCAGAAGCACGGTAAGTATCTGTTCGAATATCAGCAGGGTTGATGTCGATTTCGATCGAGTCATCTACCTCTGGGTAAACGAAGACGCTGGTAAATGATGTATGGCGACCATTCGCTGAGTCAAATGGTGATTTGCGTACTAAGCGATGCACACCTGTTTCAGTTCTTAGGTGGCCATAAGCGTATTCACCATCCACTTTGATGGTGGCGCTCTTAATACCTGCCACATCGCCATCGGATACCTCAAGTACTTCAGCTTTAAAGCCTTTACGTTCGCAGTAACGAATGTATTGGCGCAGTAGCATACTGGCCCAATCACACGCTTCTGTGCCGCCTGCACCTGATTGAATATCAATAAAGCAAGAGCTTGGATCCATTGGATTACTAAACATGCGGCGGAATTCAAGATCTTCCACTTGTTTGCGCATGCTTTCTGTATCAGCTTCGATGGAGCGAATGGTGTCAAAGTCACTTTCTTCTTTGGCCATATCCATGAGCTCTTGGCTAGCGGTAATGTTGTCGGTTAGGAAATTAATTGTTCCAACGACGCTATCCAGTGATTTTTTCTCTTTACCCAAAGCTTGTGCTTGCTTGGGGTCATCCCAAATTTTGGGATCTTCTAGGGTTTGATTAACCTCGACTAAGCGTTCTGCTTTGTTGTCGACGTCAAAGATACCTCCGTAGTTCAAGCGTACGTGTACGAAGGTCTTCGAGGGTATTTGTGATGAGATTTAGTTGTTCAGCTTCCATGGGGCGTAATTATAAGGCTTCATCGAGTGCCTCGATGTGTAATTGCGCTCTAGCAACCCCTTGATAGTGATCCGTGACGAGTCTATAGGCTAATTTGGCAGGGTTTGGCAGGGTTTGAGCCCTGGAGAACCAAATAGCATTGATGGTTTTACCATGGGGCTCTCCATTGGGTTTAATGGCTTTTAACTGGAGTTTGAGGTGTTTTTCTTGAATAAGAGCTTGGCTTAAAACTTCAAACTGCCCCATAAAAACTGGAGCAGGAAAGCCTTGCCCCCAAACTTCTTCAGCCAATAGCGTGCCTAATTGTGGTTCGATCAGCTCAGCCGGGAGGTTGCCATCATGAACTAACTGGCGCTCTAAGGTTTCTTCCGTCATTAATTCATTAGCGACCAATTCAAAGGCGTCTTGGAAACGTTTGAAGTCTTGAGTATGAATGGTGAGTCCCGCTGCCATGGCATGGCCGCCAAATTTGAGTATCAGTTCAGGATGCTTTTTAGAAACAAGATCTAAAGCATCTCTTAAATGAAAACCAGTAATGGATCGGCCAGACCCTTTTAGTACTTTCATGCCGGCTTCTTCGCCGGGTGCGAAGATTAAAGTGGGGCGGTGGAAACGCTCTTTGAGGCGAGAAGCGACGATGCCTATAACACCTTGGTGCCAGGTTTCATCCATCAAACAAAGACTGGCTTGGTTGCCTACTTCAATATCTATTAAATTATTTAAAGCAGTTTCTTGCATACCTGCTTCAATGCCTCGACGTTCTCGATTCATGCGATCAAGCTCTTGAGCTAATTGCATCGCTTCTTCATTGGAATCTGTTAGAAGACATTGAATGCCTAATGACATATCTGAGAGTCGACCGGCAGCATTTAAACGAGGGCCTAAAGTAAAACCCAAATCAAAAGAGCTGGCTCGAGAAGGATCACGGCTAGCGACAATATATAAAGAACGAATGCCGGGCTGCATTAAGCCGTTTTTGATGCGTTTGATGCCGTTCGAAACCAAAATACGGTTGTTTCTATCTAAAGAGGCCACATCAGCCACAGTACCAAGCGCCACTAAATCAAGCAGATTTTCTAAACGTGGTTGGTTTTCGGCGGTAAAGATATTTCTTTTACGTAACTCAGCTCTTAGCGCGATTAATAAATAGAACATTACTCCGACACCAGCTAATGCTTTGCTTGGAAAAGGGCAATGCGGTTGATTAGGATTCACGATCCATTTGGCATCGGGGAGTTGGTCAGCTGGTAGGTGGTGGTCGGTGACCAGTACCTCCATACCCAATTGATTTGCTTGAGCGATACCGGCGATGCTAGCAATACCGTTATCGACGGTAATAAGAATGTCTGGTTTCTGATTGCGTTGCGCTGCGAGTTCAACAACTTCAGGCGTTAGACCGTAACCTAAGGTGAAACGATTGGGTACAAAGTAGTCGACTTGTATGTCAAATGGTGCACCAAGTGCTTTTAATCCACGCATGCCTACTGCGCATGCGGTGGCGCCATCGCAGTCGTAGTCCGCAACAATCAAAAGTTTCTTTTTGTCTTTGATGGCATCAGCAAGATAAGCTGCAGCAGCTTCACAGTTTTTTAATTGTTGTGGTGGAATGAGTTGTTTTAATTCAAGGCTTAGCTCTTCGGGTTGGTGAATACCTCGTGCGGAAAATAGCCTAGATAAAACTGGATGGACGCCACTTTGTTCAAGCCAAGTGGCTTCTCGCTCTGAGTAGGGGCGTTCGATAAATTTCATCATGATTGACCTAATATATCCTCAAGGCGAGGTGTGTGAGCCTTTTTCCAAAAAGCCCAACCTTTCTTAGGTAAATTTTCTAAGGTGATGGTGCGAATACGCTCGACACCTTCAGGGAAATCAATGAGTTCTAGACGGTTAATTTCCTGGGATCTTAGAGCCTGAATGGCCGCATCCCAAATCTGATGTGACCGAGCATCTTCTTCGGCTAATAAAGATAAGGTGTTTTTAAAGCTTGGAGTTTCTAAATGAGCTAGGTGTGTTTTCTGGAGGTGGTTGGCAAGAAAACTTAAATAACTGTCTTGGCTGTGCAACTGCTGCGCATCTTTGATGGCAACATGTGGCTGGATATCAGATAGGCAACCAATGCCACTAATCCAGACGGAGTTGATGCTCAATAAACCGCTGGCTTGACGCGCTTGATTAACTGGGTGATCAAACCAAATCATTTGTATGTCGTTTTGCCATTTGCGCCACTGTCTAGCTAAGCCAACGGTTTCATTATCGATGGGCATCCATACATCGATATTTCTTCCTTCGGCTTGTGCGCTATGGACGGTAGAGAGTGAGGCTAGTTTTTCCGCTCCAATAAACCATTTACCTGGCAAGTGATGGGGGCGGTATAGGGTAGGCGATATTTCAGCCAAGATATCTTTGACTGATTCATACAGCGCTTCAGATTCTTCGAGAGTAATCTCTAAGATGCTTGGGTTGGTTAAAACCAAGTGATCTCTGGCAGCATGAATGTGAACCAACTCAAGTCGTGCAATGTGGCTAAGCGGATTAAGCTTCGGTTCATATTGAGAAAGTTCTAGTGGCGCACTACTGTTTTTAGGACCTAAAAGAAACTTTTCGTAAGGAAGACCTCGCTCAAGGAGTTCTTGATCTTCTTTGCCAATTATCACGAGTGTGTATTTCATAACCCTAATTTTAGGGGGCATTTAGACCTAATGTCTAAGACACGACTAAACTGTAGGTATGAGTCATTGGCCAATTGAACTAGAAATCGCATGGCGCTACACCAGCGCTAGGAGGAAAGCCGGTAAAAACAAGGAAACCGGCTCGAAAGATGGCTTTTTGTCATTTATATCATCTGTGTCCATGGTGGGTATTGCCCTTGGGGTTGCAGCACTGATTGTCGTGCTTTCAGTTATGAACGGTTTCCAAAAAGAGGTGCGAGATCGCATGCTCTCCGTTTTATCTCATATTGAGGTTCATGCCCCAGCGGGTTTAGGGGATTGGCAGCCTTTAATGGCACAAGTAAAAACACACCCGCATGTCACAGGTGCTGCTCCCATGGTGATGTCTCAGGCATTGATTAGCCGCGGGGATGTGATGAGGGGAGTTGCTATTAGGGGTATTGATCCAGTGATGGAATCAAATGTTTCTGATATCCCTAAGCACTTCATTCAAGGCTCTATTGATGAATTGCGCCCTGGGGAATTCGGCTTAGCTCTTGGTTCTGAGTTGGCCATGACTTTAGGTGTGCAATTGGGTGACAGAATTACCATCATGGTGCCAGAGGGAGATATCAATCCTGCTGGTATGACGCCTCGCATGAGAGCCTTTAAATTAATTGGCGTCATTGATAGTGGTCATTATGAATTTGATAGCACTTTGGCTGTGGTTCATTGGAAAGACGCGGCTGCGTTACTACGTTTAGATGGGCCGTCAGGTCTCAGACTGAAGTTGGATGACATGCAAATTGCGGCCAAGGTGGCCGATGAATTGGCGGTCAAATTGCCGGGTCTGTGGGTAAAGGATTGGTCGCGCCAAAATAAAAACTGGTTTGCCGCTGTGCAAACTGAAAAGCGCATGATGTTCATTATTTTAACGCTCATTATTGCCGTCGCTGCTTTTAACTTGGTATCTACGTTGGTGATGACGGTGACGGATAAGCAAGGCGATATCGCTATCTTGAGAACCATGGGCGCTAGCGCTGGGATGATTCAGCGTATCTTTTTTGCGCAAGGTTTCATGATCGGAGCTTTAGGAACTTTGGGCGGTATCTTTTTAGGTTTGCTTGTGGCTTTGAATGTTGATGTGATTGTTCCCGTTATTGAGGCTATTTTTCGGGTTCAATTTATTCCAAGAGATATTTACTTTATTTCTAGCTTGCCTTCTGATGTGAGAAGTGGTGATGTGATCACGGTAGGTTTAATGGCTTTCTGTTTGTCATTGTTGGCAACTTTATATCCAAGTTGGCGTGCAGCTAAAGTCCAACCGGCTAATGCGTTGAGGTATGAGTGATATGACATTAGCGATTGTTGCGAAAAATATTTCGAAGACCTATGGGCATGGCGCATCTAAGGTGGATGTGTTGCAGGGTATTAACTTGGAAGTCAATGCCGGTGAGAAGGTCGCTATTGTTGGGGCTTCTGGTTCAGGCAAAAGTACTTTATTGCATTTGCTGGGTGGTTTAGATCATGCGACCAGTGGTGAAGTGGTTTTAGCGGGTAATTCATTGAGCCACTTATCTGAGGCGCAGTTAAACCATTTGCGTAATCAACATTTAGGTTTTATTTACCAATTCCATCATCTTTTGGCTGAGTTCAGCGCGGTAGATAACGTGGCCATGCCATTGCGGATTCGCGGCGTTGCTTCAAAAATTGCTCGTGAGTCTGCTAAAGAAATGTTGTCCAAGGTAGGTTTGTCGCATCGAGTGGACCATCGTCCAGCCGCGCTGTCTGGTGGTGAGAGACAGCGTGTCGCTGTTGCAAGAGCTTTGGTAGCTAAACCAAGTTGCGTGCTAGCTGATGAGCCAACTGGTAATCTGGATGCTGAAACTGCTGATACGGTATTTGATTTAATGCTGGACCTTGCTAAGAATCAAGGCACGGCTTTTGTGATTGTGACGCATGACCCATTAAGAGCTGCGAGATGTGATCGCATTTTGCATTTGCATCACGGCGTTTTAAAAGGATCTTAATTAATGGCAATGTGTTTAGATACGCATTGTCATTTGGATGCCAGCGAATTTGATCTTGATCGCGAGGCGGTCATCGAGCGTGCCGTAGCAACTGGAGTTGCTGGTGTGTTGATTCCGGCGGTTCAGGCAAAAGATTTCAACACTGTTAAGCAGCTGGCTCATCATGCCGCTCACAAACTGCCGGCAACTTGTTACACCTTGGGTATTCATCCGCTGTATACGCCTCAAGCTCAGAAACAAGATATTGCAACGCTTAAGCAAGCTATTGAGATGTCTTTGGACGATCCTCGGTTTGTTGGTATTGGTGAAATTGGCTTAGATTATTTCGTGCCGGAGTTAGATGGCGAAGTTCAAGCATATTTTTTTGAAGAGCAATTAGCTTTGGCAGAGCAATTTAATTTACCGGTTATTTTGCATGTTCGTCGTTCTCAAGATGCCATTGTCAAAGCCTTGAGATCTAAAAAAATATCAGGTGGTATTGCTCATGCTTTTAATGGAAGTTTTCAGCAAGCTGAGAATTTCATGAAACTTAATTTTGTGATGGGTTTTGGTGGCGCGATGACTCACCCAAGAGCACTTCAAATTAGACGCTTAGCAAAAGAGTTGCCAGCCGACAGCATTGTTTTAGAAACAGATGCGCCAGATATTCCGCCGGTATGGTTGTCAGGTGAGGTTGTTTCTCGGAATGAGCCTGGCGAGTTGCCTCAGATTTCTTCTGAGTTGGCACAGCTTCGTGATGCATTAGTTAGTCAAACACAACATATCTGTACTCAAAACACTTTACGCGTTATGCCACGTTGGCGCGATTTAGTGAATTCAATTAATAGTTAGTAAATTGTGTCGAATTTCTCTAAAACTTGACTGTTGGGTCTAATTATTAAGGGTTGTTAGCTAAGTAATAAAAGGCTCTTAGCTATATTGAAATGAATAAATTAGTTTTTTTGAGCATTTTTTGTGGCTGTCGGTATAATTGCGTATTACCCACTAAGCATATTCGATGACTAAATTCATCTTTGTTACTGGTGGTGTGGTTTCTTCCCTAGGGAAAGGTATCGCAGCCGCCTCATTAGCCGCCATTCTTGAATCGCGCGGCCTAAAAGTCACCCTCTTAAAATTAGACCCTTACATCAACGTTGACCCCGGTACGATGAGTCCTTTCCAGCATGGAGAAGTCTTTGTGACCGAGGATGGCGCTGAGACCGATTTGGATTTGGGTCATTATGAGCGTTTTGTATCTGCCAAGATGCGTAAAAGTAATAACTTCACCACAGGTCAGATTTATGAATCTGTGATCCGTAAGGAGCGTCGTGGTGAGTACCTTGGCAAGACTGTTCAGGTGATCCCGCACATTACTAATGAAATTCAGAATTTCATTGAAAAAGGTGCAAAAGCCAGTCATGACGGCCAAGCTGATATCGCTATTTGCGAAATCGGTGGCACGGTTGGTGATATCGAGTCTTTACCGTTTCTAGAGGCAGCTCGTCAAATGAGCTTGCGTTTGCCGCAAGGCGATACAGCTTTTGTGCACTTAACGTTAGTGCCTTATATCGCTAGCGCTGGTGAATTAAAGACTAAGCCAACTCAGCACTCTGTACAAAAATTACGCGAAATCGGTGTGATGCCAACGGCATTGCTCTGCCGTGCAGATCGTCCGATTCCTGAAGATGAGCGCGCCAAGATTTCTTTGTTTGCCAATATGCGCGAACAGGCTGTGATTTCAGTATGGGATGTCGACACGATTTACAAGATTCCTCAGATGTTGCATGAGCAGGGTCTTGATGAATTAATTTGCCAAGAGTTACGTTTAAATCCAAAGCCAGCTGATTTATCTGTTTGGAATGGTTTAGTTGATAGCTTGGAAAATCCTAAGCATGACATCACCATTGGTATGGTTGGTAAATATGTTGATTTGACTGAGTCTTATAAATCTTTGATTGAAGCTTTGCGTCATGCAGGTATTCATAATCAAACCAAAGTCTCGATTCGTTACATCGACTCAGAGAACTTAGAGCATGGCGATGTATCTAGCTTGCAAAACTTGGATGCCATTTTGGTGCCAGGTGGTTTTGGTAAGCGTGGTACGGAAGGCAAGATTGCCGCCATTAAATACGCACGTGAAAACAAAATTCCTTATTTAGGTATTTGTTTGGGTATGCAGTTAGCAGTGATTGAGTTTGCTCGCCATATGGCAGGTTTGACTGGTGCTAATAGTACGGAGTTTGAGCCAGAAGGTCCAAATCCAGTGGTTGCTCTGATTACTGAGTGGATGGATCGCGAAGGGCGCCTTGAAAAACGTGATGAAGCATCTAATTTAGGTGGCACGATGCGTTTAGGTTCTCAGCGTTGCCCAGTGAAGCCTGATACTTTAGCAGCGAAGATTTATGGCCCAGAAGTTAACGAGCGTCACCGTCACCGCTATGAAGTGAATAATGTGTACGTGCCGAAACTAGAGTCTGCTGGCTTAATTATTTCTGCAAGAACACCGAATGAAGAATTGCCAGAAATTATGGAATTGCCATCAACAATGCATCCATGGTTCTTCGGCGTTCAGTTCCACCCAGAGTTCACATCAACCCCTCGTGATGGACACCCACTTTTCTCAGCTTATGTGAAGGCAGCGTTGCTTCATAAAGGCGTATAAGAAAAGTTAAAAAGGACAGAACATGAAACTATGTGATTTTGAAATTGGCTTAGATAAACGATTCTTTCTCATTGCTGGTACTTGCGTGATTGAGTCTGAGCAAATGGCGATGGACACAGCGGGTCAGTTAAAAGAAATTACATCAAGCTTGGGTATTCCGTTTATCTACAAATCATCGTTTGATAAAGCGAATCGCTCTTCAGGCACTTCATTCCGTGGTTTGGGTATGGAAAAGGGCTTGGAAATTTTGGCTAAAGTTAAAAAAGAAATCGGTGTGCATATTCTTACCGATATTCATGACATCAGTGAAGTGAAGTCAGTAGCTGCTGTGGTGGATGTGCTTCAAACGCCAGCTTTCCTATGTCGCCAAACTGACTTCATCCGCGCTTGTGCGCAAAGTGGTAAGCCAGTCAACATTAAAAAAGGCCAGTTCTTGGCTCCCGGTGACATGAAGAATGTCATCGATAAGGCAAGAGCGGCTGCAAAAGAAGTGGGTTTGTCTGAAGATTTATTCATGGCTTGTGAGCGAGGCGCTTCTTTTGGTTACAACAATCTAGTTTCTGATATGCGCAGTCTAGCGATCATGCGTGAAACCGGTGCGCCAGTAGTATTTGATGCGACCCACTCTGTTCAGTTGCCTGGCGGTCAGGGTACGAGTAGTGGCGGTCAGCGCGAGATGGTGCCTGTGTTGGCACGTGCTGCTGTGGCTGTGGGCATTAGTGGTTTATTCATGGAAACACATCCTAATCCTGCTAAGGCGCTATCTGATGGTCCGAATGCTGTGCCATTAGGAAAAATGAAAGATTTGCTATCTACATTAGTGGCACTTGATAACGTTGTTAAAACTGGCAACGTATTTTTAGAAAAAGATTTTCAATAATTGTTTAGGGAGAAGTCATGAGCGCTATCGTTGACATCATTGGTCGTGAAGTATTGGACTCTAGGGGCAACCCAACAGTTGAGTGTGATGTATTGCTTGAATCTGGCGTAATGGGTCGCGCTGCTGTACCTTCTGGCGCATCAACAGGTTCACGTGAGGCGATTGAGTTGCGTGATGGCGACTCTGCGCGTTATCTAGGTAAAGGCGTATTAAAGGCTGTTGAAAATATCAATACTGAAATCGCTGAATCTGTCATGGGTTTGGATGCTAGTGAACAGGCTTTCTTAGATCGCACTTTGATTGATTTAGATGGTACTGAAAACAAAGCACGTTTGGGTGCCAATGCGACATTAGCTGTTTCTATGGCAGTAGCTCGCGCAGCTGCTGAAGAAGCTGGTTTGCCGCTATACCGTTACTTTGGTGGTTCAGGCGCCATGCAATTGCCAGTGCCTATGATGAACATCGTCAACGGTGGCGCGCACGCTAACAATAGCTTAGATATTCAAGAATTCATGATCATGCCTGTGAGCATGGGTAGTTTCC
This sequence comes from Polynucleobacter sp. MWH-Spelu-300-X4, assembly GCF_018687515.1. Classification (NCBI taxonomy): domain Bacteria; kingdom Pseudomonadati; phylum Pseudomonadota; class Betaproteobacteria; order Burkholderiales; family Burkholderiaceae; genus Polynucleobacter; species Polynucleobacter sp. MWH-Spelu-300-X4. The sequence continues at coordinate 761,814 of NZ_CP061294.1, forward strand.
GTGAAGCTTTACGTTGTGGTGCAGAAGTATTCCACGCGTTAAAGAAAATCATTCATGACCAAAATATGCCAACTTCTGTTGGTGATGAAGGTGGTTTTGCACCTAACTTCAAGAGCAATGAAGAATGTTTGAACACAGTGCTTCAGGCCATTGAAAAAGCAGGTTACAGACCAGGCGAAGATGTTTTATTAGCTTTGGACTGCGCTGCAAGTGAATTCTATAAAGATGGTAAATACCATTTATCTGGTGAAGGCTTGCAATTAAGCTCATCAGAGTTTGCTGACTACTTAGGTAATTTAGCGGATAAATTCCCAATCGTTTCAATTGAAGACGGTATGCATGAAGGCGACTGGGAAGGTTGGGCAACATTGACTCAGAAATTGGGCAAGAAAATCCAATTGGTAGGTGATGATCTATTTGTTACAAACACCAAGATCCTTAAAGAAGGTATTGATAAAGGTATTGCTAACTCCATCCTTATCAAGATTAACCAAATTGGTACATTGACTGAAACTTTCGCTGCAATCGAAATGGCTAAGCGTGCTAACTACACGGCTGTGATTTCTCATCGTTCTGGTGAGACAGAGGACAGCACGATTGCTGATATCGCTGTTGGTACGAATGCGGGTCAGATTAAGACAGGTTCATTGTCTCGTTCAGACCGTATCGCCAAGTACAACCAGTTAATTCGTATTGAAGAAGACTTAGGTGATATTGCTACTTACCCAGGTAAGTCAACTTTCTATAACTTGCGTAAGTAAGTTGTAGAAGAGCCTAAAGCAATCAAGAAAAACCAAGAGAAAAAGAGCCAAGATGCGCATTATTGTTTACAGCATGTTGGCTCTTCTCATCGTGATTCAGTTTCCATTGTGGTTAGGTAAGGGTGGTTGGTTGCGTGTCTATGAGTTGGACCGCCAGGTCACTAAGCAGACTGAAAAAAATGAAGCGCTTGCTGCGCGTAATGCCAAATTAGCTGGTGAAGTTCAAGACCTTAAAGATGGCACGAAAGCGATTGAAGAGCGTGCGCGTGCTGAACATGGCATGAGTAAAGAAGGGGAAATCTTTGTACAGGTTATCCCTAAAAAATCAGCTGCTGACATTGCTGAGAAAAAAGACGCTAAAACAGATCCAAAATCCGACAACAAAGTCGCCAAACACTAATTAAGCAATCAAGCTAAACAAACAAAGCTAAGCAATCAGTGCTTTGATCTTGGTGGTTGTTGTACAGCTCCCGTTAAGGTCGGGCTCGCAAAAATTTGTTTGCAATCCACTGCATCAAAGTTATAAATCTGACCACAAAAATCGCAGTTAGTTTCAACCGTGGCTTTTTCAGCCAAGATGCTATTAACTTCTTCTTCGCCGAGCATTTTTAGCATATCAGCTACTTTGATGCGTGAGCAACGGCAACCAAACTGAATCGGGCGCTGATCAAAGCTACGAACACCGTGATGTGTCGATTCATCTAGGTACAAGCGCTTCATGAGTACTTGCGGTTCTAAGGTGAGCAATTCATCATTGGTCACGGTTTCAGACAACATCTGTAAGCGGCTCCAGCCTTCAGCAGCCAGCTCATCGCTCATCTTTAATTGGCCACCCATATTAGGTAGGCGTTGTAGTAATAGGCCGCCACAAGCATTTTCATCACTTGCTAGCCATAAACGTGTTTCCAACTGCTCAGAATCCCTCATATAAAGCGATATGGCCTCAGCAATCGTTTGGACAGGCTTGGTGCCGTCATGTAGAGCGACGATGCCTTGGTAAGGGTTTTGGCCTGGTTTACGGTCGGCTGGGTCTAATGTGATGACTAATTTGCCGTTGCCGTCTGGATTAATTAAATCTGATAAACCTGCATTTTCAGGTAAATCTGCTAAATCAATGTCCTCATTGAGCTTAGCTGTGGCTCGGATAACGAGGTTCTCGTTGCACTCCAATACCAACAAGCGCACCGCACCATTTCCTTGCGCCTGAATAATCAGACTGCCATTGAACTTCAAGGTGCCGCTTAATAAAACGCCGGCAGCCACGAGGTCGCCTAAGAGCTTTTTAACGGCTGGCGGATAGTCTTTGCGGGCCAAAATGGCCTGCCAAGAGTCTTTTATGTGAACGATTTCTCCCCTAACTGGGGCTCCATCAAATACAAAAACTTGGAGTAGATCTAAAGCTTTATTTTCTTTCATGCCTTATATTGTAGAAACTTTATGAAATGAGTGACTGTGTTCTCAAATAAACATCCATTTTTAACGGCTATTTCTTTGGCGCTAGGCTCTGCGATTGCCTTGGGCTTGGGCCGTTTTTCTTATGGATTATTGCTCCCAGTTATGCGGGAGGACCTTGATTGGTCTTATCTCGTAGCTGGCACCATGAACACGGCTAATGCGATTGGTTACCTCATTGGCGCCTTATCTTCCCCAGTCATGATGAGGAAAATATCCGTTAATCGCTTTTTTATTATTTCTTGCGTTATTACTGCTATCTTCCTATTTTTATCGGGTTGCACGGATCAGACGGTGGCTTTATTCATCTACCGAGTGATTGCCGGTATTGCGAGTGCCTGGGTCTTTGTGGCGGGTGGTGTGCTGGCTGCGCAGTTGGGCAGTATTCACGCTAACAAGTCAGGGTTGCTTTTAGGTATTTACTACGGTGGTCCTGGTTTGGGCATCACGCTCTCAAGCTTAACTTTGCCTTTGGTTGGGCAGTGGGCCATGGATATTCATTGGCAGCACTCATGGCAACTCTCTTGGTATGCCATTGCGATGATGTGCATCATCCTCACACTCTTGCTGATTAAACCGGTGCAATCTATTCCGGCAGTGCCGCCTAAAAAAGCAGGGCACTCAGGTACGCCGATTCAATCGTACATACCCATTTTGGCGGGTTACTTCATGTTTGGTGTGGGCTACATTGGTTACATGACCTTTGTGGTGGCCTTGCTCAAACAATTAGGGCTAGCGAGCGCCACTTTAAATCTCTTCTACGCACTCCTAGGAGTTGCGGTCATGGCATCTTCTCGCTTATGGGCTAAGTTGCTAGATCACTTTAAAGGTGGCCAATCTTTGGCTATTCTTAACACCTTATTAGGCATTGCTTCTTTCATACCGGCCTTTTTAGCCATTTATGGGGCGCAGATGGATGGCGCAGCCATCGTGGCGATCTTCTTCTCAGGCCTCTTATTTGGCGGCGTCTTTTTATCCGCAGTGGCATCAACCACAGCCTTTGTTAAACACAATATGCCTCAAGCCGATTGGGTGGGTGGCATTACTGTTTTTACCAGTATTTTTGCCGCAGGTCAGATTGTGGGGCCTACGATTGTGGGGTGGATTTCAGATGGGCAGGGTGGTCTAGCCCAGGGCTTAGTTTTATCGGGCGTAGCGCTTTTTATTGGTGGATTCATCGCTACACGACAGAAGCCGCTCAAGCAAAAATAAGTCGACATTTCCGTCAATGCGATAATGTCGCTTATGACAGTTAGAACACGATTTGCACCAAGCCCAACGGGCTTTATTCATTTAGGTAACCTAAGAAGTGCTTTGTATCCATGGGCGTTTGCGCGCAAGATGCAAGGTGACTTCATTCTGCGTATTGAAGATACCGATCAAGAGCGTTCAAGCCAAGAGGCTGTGGATGTCATTATTGAAGGTATGCGTTGGTTAGGTCTTGATATTGATGAAGGACCGATCTATCAAATGCAGCGCATGGATCGCTATCGCGAAGTCATTGCGCAAATGCTCAAAGATGGTTTGGCGTATTACTGCTACATGAGTGAAGAAGAGTTAAACACACTTCGCGATGCGCAAATGGCCAATAAAGAAAAGCCGCGCTACAACGGATTCTGGAGACCTGAATCAGGCAAAACATTGCCAGCGATTCCAGAAGGTGTGAAGCCAGTGATTCGTTTTAAAAACCCGATCGGCGGTAGCGTTGTTTGGGAAGATGCCGTTAAAGGTCGTATTGAAATCAGTAATGATGAGTTAGATGACTTAGTCATTGCGCGTCCTGATGGCACACCCACTTACAACTTCTGTGTGGTGGTGGATGACTTGGATATGAACATCACTCATGTCATTCGTGGTGATGATCATGTTAACAACACGCCTCGCCAAATCAACATTCTTAAGGCATTAGGTGGCACATCGCCTATTTATGCTCACTTGCCAACGGTCTTAAATGATCAGGGTGAGAAGATGAGTAAGCGTAATGGTGCGATGAGTGTGCGCGACTATGAGCGTGAAGGTTATATGCCTGAGGCGGTATTGAATTACTTAGCGCGTTTAGGCTGGTCACATGGTGATGCGGAAGTATTCACTAAAGAACAATTTGTTGAATGGTTCGATTTAGATCATTTGGGTAAATCGCCAGCGCAACACAACCCAGAAAAACTTCTTTGGTTAAATCATCACTACATCCAGCAGGCGGATGCTGCTGATCTAGCGAAGCGTGTTCAACCATTTGCAACTAATTTGGGTATTAAGACGGAGCAGGGTCCAGACTTTGTTGGGGTAGTTAATCTTCTTAAAGACCGTGCGAATACTCTCATTGAGATTGCTGAGGGTGCAAGATTGTTCTACATGGAAAGGCCTCAACATCAGGCTGCTGGATTGGCTGCCAATATCCCAGAATCGATTCATCCAGCCATGAGTGACTTCATTCAAGAGCTAGATGCTAGTGATGGCTCAAAAGCAGCGGTTTCTGCTGCTTTTAAGGCGGTATTGGCCAAACATGGTCTAAAAATGCCTGCTTTGGCCATGCCAGTCCGTTATGCCTTGTTTGCGACTACTCAAACGCCGGCTATTGATGCGGTTATCGCATTGATTGGTAAAGAAGAAGTAAAACTTCGCTTGCAAAGTGGTATAAAAATAGGCTAGAATTACGGTCTTGATTGCTTGAGCTACTTAAAAGAAGATCATTTAATTAAGGGGCTATAGCTCAGCTGGGAGAGCGCTTGCATGGCATGCAAGAGGTCAGCGGTTCGATCCCGCTTAGCTCCACCAGAAGCTAAAGCAGTTGTAGTAAATGTAGTAGGTAAGTCCAGGGTCCCCATCGTCTAGAGGCCTAGGACACCACCCTTTCACGGTGGGTACCGGGGTTCGAATCCCCGTGGGGACGCCAAGTTCAACTGGAGCGGTAGTTCAGTTGGTTAGAATACCGGCCTGTCACGCCGGGGGTCGCGGGTTCGAGTCCCGTCCGCTCCGCCAACAAGGCGGCTGTTGCTGAAAAGCAGGAGTCGCTACCCAAAAAGCCCCTAACGGGGCTTTTTGCTTTTCTGAAGAGTATTTTGCGCGGCCTGCAAAGCTGTGTACCCCAAAATTTACCGTTAGGTTAGTTCTTTAGTGGTTACAAAAACTAGTAATATCTACAAATATAACAATTAGGTGTAGATATGCCACTACTGAAATTCTGGAAGTCAGAGCGGGATGAGGTTCTAAAAATGAACCTTGAAACCATTGTCAAAATGGCTGGTGATGGTCATTTGAAGGATGGCAGTGAGACATCCATTGAATTTAGACAGTTTCTATCTGAAGTCGAAGGAGAGAAATTAGCCGAATATGCCACTTATTGTATTGAGAATGCTTTCACTAATAGTGGTCAGATACTGCAAGACGTAATTAATGAGATAGGCAGAAGATTAGGCTTTAAAGCTGAAAATGGCCGCTACCAAGGTGTTAGAAATGATATTGGCTTTGATGGCATATGGAATGCTGATGGCTTTGATTTGGTTATCGAGGTTAAGACTACTGATGCTTACACAATCAAGCTTGATGTAATTGCAGCATATAGAAATAAATTGGTCGAAGCTGGTCGAGTTAGAAAAGACTCTCCAATATTGCTAGTTATCGGTAGAAATGACACCCAATCTTTAGAAGCTCAAGTTAGAGGCTCAATGCATGCTTGGTCTATGAGAATCATTGGTGTTGATGCTCTTATTAAGCTAATGGAAGTAAATTTAACTACTTCTAGTGAAGAGGTGACGGAGAAGATTCATACGATTCTTCAGCCAATTGAGTACACAAGGATAGATAAGATCGTTGATGTCATCTTTACTGCTGCGGAAGATAAACAGAATGAAGTAGATGAGTTAGAAGAGGGTGAACTTGTTGAAAAGAGTGAATCTCAACCCCAAGATAGAACTCCTAATGAAATCCTTCAAGAAAGAAAAGATAACTTAATTAGAAAGCTTAGTGATTTAAAGAATTGTCAGTTGGTTAAGAGGAAGCATTCTTTATACGCTGATCAGGCAGATACAACCCATGCCGTTATAGCTATATCTAAGCAATACCAACGATCTGAGACATTCTATTGGTATGCATATCACAATGACCCGCAAAGAAAATTCTTAGGTGAAGCTAAAGAAGGATTTATGGTCTTTGGTATGACCGACACGGATTATGGGTTTGCTATTCCATATTCTTTACTAGAGCAGCACTGGAATGAGCTTTATTCAACCACTAAAAAGAATGGCAAAGAATATAAACATATATTCATTTATAAAGCAGCTAGCGGCTATTCGTTAAGGGTTGGTAAGGTTGGTACTGAAGTCGATCTTAGTAAGTACAAAATCTAATTTGTTTATTAATACGATATGCTTGAGAATCACTCAATTATGAGTGCGGTGTGCAACTTATTTGTGGGGGTGTAGGTGTCTAACCCTGAAAATACTAATTCATATTTAATTGATTTAAGCCACCATTAACTTCCTCTGTAGCTTCCTGATCCACTTCTGCGTATTTTTCATCGCAACCAAGTTCTCTAGATTCCCAAGCTTCAACGGTGCCTTTAATCAGTTTCATATTTTCTGTGTTGTCTTTCATCTTAGTCCTTTATTTTATGTTTGTAGTAATGTTTGAAAGGACTTTTTATCATAAACATCTATTAAGACTTACTTGCCGCTCTAGGGCCTTTAGAAAAATGCCCAGGTTTTTGGGTATTCGTCTTTCTGTGAGGCTTCTTAGGGGCTGCCATAGTCCCTGATGCTGGCTTTTGTTGTCCGCTACGCTTACTTTGGTTGGTCCCTTTAGGAGCTGATGCATTATGTCTAGCCTGGCCATGACGTTGAGGAGCTTGTTGGCTGCGTAATTGGATAGGCTGAGCAACTGCGTTAGGGTCTGGTTCGAAACCTGCAATAACTTCTCTTGGTAGTGTTTGCTTAATTAAACGCTCGATATCTCTCAACATGATGTGTTCATCAACGCAGACTAATGAAGCTGCTACACCGTTTGAGCCGGCGCGACCAGTTCGCCCAATCCGATGTACATAATCCTCTGGCACATTTGGCAAATCATAATTAATCACATGAGGCAATTGATCAATATCGATTCCTCGGGCAGCGATATCTGTGGCAACTAGCACGATGATCTTTCCGGCTTTAAAGTCTGCCAGTGCTTTGGTTCTGGCGGTCTGACTCTTATTGCCATGGATGGCCATCGCGGTAATGCCATCCTTCTCTAACTGAAGCACCAACTTATTGGCGCCGTGCTTGGTGCGCGTAAACACCAGCACTTGTTTCCAGTTATTGCTCTTAATTAAATGAGCTAACAATGGATGCTTATTGCCGCGATCCACGGGGTGAATCACTTGGGTGATGGCTTCATTAGTACTATTGCTACGTGCCACCTCAATTAAAGAAGGGCCATTTAATAAATCATTCGCGAGTGCTTTAATCTCAGTTGAGAAAGTCGCTGAAAATAATAAATTCTGACGTTGCTTAGGTAGAGCCGCTAAGATCTTTTTAATATCTCGCAAAAAGCCCATATCCAACATACGGTCAGCTTCATCGAGCACCAAAATCTCTATGTGTTGCAAAGAAATAGCACCTTGCCCCATCAAATCTAATAAACGACCTGGGGTTGCAACCAAAATATCTAAACCACTTTGAATTGCTTTAATTTGAGGATTGGCTCCAACGCCACCAAAAATAACGGCGGACTTTAACCTCGTATATTTGCCGTATGTTTGAACTGAGGCATGAACCTGAGCTGCCAACTCACGGGTAGGTGTCAAAATCAAACCGCGCACTTGCTTGCGACGACTATTTTGGTTAATAGGGGAAGTTAATAAACGTTGTAACACTGGCAATGTGAAACCAGCTGTCTTGCCTGTGCCTGTTTGTGCTGCAGCTAATAAATCGCCACCTTTAAGAATGGCGGGGATTGATTGAGCTTGAATAGGGGTGGGGGTTGTATACCCGTGTTCGTTAATAGCCTGAAGAATCTCTTCTGATAAACCTAAATCTTTGAATTGCATAAATACCAATAAATAATTGGCCTGTGCTCAGCAAAAAGAATTTTGGAAGGCCAATGGATGAACTGCTTAAGAAAAAATATAGAGCGCAGTTAGAAATGTTTCGAGCCTCCATTTTAGTTCATTAATCAATAGTGCGTTGGTTTCTATTAGTTTTAGAGTTTATCAATCAGTTAAAATGGCGTCTTCTTGAGATTCCATCTGCTCCATTGGCTTAAATAAGCTGAAAAAGTAGATAAACCATCCAGCAGTTGCTGGTAAGACTGCTGAAACCACATGATCATCCTTAACAATGTCTCTTTGCGCCGTGGTGCAAAACTCATCCTTGATAAAGCCTCTGTCACCTTAAATCCTGGTGAAAAGGTGGGTTTAGTTGGTCGTAATGGGGCTGGCAAATCAACGCTATTTGCCATGCTCAATGGCACATTGCATGAAGATGGTGGTGATTGTTCTATTCCTAAAGTTTGGCGTATGGCCCAAGTGGCCCAAAACATGCCAGAAACAGAAGAATCCGCTACAGAATTCGTCTTAGGTGGGGATACGCGTTTAGTCGAACTCAAAGCTGCTTTAGCGGTTGCTGAGGCTGCGGATGACGGTATGGCTATGGCGCATGCTTATACCGATTTGGCAGATGCAGGTGAGCATGACGCTGTACCAAGAGCTCAATCTTTGATATTGGGCTTGGGTTTTAAAACTAGTGAATTAGATCAACCCGTTAACAGCTTCTCAGGTGGTTGGCGCATGCGCTTGCAATTGGCTCGTGCCTTGATGTGCCCATCAGACTTATTGTTACTTGATGAACCAACTAACCACTTAGACTTAGATGCCTTAGTTTGGTTAGAAGCATGGCTCAAGCGCTACACCGGCACCATGATTGTGATCAGTCACGATAGAGAATTCTTAGACGCTGTGACAAATGTCACTTTGCACATTGAACATGCCAAACTCAATCGTTACGGTGGTAACTACACCTCATTTGAAATCATGCGTGCACAGCAGTTAGAGTTGCAACAAGCTTCATTCTCTAAACAGCAAGAGAAAATCGCGCATCTACAGAAATTCATTGACCGCTTCAAAGCTAAAGCGAGTAAAGCTAAGCAAGCGCAAAGTAGGGTTAAAGCGTTGGAGCGCATGGAAAAAATTGCGCCTGTCCTCGCTGACGCTGAATTTACTTTCGAATTTAAAGAACCGCAAAACTTACCTAATCCTATGTTGGCCATTACTGATGGCGCTTTTGGTTACATGGTTGATGGTCAAGAAAAAAGAATCATTGATAAAGTTAATAAATCTGTTTTGGCGGGACAACGTATTGGCATCTTAGGTGCCAATGGACAGGGTAAATCCACCTTGGTTAAAACCATTGCCAGAACCATGCCTCAATTGGCTGGAACCGTCACACAAGGTAAGGGGCTTAATATTGGCTACTTTGCTCAGCAAGAGCTTGATGTTCTAAGACCAGACGACAACCCACTCGAACACATGATTCGTTTGGCAAAAGACTTAGGTCCTGACGCGGGTCAATCAGGTAAAGAACAAGACCTACGCAACTTCTTGGGTACATTTAATTTTTCAGGCGACATGGTTAAACAAGCTGTTGGCACCATGAGTGGTGGTGAAAAAGCTCGTTTAGTTTTAGCGATGATTGTGTGGCAGCGGCCTAACTTGCTATTACTTGATGAGCCAACTAACCATCTAGACTTGGCGACGCGTGAAGCACTATCTATGGCCTTGAATGAGTTTGAAGGCACGGTTATGTTAGTCAGCCATGACCGAGCCTTATTAAGAGCTGTTTGTGATGAATTCTGGTTAGTTGGTCGTGGTGAAATCAAACCATTTGATGGTGACTTAGATGATTACCAACGCTACCTCTTAGATGAATCCCGTCGTTTGCGTGAAGAAGCTAAATTAGAAAATATTTCATCTGAGCATCAGCCAGAGCCATTACCTGAACAATCTCCTGCAGCAGAAGTTGCTCAGTCTGTTAAAGAACAGGTTTCAGTGGCGCCTGTGAGCTCGGCTCAACGCAAGCTAGATGCGCAACGTCGACAAGAAATCAACGCTAAAACTAAGCCAATTAAAAAATTGATTGAGCAAGCTGATAAAAAAATAGCAGCGCTTCACACTGAAAAAACGACTATTGAAGCTACTTTATGCATGCCTATTTCGCCAGCAGAGATTGCTACGCTAGGCCAGCAATTAAAGAAAATAACTGAAGAGCTTGATGAGCTTGAAATGCAATGGTTAGAGTGGGCCGCTGAAGTTGAGGCGATTGAAGCGGCTAGCCTTGCGAATTAATGGCTAGCCGATGGCTAAATAAAGGCTAATTTAAGGTTAACTTAGGCTAATTAAAAGTAATTGGTATATCTAAGGAAGAGACGGTTATTTTCAAAGTAACCATTCTTGGTAGCAAGGTCTTTTCCCCATTGCAGGGTGAATTTACCGATAGGGGACATGGCCATAGCGCTTAATTGATAGCGTTGCACTTGAATCATATCGTTGTTCATGATGCCGTTAAATTCAGTGCGCCCACCAGCAGAATAAAAATAATTACCGCCTACGCTATAGGTCTTATTAATTTCATACAACAAGCCAGTTTGATAGGTGTAAAAATTCTTTTGCTTTAAGGAACCTATGACGCCGGTTGTGGCGCTCTTTGATTCAGTGTTCTCGCTAAACCAAACCACATCTACAGCATGCATCCAGCTTAATTGCTTCGCTAGACTCATTTGGTAGCCTGCTTGAAGGGCAGTTGAGTAACGGTTCTGCCCCATATTAATCACGCGGTCCTTTGAGTAACTACCTGTTGGACCTGTTAAATAGGCGCCTACCGCAAAATAAGTTTCCGTTTCTCTGTTGGCATAAGGCCATAATCCAATGGCAATACTTGTATCGCCAATGCCTGAGTCACCCGGTAAGCTGGCTAGCATCCCTTTGGGGGTTTGAGAGCCCATTGGAGCTTGGATATAAACAAAAGCAGGCATCTGATCGACTTCAAAAGAGCGACCATATCTAACGATAGCCTGCTCGCTATCAATTTTTGTTGTTGAATAAACCTTTTGATTGTTGGCGTAATACGCGCCTTTTTCATAGTTCAGATATGAATACTGCATCAGCTGAACATTCGGTTTTGGAGCGGTGACATCGCCTGGTTGAAGATCAATAGACCAAGCAGTCTGACTAAGCGTCAGGCTTGCCATTAACAGCCAATTTTTCTTGAACATACGGGCCATAACTTAATGATTCTTATAATTTTTATATATAGTTACCACGGGATAACTTAATCATACACAGATTTGCCCTAGGGCTATGTCATCTTTCTTATCATCTATGCGTTAAATCAATAGGTAGGATGCTTTATCATCTAAATAGTTGGTGATAGATAGCAAGATTTACCCAAACGCAGTAGAAATATTTAGAAAAGAAGAGGCAATATATGAACAGAAATTTCAAAAGAATCAGTGTGGCTAGTTGTTTGGTTATAGCCATGGTCGGTTGCGCATCGACACCGGTCGGTCCAAGCCTAACTGTGATGCCTGCACCAGGTAAACCTTTTGATGTTTTCCAACAGGATGACAAAGAATGCCGTGCTTACGCACAGGGTTCTCTTGATAAAACAGCTGATGAAGCTGCTACTTTGAGCACAGCTAAAACAGCGGTTGTGGGTGCGGCTTTAGGTGCTTTGGCAGGTGCTGTTGCTGGTGGCGGTAGCCATAAATCAGCTGGTACGGGTGCTGCGGTAGGTATGGTCGGCGGTGCTGCAGTGGGTGCTTCACAGGGTAATGACACAGCGAAAGAAATTCAACGTCGTTACGACATTGCTTATCAACAGTGTATGTATTCAAAAGGCAATCAGGTTCCTGGTTACAGCATTCAAAAACCACCATCACCAGTGCCACCTGCACCAGTTCAAAAGAAATAAGCGTCTCTCATAGTTAGAGTTAGCTTATAAGCAAACTAAAAAGCCTCTCAAATGAGAGGCTTTTTTATTCTTTACACGATTTAAATCAAAATCATCGTGACTTATTAAGTTGATTAGGAGTATTTAGGTAGTCACAGGTGGATGTTCTTTTTCAAACTTATGGGCAGTTTTCACAAAGAGCACCATCAATAATGCTGCTGCCAAAGCTAAGCTGGCGCTATTGGCTAACCAGAAACCTCTGGCACCTTGGATCACTTCAGGGACATTGCCTGTTACATTAAAACCTAATAGATAGCCGCCACCTAATCCGCCACCCCATAACGAGATGGCGTAAATCCACATGGGGATAAATGCCACGCGATAGCCTCGTAAAATAAAAGCAGAGCAAACTTGAAGTGCATCAAACACTTGGTAAAACGCAATAAATAAAAATAATGAAACTGCGGATTCTTTTACTGCTTCTGGTGGTGCGTATAAATCAAGCAGTGGATATTTAAATATCCACACAATTAAACCAACTGTGACGCATAAACAGGTTGTAAAAATTAATGAAGACTTGGCCACTTCTTTAGCTAGAGTTGGTTGATCCGCACCAATCGATTGAGACACGAGAGTCGATGTCGCAATTGAAAGTGATAGTGGCAGCATATAAAGCACCGTACCTAGATTGGCCACAATTTGATGGCCCGCTAACGGCAATGTACCAAGCCTAGCTATAAACAATGCCATAAAAGCAAAAGAAGTTACTTCAATTAAATAACTTAATCCAATCGGAGCGCCGAGCTTAAATAGCGTCCAAAGTTTATGTAAATCAGGCATGCTGAATTTTTCATAAACACTAAAAATTTGATAGAACTTACCGCGATAAATAATTGTGCCAGCAGCTATCATCCATGCCCAGTTAATGATGACCGTTGCAATGGCGCAGCCTGGAGCTCCAAGAGCTTCTATGCCTAAGCCGCCATAAATCAACCAAGCATTAAGAGGAATTTTTAAAAACAAACCGCTAATTTGTAACCATGTAATAACAGCTGGTCTAGAGACGGCATTATGTAATGCCACCATCACGCGCATAGCCATACTGGCTGGCAAGCCCCAAGCAATAATTTTTAAATACAACACCGCTTTGGCTTCTACTTCTGGTGAAGCTTTAGCAATCGATAAAAATACCTCTGGGTTACTAAGAATCAGCATGCCAACCATGCTGAGTGCTAAAGATAGCCACCAAGCTTGACGCACTTCTTCGCCGATTTCTGAAAACCTTTTTGCGCCAAATAATTGACCTGCAATTGGGGCGAGGGCGGAAACTACGCCAGTTAAACCAACATAAATACTAATAAAGACAGAACCTGCTACTGCAAGTGCGGCTAAATCATTAGCAGAGTAGCGTGCCACCATAGCGGTATCCATCACACCAAAGGTAATGACAGCTAGTTGACCAATTAATAGCGGACCCGCCAAGCTAATGAGCTTGGGTATATCTCGTCGTAGCTTAGCGAGCATAAGAACTGACTTTGTATAAGCGTAAACGTTCCGAGCGATCGCTAGCGCGACGATCTTCCCACAGTAATTCAAGTATTTGGCTATTGATCTTGGCGCTTTCTTTTGCTTCTTTAGCCGAGTGAGTTAACCATAAATCGCAAGAAGCATCATCTTTAAATTTGATATTGGTGAAATAAACAAAAGAAGCTAATTGGCCATCACCTAAATAAGTGCCATTTACGCAAGTGTATTCAGTGGGCATCGCTTTCATCAAACGTTCTGAAACAGCTCGATATGTTTTGGCATAGTTAATTGTTGGTAACCATAAGGTCATTAACAGCACCCACGTTAAAGTAGTGCCGGAAGCGGAGATCACTACAGCGCGCCAAATGGCTTTCGGTGCGCGTGAGGTTCTCCAGCGTACAACGCTAATCCACAAAGCCGTCACAATGACGGCAACCAATACCGCTAGCCAGTTAACTTCAGGAATAAAGCCTGGTACTTGCCTTGCCACATTTTTGGCTAAACCAGCATGAAATTGTGTGGTCATAGCAAACCACATTAACCAAATGAAGCCACCTAAGATGGTGAAAGTAAGTAAAGCTAACCAATCAATAAAACTAATCACGCTACGCTTAATAATGGGTAAGCTAAAGCAAGCCCAAATAACTAATGGCGGAATTGTGATGATGAGTGATTGCTCTGTAAGATCAACTTGTAGAGCTAAGTAAGTGAGGGTTGCAATGACTAAGCCAAGCGGCAGAGCCATATTGGGGTTGCGGACCCCACCTAATGGATAGTTGGCACCTTTACGCCAGAACCAAACACTCCATAACGCCAGAGGCCAAATTGGCCAGGAGTAAAGCGGCATATTTCTAGCTAAGAAACCAAGTGATTGGCGCGATGGCGTCGCTTGCATCAGTTCGTTATTCCACCAAGTATGCCAAGCGCTTATGATCGTTTCAGAAGGTAGTCCGGAAAGAACCCAAAGAAGTGGCCATAGAATTAAACCTAGTTTGGCAACTAACCAAGTCATACCAAGCCAGCGAACAGCAGGTTTAACTTCGCAAATAAATAGTGATAGTAATAAGCCTAGAAAAATAATGACAAATAGCCATAGCGATCCTGAGAGTGCCAAGATCGCAAGGCCAGCACCTGTCCAAAATCCACCTTGAATCGGTTTGTCTAAGCCACGAACTGTGCCATATAAAACTAAAGAGATCGCTGTTAGGTGGGCAAGAGCGGGCGTAGTTTCATGAGCACGCATGGCAAGACCAAAGCATGCCAAGAAGATCATTAAAGCGCTATCAGCTAAGGTGCGTCCATAAGCTTTCGGGTTGGGTTGGCCACCTAATGCAAAGCTCATGGGTTGAACTTCAGGTCGTCTTCCCAATAGGTAGGTGGCATGCCAAATAGCTGCGCAGCTGAAAAAGAAACAAAGTGCTGAATAGATGCCGGCAGCATTAGGCGCTCCTACAAGAGGGCCGAATAATTTAATCAGTAATCCACCGATCCAATAAGGAAGTGGTCCAGCTAACAAATCATCTCGACCTTGAATATGCGGTAGTAACCAATCATGCCAAGAACCATTGGCAAGTGTCCACATGGCGCCAAAGCCAGCTGCATCATCATTCTTCCATGGGTCACGACCAAAGATGCCCATTAACCCGTAAATGGCCGTAATTAATACCAACACATAGCGTGGAAGTGTGGATGTGGCCGCAGCGGTTAATTTGACAGATCTCATGTAGATTGAATTTTGATTCGAGTGCTGGTTTGATGCAAGAAAAAAGGCAGCCTAAGCCGCCTTTTTATGTCTAAAACTAGGTAGATATTAAGCAGCTGTTTTACCAGTAGCTTTTGTACCGAATTTCTGACGGAATTTCTCAACACGACCGGCTGTGTCCATAATTTTTTGAGTACCTGTGTAGAACGGGTGTGATTCAGAAGATGTTTCAATCTTAGCCAATGGGTACTCTTTACCATCTTCCCACTTAACTGTTTCTTTAGTGTTGATAGTAGAGCGTGTTTTGAAGCTGAAGTTG
Organism: Polynucleobacter sp. MWH-Spelu-300-X4; assembly: GCF_018687515.1. Lineage (NCBI taxonomy): Bacteria > Pseudomonadati > Pseudomonadota > Betaproteobacteria > Burkholderiales > Burkholderiaceae > Polynucleobacter > Polynucleobacter sp. MWH-Spelu-300-X4. The sequence goes on from NZ_CP061294.1 coordinate 777,495, forward strand.
TTTGATACGTCTAAGAAAACAACTTCTTTGTAATCTGGGTGAATGCCTGGTTTCATGTTAAAAGTCCTTTAGCCTGGTAGCCGCCAATTCCTCTGAATTGGTACTTGCCTGAATTAAAACGAAAATTATAGCAAAAAATACTAAATAAGGGCCTGTTTTAGGAGGATAAAGCTAGAAAATCAAGCAGTTATCCTCATTTTTAGGTCTAAAACAGATGCTTTTTAACCGCCACGGCGCATTAATTCAAAGAATTCTGCGTTATTTTTGGTTGATTTCAACTTGTCGACAATGAAGTTCATCGCTTCAATATCATCCATGTCAGAGATAAGCTTACGCAATACCCAAATCTTCTGAAGAATTTCTGGTTTGATTAACAACTCTTCACGGCGAGTACCTGACTTATTCAAGTTAATAGCAGGGTAGACACGACGTTCAGCTAGGCGGCGCTCTAGATGAACTTCCATATTGCCTGTACCTTTAAACTCTTCGTAAATTAAATCGTCCATACGGCTGCCAGTTTCAATCAAGGCAGTTGCGATAATGGTTAAAGAACCGCCTTCTTCGATATTACGTGCAGCACCAAAGAAACGTTTTGGCCTTTGTAATGCGTTAGCGTCCACACCACCTGACAATACTTTGCCTGATGAAGGAACCACGGTGTTGTAAGCGCGAGCAAGACGCGTAATAGAGTCTAGAAGGATGATCACATCACGCTTCATTTCTACTAAGCGCTTGGCTTTCTCAATTACCATTTCTGCTACCTGTACGTGGCGCACGGCTGGCTCATCAAATGTTGAGGCAACCACTTCACCGCGAACGGAACGCTGCATTTCTGTAACTTCTTCTGGACGCTCATCCACAAGTAATACGATTAATACGGCATCAGGATGATTAGCGGAAATCGCATGAGCGATGTGCTGCATCATGACTGTTTTACCGGATTTTGGAGAGGCCACTAGTAGTGCACGTTGACCAAAACCAATCGGAGAAATCATATCGATGATTCGACCAGTTAAATTCTCTTCCGCCTTAATCTCGCGTTCCAACAACATTGGACGATCTGGGTGAAGTGGCGTTAAGTTCTCGAACATGATGCGGTTCTTGAGCGCCTCTGGCGCTAAACCGTTGATCTTGTCGACTTTCACTAAAGCGAAATAACGTTCGCCTTCTTTAGGTGTTCTTACTTCACCCTCAATTGCATCACCTGTGTGCAAGTTAAAGCGACGGATTTGTGCAGGGGAGATATAAATGTCGTCTGGTGACGCCATGTACGAAGCTTCTGGAGATCTTAAAAATCCAAAGCCATCAGGAAGTACTTCCAAAACGCCATCACCGAAGATGGTTTCGCCACCTTTAGCGCGTTTTTTAAGAATGGCAAACATCAGCTCTTGCTTGCGCATACGCTGCGTGTTTTCAATTTCTAGGCCAGCGGCCATTTCAAGTAGGGCTGATACGTGTAGTGCTTTTAGTTCGGTGAGATGCATGTGTTTGGAGTTAGGCTTAAGCCTTTAGAAAGAACGAATGGTTTTGGAAATTTTCAACCGGAACAGGACGTTCCGTGATTTGTTAATGGGATTCTACACCCGAAATTCAAAAAATAGGAAAAACTGTAAAAAAGAGGCTCATTTAGTGAGCCCCTTCATTTTTAGACTTTAGATATTGCTATCTAAGAATGCAGTTAATTGAGATTTTGCTAAAGCGCCTACTTTTTGAGCAGCTACAGCGCCATTTTTAAACAAAATCAAGGTAGGGATGCCACGAATGCCGAATTGCGCAGGAACTGCTTGGTTCTCATCCACATTCATTTTTGCGATTTGTACTCGGTCACCATATTCTTTAGCGACTTCTTCCAAGATCGGGGCAATCATCTTGCAAGGACCGCACCATTCAGCCCAGAAGTCTAGGAGAACTGGTTTATTAGATTTCAAAACATCTTGTTCAAAAGATGCATCGCTTACGTATTTAATCGCGTCGCTCATAGGGGTCCTTAAAATTCTTATATGCTGCAGTTAATTATTGTTTGTTTTACGTTTTTACTTCTACAAGCTATATATTATCAATAAGCGCTTATTTGTGCATACTTCCTGATAAATGACCTATTACCAACCTTACTTTTTAACACCAGATGCCAGCGCGCTTGATGCCATGGCCAAGCTTATTTGGGCTATTACTGAAAAAGATCAAGTGAGTCCTTTGGTTGTTTTAAGTACATCAGGGCCCGCTTATGGCCTTAGGCAAGCATTAGAGAAAAATCGCCCAGTTGGTTTATTACCCCAACTGACTTTTTTGCCAAGAGTCTTAGGTTTATCTCAATGGCTTAAAGAAACGCCAGGCCTTAAAGATAGAGGGGCATTAAAAACCGATTTGGATCGTTGGTTGGAGGTTTATCAAGCGCTATCTGAAAGGCCTTATTTAAGATCATTACTACTGGATGCTAGTGACGCATCAAAGTGGGGGTTGGCAAAAAATATTGTTGATGTTTGTGATGTATTAGCTGATGCCAATTTGGGAGTGTTTGAGGAAGTTTCGGATGAGGCTTTAAATCAAGCGATTGATAGCGTTTATGAAGGTGTAGCTAGATCAGTCGTTGATGTTGAGGCTAAGATTATTTTTACTTTCTGGAAGAATCTAAGTACTTTTCACGATCCCGTGGCGCGTCAGCGTCTAGCTATGGGTTTGCGAATCAAAGCCTTGGAAGCGGTGAAGCCTTCATCGATTTCCCCGCTTATCTTTATTGAGACAGCTAAGCCTAGTCCTGGTTTTGGAAAAGCTTGCCATCAATTGTTAGTGGCTTATGCGGAGCAAGCACGCGTCCATCATGTGCAGATGGATTATGCGCAGCTAGCGCTTTGGCCTGAGTGTTTGGATTCGAGTGAGCCAGTTGATCAATCAACTAAGCAAGCAAATAAGCAGTCAACGAAGGAAGAGGCAGAACAAATTCAAATTAATCGCCAAAAATATTTTTCTAATATGGATGGTCGAAAAATTATTAGGGCGAGTGGGTTTGAGGATATTGCTTGGGTCGGCGCTAATGCCATACAAGAATTTTTATTGGCCGGGCATCAGCATATTGCTCTAGTAGCTCAAGATCGATTAGTTGCTAGACGTATTCGAGCTTTATTGGCACGTTTAGGTCAAGGTATTTCTGTCCATGATGAAACAGGTTGGAAACTTTCCACGACACGTGCTGCTGCGTCGGTGATGTCTTGGGTCGATGTGATTCGTCAGGGGACTGTTGGTCCATCAGCTGTGCAATTGATGGATTTTTTAAAGAACCCTTATATCAATTGGACTCAATTGGGGTATGAGGGAGAAGATATCTCCGAGTTTTTGGATCATCTAGAGCGCCGTTTCATTCAAGCTGAAGTTAAAGGATCTTGGGCTGGGATGCTATTGGCATTAGAGATGACTCATGATGGTCAAAGTTTTGATGCGGCAATTCATCTCATTAAACATATACGAGAAATTTCTCAAAAATGGCAATCTCAAGCTTTATCTTGTTCGGTTTGGTTGAAGCATTTACAAGCAGATTTGCAAGCTTTAGCGATGGGGGAGTCATTTCAAGAAGATTTGGCTGGTCAGCAATTATTTGAAGCTCTAGAGCCAATGAAGGGTGTACAAGCTTCTTTGCGTTTTAATGAATGGCTATCACTTTTAAGCTTGATGGTGGAAGAGTCTAGTTATTTAGAGCTTAGTCCAAGAGCGCAAGCTAGTGTCACAGTCTTGCCTTTGAGTGCTACGCGCATGAGGCGCTTTGATGCTTGGGTGATGGTGGGGTGTGATGATAGTCAATTGCCATCTATCTCCGATAGCCCAATGTTCTTATCTGCCAGCCTTCGAGAAAAAATGGGTTGCAAAACTGTCGACATGGAATTTGCTCAGCAAGCGATGGATCTCTCTCAATTAATGCAGTCACATCAACACTGGCGTATGTTGTGGCAATCAATGGGGTCTTCTGGAGAACCTCGTCAGCCATCCCCTTGGTTGCAGCGTTTGTATATGGAGCGCAGCAATTGCTTGAGTGAGACTCAAGTTCCTCAATCTGTTGCTTATCAGCCAACGGCGGTATTGCAGCCGAGGCCTGCTTTGGGAGATGTTGTGGCGAAACCTATCAAGGTGAGCCCAAGCGCCTATCGCACGCTTAGAGAATGTCCTTATCGTTATTACGCTACAAGAGTTTTAGGTTTACGTGAAAAATCTACTTTAGATGCTGAGGTGGATGTGAGTTTGGTAGGACAAACTTTGCATGCTGCGCTTAGAGAGTTTTATCAGAAGCAAAAAACTCAAAAATTAACTATTCAAGATGTGCAAGAAAAAACAAACTTATTGATTGCACAATTAAGAGAAGTATCCCAAAAACATTTCAAGCCTTTATTGGAGGCTGATGGTAGGTGGTTAGGTGCTTGGGTTGAGTGGGAATCGCATATTCCGAATTTGGTGAGGTGGCAATTAAAACGCGAACAAGCAGGTTGGCAGTTCCATGATGCTGAAAAACAAGTAGGGTTCGACTTGCAAACTCGATTTGGTTTAATTCATGTGTCAGGTCAAGTGGATCGCATTGATATCAATGCAAAAGAAAAGACGGCTGCAGTGATTGATTACAAATACTCTAGCGAATCTTCTATTAAGAAAAAGCAGAAAAATATTGAAGATGATCCACAGTTGGTGATTTATGCCAAAGCAATTAATGGCGATCCTATTGCCGATAGGGGCGCAAGTTCTCAAGCGGCCTGGGTATCAGTAAAAGATAAAGATGTTGGTTTTGAGTTGGGTGTGGATGATCTGTCTATTGAAATGGAGCATTTGCCTGCTCAGATGATCGGTGATATTGAAAAGGTTTGGGGTGGCGCACCTTTGCCAGCGAGCGGCCCTGATAGTGTTTGTCAGTACTGCGAGGTAAGAGGTATTTGTCGCAAGGGGATGTGGTCATGAGTTCGCAAATTACTTATGACTCATGTGATCCGCAGCAGTCGGTCGTGGTCGAGGCCTGTGCTGGTAGCGGTAAAACTTGGCTATTGGTGTCAAGAATGGTGCGCTTGTTACTTGCTGGTGCGCATCCTCATGAAATCTTAGCGATTACTTTTACGCGTAAAGCTGCTGAAGAAATGCGTGGCAGGCTTGATGAGGTGCTGTTGAAGTTCGCAACTTGCAATGAGAGTGAGTTGCTCAAAGAGCTAAAGATGCGTGGCTTAGATGATGAAGAAGCGATGGCTGCTATACCTCAAGCTCGCGTTTTGTTTGAGCGCGTACTTTCTAATCCAAGAGGATTAGCAGTGGATACCTTTCATGGTTGGTTTGCTCGTTTATTGGGTGGGGCTCCGCTGGGTAGCGGTGTTCCCCAAGGGCTTAAGTTGCGAGATGACTTTAAACGTTTGCAAGATGAATGTTTAGAAGATTGGTGGACTGCTTTACCGAGTGTTGAGAAAACACCTATTAGACAAGCTTATGAAGTATTAATTGAAGAGTTGGGTGTGCATAGCGCCCATCAGCTTTTAACTGGGGCTAAAGGTTTTTTAAGTGCTAAAGCTGAATGGGTGAGGCATTTAGATCATGCAAAGCAGAATCAGATTGTATCTACTGATGCGATTGGTGATTTATCGACATGGATGTCGCAATCGGACCCTTTGCAAGAATTGATCGACCATCATGATGGCATCGATCACCTTCAGTTTTTATGTGACCATTTAAAAGAAGGTGGCAAGACTGATAAAAAACATGCTGATTTGATTCAGGAAGCTTTAAATCAATATCAGCATCACGTTGGCTTGGATGTGATGGCTAATACGATGTATTCAGCATTTTTGACAGGTGAATGTGAGATTTTGAAAAAAATGTCTGCTTCAGGCGACCTAAAAGATTATTTGAAAACTTTGTCAGACCCATCAGGTCGAGAAGCTAAGATTAATACTTATAGGCAGGCTTGGGCTGATGCTATGTTGGCTCACTATAGCTGGTTGGCTGATCATCGTGCCCACCGCATTCATCAGGCATGGATCTTGGTGGGCGCAGACATGTTGGCGCACTATCAAGCTAAAAAAGAAATCTTAAGGGTGCAAGATTTTTCTGACTTAGAGGCCTATACCGCTCAGTTAATGCTTTCATCAGAAATGGCGGCTTATTTGCAGGCTAGGTTAGACGCTAAATATAAACATTTACTGGTTGATGAGTTTCAAGATACCAATCCTTTGCAGTGGCAAATACTACTGTCTTGGTTAAATGCTTACGGTAAAGAAGATGCCTCTAAGCCATCTGTCTTTTTGGTGGGTGATCCTAAACAATCTATTTACCGATTTAGACGTGCTGATGTTCGTTTGTTTGAACAGGCGAAAATATATCTGAAGGAGCATTTTGGCGCGAAGTTACATCCTTTTAATGAGACGCGTAGAAATAGCCCAGCTGTTTTGAAAGCAGTTAATCAGGTTTTTCAATTGACAGATTTACCTCCTAGTTATCCGTTCTCTGAACAAAAAAGAAACCCTCAGGCGGATAGTGAGTATGGTGAAGGTGAGGCTAAATTATTGCCATTGATTCCAGCGGTGGATGTTGAAAAAATCAGCCAAAGGAATGCGTTGGAGTTACCTTATCTTGATGCAAGTAAAGAGTCAAAGCAGCAGCAAAGTTATCAAGAGGCTTATCAAGTAGCTCAGTTTATTTTAAAAACAAAGTTGGAAAAGAATGCTCATTGGAGTGATTTCCTTATCTTGTTGAGATCAAGAACACCCTTGGCACAAATTGAGCGCGCTTTTAGGGATTGCGGTATTCCGTGCGACAGCCCAAGGCAAGGGGGCTTACTAAAGACTCTTGAGGCGGAAGATTTAATTGCACTTTTGTCGGTGTTGGTAACTCCGACAGATTCTTTGGCATTGGCTCAAGTACTACGATCCCCAATGTATGCACTCGGTGATGGCGATTTGATGGATTTAACCCATGAAAAGCAATCGCAACAAGTGAGTTCTTTGTGGCACTTGCTGGGGAATCAGACTCATCGCTTCCACAATATCCATGTGGAGATAAGTGCTTGGGCTGAGTTGGCAAAGCGTCTGCCGGTGCATGATTTGTTAGATCACATTTACGCTCAATCTAATTTGCGATTACGGTATGCAGCGCATGCCCCTGAACTGCAAAGGGATCAGGTTATTTCAAATTTGGATGCTTTCTTAGGGTTGGCGCTCGATTTGGATGGCGGCCGTTACCCCAGCTTGACACGATTTGTGGCGGAGTTAAAGCAGATAAAGCGTGGGTTTGTGGAAGAGAGCCCAGACGAAGGTGAATCTAATAGCGAAGATGACTCTGATGATGCAAATGTATCTGCACAAAAAGTTAGGATTTTGACTATTCATGCGGCAAAGGGTTTAGAGGCACGTTTTGTAATTTTGATGAACGCTAATACCTCAAGGCAAAACAAAGATCATGTGGGTGTGTTGATGAACTGGCAACCCGATCAAGCAGGCCCTAATCATATTTCGCCATTTTTCTCTGGTAAGCCTAAAAAAGATCCTGCAAGGCAGGCTCTTAGAGATCAAGAAGATCAAATTGCTGCGATTGAAAACTGGAACCTTTTATATGTGGCTTTAACCCGAGCAAAGGAAGCTGTTTATATAAGTGGTTGTGCTAATAAAGGTAAAAATCAGATCAGTGAAAATAGTTGGTATGGTCGCTTAACGAAGGCGGGTGTTTCTGAGCTTGATTTGGGTGATATGGATGAGCAACAGCAAGCAGAGATGCAGTCTCCATTAGCGCCTGCCCATGAAATAACTGACTTTGTGGTGAGTTGGCAGGGGGAGTCTCAGGTTAGTGCTTATTTTGATGAAGAAGTTATTTCCCCGGAAAAACAGTTTGTGATTGATTTAGGTGTCGCGTTTCATGCGGTGATGGAGCATGTGGTTCGCTTGAAAATTACTAGTATTGATGAGTTGCCATCTGAGAGTGAGTTGAGTGCTTGGCTTCAGATGGATATGAGTTTGGCTACTAAAGCTAGAGCTTGTGCGCTCAGCGTTCTTCAGTCTGAAAAAGCGAGTATTTATTTCTTTAACTCTGATATTCAGTCTTCCTGGGAAGAATTAGATATTGGTACTGAAGAGGGACGATTATTAAGGATGGATCGCCTGGTAGAGTTTTCGGATCGTTTGGTTGTTTTGGATTACAAGTTATCTATTCCGACTCAAGATGATCCGTTGTATGAGAAATACCGATTACAAATGTCAGTTTACCGAGATGCGGTACGTCGTTTAAGGGGTGATAAGCCTATTCAGAGTTACTTATTAAGCTCAAATGGCGATGTTTTAGAGCTAACTTAGTCTAAAAAAGAAGAATTTTAAGAATATTTAACTAGTGAGGAAGGTGGAAAACAGCTAGAAATAGAGATGAGAGGTAGACGAGCCCGACCCTCGGCACTAGTAGTTATTGGGTTTGGCTGCTTCGTTCCCGACCTGACCAGGTTGCCAAGCCACCATGCGAGGAGGCCCGTCTATCTATATTCTACTGCTTTCTACTTGTAGAATGACAATATGACTGCATTAGCACTTGCCAGAAAATGGCGCCCTAGAGATTTTTCAACCTTGGTTGGCCAGGAACACGTGGTCAAAGCCTTAACACACGCCTTAGATCAGCAGCGTTTGCACCATGCTTGGCTGTTTACGGGTACCAGAGGGGTTGGTAAGACGACGATTTCTCGTATTTTGGCTAAAGCGCTTAATTGCACTGGGGCTGATGGTCAGGGGCAAATGACCTCTGAGCCCTGTGGTAAGTGCCCAGCTTGCACTGAAATTGATGCTGGACGTTTTGTTGACTATATTGAAATGGATGCTGCGAGCAATCGTGGTGTTGATGATATGGCTCAACTCTTAGAGAAAGCCATGTATGCGCCAAGTAGTGCGCGTTTCAAGGTATACATGATTGACGAGGTTCATATGTTGACCGGTCATGCTTTCAATGCGATGTTAAAAACATTAGAAGAGCCGCCGCCTCATGTGAAGTTCATCTTGGCGACGACGGATCCTCAAAAAATTCCTGTGACTGTTTTGTCTCGTTGCTTGCAATTTAATTTAAAGCAAATGCCAATTCCTTCGATTGTGGAGCATTTGCAAAAAGTTTTAGAGTCTGAGCAAATCACCTTTGAGTTAGGTGCTTTACGTATTTTGGCGAAAGCAGCTCAGGGATCCATGCGTGATGCGCTTTCTTTAACGGATCAAGCGATTGCTTATTCAGCGGGGCCTGTCACAGAAGCTACTGTTAGAGCCATGTTAGGCACATTGGATGAAACTTATCTGATTCGTGTTTTAGATGCGCTTCAGGCCAAAAACGGTACGGAGCTAGTCTCAGTTGCTGATGAAATGGCTGTGCGTAGCCTTTCTTTTTCATTAGCTTTGCAAGATTTAGCTTCTCTTTTGCAAAAAATAGCTTTGGCGCAAACGGTGCCTGCTGCAGTTTTAGATGATTGGCCAGAGGCGAATGAGGTGCGACGTTTAGCCAGCCTTTTTGGTAAAGAAGAGGTGCAGTTGTATTACCAAATAGCTATTACGAGTCGTCCAGATTTATCTTTAGCACCGGATGAACAAACTGGTTTCACGATGGCTTTATTGCGCATGTTAGCTTTTAAGCCCGGTGATGGTTCTGGATCTCCAAAGTCAGCGGGGCCTGCTAAATCAGCGCCTTCTGGAATTGCAGCAGCTAAAGCGGCGGCAGGTTTGGGTGGTGCTGGGGCATCAACAGTGGCAAAGTCGCAGGTGGTAACACCAGCGCCTACAAAGGTTCAGGCGAGCATGAACCCCACTTCACCAGTGATGGCTAAACCGGCTAGCCCAACTTCAATCGGTACGGATCAACCTGATTGGCAAGCCTGGATGAAAGCATTGCCGATTCGGGGGATGGTGCAGCAGTTAGCGTTTCAGACAGAGTTACAGGCTTGGGATGATGCAGGAGCAAGTGCTAAAGCAACGGTTATCGTTGGTATGCCTCAGTTGGCTACGACGGATGGTGTGAATCGTTTGCAAGAAGCTTTATCTGCGCATATTGGAAAGCAAGTAAAAATCGTCATGGAAGCTGGTAAGGCGACGCAATCTATTGCGGCCGTAGAAGCTAAAGTTAAACAAGAGAAGCAGGAAGATGCTGAGACATCCATTGCCAATGATGATTTTGTTAAAACTATTCAGGCGGAATTAGGTGCCACGGTTGTGCCAGGTAGCATTCGCCCAATTCAATAAATATTTAAAAATTACTGAGGAAGTTAGACATGATGAAGGGAAATATCGCTGGCTTGATGAAGCAAGCTCAGCAAATGCAGGAAAACATGAAGCGCGCTCAAGCCGAGCTTGCTGCATTAGAGGTGGTTGGTCAAGCAGCTTCTGGTTCTGTCAAAGTTACGATGACTGGCAAGCATGAAGTGAAGCGTGTTGAAATCGCTGAAGCTGCGATGGATGATCGTGAAATGTTAGAAGACTTATTGGTAACTGCTTATGCAGATGCATTCCGCCAAGCTGAAGATGCTGCTAGCAAAAAAATGGCTGGAGCTACTGCTGGTATGCCGATGCCTCCAGGCTTTAAATTGCCTTTCTAAAATAAAAGAGAAATAAAACAGAATGGCTGAACAAGAACAGGATGCTCTACAACGTTTGGTTCAAGGCTTGAGAGTCTTGCCGGGTGTTGGACCAAAGTCTGCTCAAAGAATGGCGTTTCATTTATTGCAGCATGACCGCAATGGGGCAGCTTTATTGGGGCAGAGTTTGTTAGATGCCGTTAATCATATTCATCATTGCTCTTTATGTAATACATTTTCAGAGTTAGATATTTGTACAACTTGCTCAGACGAGCGTCGTGACCCAAGTATCTTGTGTGTGGTTGAAACGCCAGCCGACCAATTGATGGTTGAGCAAACCTTAACCTATAAGGGTTTGTATTTTGTCTTAATGGGACGTTTATCCCCTCTAGATGGTTTGGGGCCTAACGAAATTCATTTGGATCGTTTGATTGAGCGTGTTGAGAAAAGTAAAGAGCCTGTCAGTGAGGTGGTTTTGGCTACTAATTTCACCAGTGAGGGTGAGGCAACTGCCCATTACATTGGGGAAATTATGAAATCTCGCGGCATTAAAGTATCTAGAATTGCTAGGGGTGTTCCAGTTGGCGGTGAGTTGGAATATGTTGATGCTAGTACTTTGGCTAGAGCGATGATGGATCGTAAATCTGTTAGTTAATTTGTAATTGATAAATTCAATAGAGGAGTTCTTATGCAAAGCCCTTGGTGGAAGCAATTATTAATTGGTTTAGCATTGTTTTTGGCGGGATACTTTATGTTTGGGGGTGGTCAAATAACTCAAACAGAAAGCCAGCCTAAGGTTTCTTCAGTTCTTTCTAAAGTATTTATTGCTTAATGCATATTTTAATTGCCAATGACGACGGCTATTTGGCGCCAGGTTTGCTGGCGTTGGTTAATGCTTTGCGCCCTTTAGGGCAAGTGACGGTGATTGCACCTGAGCAAAATCATAGCGGAGCATCTAATTCGTTAACACTTTCAAGACCGCTGACTGTGACGCGTGTTGCAGGTGGTGAGCGAGATAATTTTCTGTATGTGAATGGCACGCCGACTGATTGTGTTCACATTGCTTTGACGGGTTTGCTTGAGACTAAACCAGATATTGTTGTTTCTGGCATTAATCAAGGTGAGAACATGGGTGAAGATGTGCTTTACTCAGGCACCGTAGCTGCTGCGATTGAGGGAGTGATGTTTGGTATTCCTGCGATTGCTTTTTCTCAAGTGGATAAAGGTTGGGGTGGTTTAGAAGATGCTGCTCAAATTGCCAGGGATATCGTAATTGCGCAAATTGAAAATCCTGTAGATGGTCATTTGTTGCCTGATGAAAAACCAACGCTACTTAATGTCAATATTCCTAACCGCGCTTATGCTGATTTGCAGTCTTGGCGTGTGACCCGCTTGGGTAACCGTCATCATTCTCAAGATGTAATCATGCAGCATAGTCCGCGTGGTGAGCCAATTTATTGGATTGGGCCGCCAGGTATTGCACGCGATGCCACTGAAGGTACGGATTTTCATGCGATTCAACATGGCCAAGTGTCGATTACACCTTTGCAGTTGGACCTTTCACATGTTGTGACTCGTCAGCATATGCTTGAGTCCAACTGGAATAAAAATTGATAGTTACGATTTAAAAAATAAGAATTAATAAGGTTATTTTGGTTAAGAAAGATCCTCTACACGATAAGGCGCGTATCCAGTTGGCTGAAAAAGTGGCTGCTAGTGGTGTGCGCCACCGTCAAGTTTTAGAAGCTATCGCAACGGTTCCTAGGCATGCATTTATTGAGAATGGTCTGGATGCAAGAGCTTATGAGGATTCTGCTTTACCGATTGGTCACCAGCAAACTATTTCAAAGCCATCGGTGGTAGCTAGGATGGTAGAGCTATTATTTAAGCCTAAAAAAGAGTTAGGTAAGGTGCTTGAGATTGGTACGGGATGTGGTTACCAAGCAGCCATCTTGAGTTTGGTGGCTAAAGAGGTTTACTCGATTGAGCGTATTCGTCCATTACATGATCAAGCGAGGGCTAAATTAAGGCCTTTTAGGATTCCTAATTTACGTTTGATTTATGGGGATGGGATTCGTGGGCTACCTCAGGCAGCGCCTTTTGATGGCATTATTTTGGCAGCGGCTGGCTTGGGTATTCCAGACCCGCTGTTGGACCAGTTGGCGATTGGAGGGCGTTTGGTGGCTCCAGTGGCTAAAAGTGAGGAAGTGCAGCAATTGGTGGTGGTTGAGCGAGTTAGTTCCCAGCGCTACCAAAGGACTGTTTTGGAAGAGGTCTTTTTTGTGCCCTTACAATCAGGTACTGTGTAGTTATTCTTAGTTTGAGTTTATGAAATTGAACCGTTTATTCCGCCGTTTATTGATCGTTCTTTTGCCGATGGCAGCAGTATTGTTGCAGGTTGGTTGCGCAACACGTTCTACGCCTGCACCAGTAGTGGATCGCTCATCAGGTAGATCCTTGGAGCCAGTTGCTCCTGGTTACTATCGTGTGAAACGTGGCGATACGCTGTTGAGAATTGCTTTGGATCATGGCCAGTCTCATCGAGATATTGCTGAATGGAATGGCATTGCGGATGTGAATGTGATTGAAGTGGATCAAGTGATTCGTGTGGCGCCACCTAAGTCTGCCTCAGTATCTAAAGTTGAGGTTAGACAGGAAAAGGCAGCAAATGACCCTAAGTCAAAAGACTTGAAGGGTAAATTAGATAAACAAGATAAGTCTCCTAAGTTAGCGGACAATAAATCAAGCAATGACAATGTGGATAAGGCGAAAGATGTGACTGAGCCTGGTATTCGTTTATCTTGGCCATCAAAAGGCGATGTGATTGATCGTTTTGATGACACCAAAAATAAAGGTATTGATATCTCAGGTAAAGCCGGTGATCCTGTTCAATCTGCGGCCGATGGTAAGGTGGTTTATGCGGGTAATAGCTTGAGAGGTTACGGTAATTTGGTAATCGTTAAGCATGACAATACCTATCTAACGGCTTATGCACATAACAAAACACTCTTAGTTAAAGAGGGTGATACTGTTAAGAAAGCTCAAAAAATTGCAGAGATGGGTAATACCGATGCTGATCGAGTAAAGCTTCATTTTGAGCTGCGTAAAAATGGTAAACCTGTCGATCCGACTACTTACTTGCCTTAATGATGAAAGAAATCACAGATTCAGATAAGGGGTTACATGATTTCTCTGATCTGAATCTGTTAGATGATCAGCTTGATCAAGCATTAGCCCCCGAAGATTTAAAAGCATTATTGGCTGCTGAATTATCAGCAGATTTGGTGCAGCGTTATCTTCAGCAAATCGCTGCTAAACCTCTTTTTTCTCCAGATGAAGAACGCGAGATGGCTCATCAAGCCAAAGCTGGAAATTTTGAGGCTCGCCAGGCAATGATTGAGCATAATTTACGTTTGGTTGTGAGTATTGCCAAAACTTACATGAATAGAGGCTTGCCTTTGCCTGATTTGATTGAAGAAGGCAATCTAGGCTTAATGCATGCACTAGATAAATTTGAACCTCAACGTGGCTTTAGGTTTTCAACTTATGCCACTTGGTGGATTAGGCAAAGTGTTGAAAAAGCGCTCATGAGTCAGGTGAGGACGGTGCGCCTGCCTGTTCATGTGATTCGTGAAATTAATCAGGTTTTGAGAGCGAGAAGATTTTTAGAGCAAGCTTTGGCTGCCGATGGTCGTTTGCCTGATATGGAAGACATCGCTAGTTTGACGGGTAAGTCGATGGAGGATGTGGTGGATGCGTTGGCTATGGCTGAGCACAGTACCTCATTGGATGCCCCGCGAGATATGGCCCCAGGTTCAAGTTTGTTAGATATTATTTCTGATAAACGATCTGCTGGGCCTCATGAAAAAGTTGAGAAATCTCAATTGGAGGACATGCTTTATACCTGGTTAAAAGGTTTAAAAGATGATCAGCGTATTGTGATTTTGCGACGGTATGGTTTAGATAATCAAGAGTCTGCCACATTGGAAGAGGTGGCTAAGGAGCTTAATTTATCTAAAGAGCGAGTTAGGCAAATTCAGCAGGATGCGTTAGTTAAACTTAAGAAATATTTACATAGTCATGGCTTGGATAAAGGCGCCATCTTAGATAACTAAGGTAGTTATAGGTCTGTGACGAATGAAGCACACTAAAGGTAATGCCATGGCGGGTGTATTAGTTTTTGATATTGAGACAATTCCAGATGCGGCGGGGATTCGTCGTTTGGAGGGTATTCCTGAGTCGGTTAGTGATGTGGATGTCATCGCTAAAGCATTGGCTGAACGTAAAGAGAAAACTGGGACTGAATTTATGCCGCTGCATTTGCAAAAAATTGTGGCTATTTCTTGTGTTATTCGGCGTACAACTCGAGAAGGTTTGCCTCAATTTAAAGTAGGCAGTTTGTGTGATGAGACTAGTTCTGAGAAAGAGATTGTTCAGGCTTTTTTTGATTTGATTGAAAAATACACGCCTCAATTGGTTTCATGGAATGGTAGTGGTTTTGATTTGCCTGTATTGCACTATCGCGCGCTATTAAATGGCGTCACTTCTTCTCGTTATTGGGAAATGGGTGAGAGCGGTGATAGTGATAGCCGTGACTTTAAATGGAACAACTACATTAGTCGTTATCACATGAGACATATCGATCTGATGGATCTATTGGCAAAGTTTTCAGCTAGGGCCAATGCGCCTTTGGATGCGTTAGCAAAAATGTGCGGTTTCCCTGGCAAGATGGGTATGGACGGCAGTCAGGTTGCGCAAGGATTTTTTGATGGCAAGATCAAAGAGATTCGCGATTATTGTGAGACAGATGTGGTGAATACATACCTGTTGTACTGTCGTTTTCAAATGATGCGTGGCGGCGTAACTCCTGAAGAGTATGAAGAAGAGATTGCTTTTGTGAAGAGTGAGTTATTGAAGGAATCTAAAACAGCATCTGGTGCTTTTTGGCAGGAATACCTCAATAAGTTCAGCTCTGATCCCAAGGATCAAATGTGAAGCGAGTCATTGTTGAATCGCTTAATTTAGAGGCGCAGGGGGTCGCTCGTGTTCGTGATGAACAGGGTGTTCCTGGGAAAGTTATTTTTATTGATGGTGCGCTACCTGGTGAAGATGTTACTTTTGAGAGTTACAAAGTTAAGAGTAAATTTGAGTTAGCCAAACTAATCCATCTTCATAAAGCATCACCCAGTCGCATCAGCCCACGTTGCCCATCTTTTGGCGTATGTGGCGGTTGTTCCATGCAGCACCTAGATCCTCGCGCTCAGCTAGCTATGAAGCAGCGCGTTCTAGAAGATAACTTAAAGTATCTTGCAAGAACAAGGCCGGAGGTTCTATTACGTCCCATCGCGGGACCAACATGGGAATATCGGTATAGAGGCCGTTTATCCGTTTTTAAGATTCCTAAAGGGCGTGTATTGGTGGGTTTTCATCAAAAGAAAGCCAATCGGATTACTGATATGTTGTCGTGTGACATTTTGCCCAAGCATGTATCTGATCTTTTGCCTCATTGGCGAGAACTTATTAACCAATTATCTGTTCCTGATCAGATTGCGCAATTAGAATTTGCGATTGGTGAAGGTAAGAAATTTGGTACCTTAAGCACTGTATTTGTTTTAAGGCACATGGTTCCTTTGGGGCAAGGTGATCAGCAGCTACTTCGAGAGTTTGCGAAAAAACATCACATAGATCTTTGGCTGCAGCCCGGGGATTTGGATACGGCGAAACCTTTTTATCCTGAAGATAGCTACTTTTGTTATCGATTGCCAGAGTTCGATATTGAAATGCCGTTTAAGCCAACAGATTTTACCCAGGTCAATCATCAAATTAATCAGGTTTTAGTGGGGCGGGCTGTGCGTTTATTAGATCCTGAACAAGAGGATCGTGTATTAGATTTATTTTGCGGGATTGGCAACTTCACTTTACCGCTTGCTAGATGGGCATCTCAAGTTTTTGGTATTGAGGGTAGCTCTAGTCTTACAGATCGCGCAAAAGAAAATGCTATTCATAATCAACTTGGCGATAAAGTAAATTTTGCTTGTTCCAATCTATTTGAAGTTGATACTCAAGTTATTAAGTCTTGGGGTAAGGCTTCGAAGTGGTTAATTGATCCTCCAAGAGGTGGAGCGATGGCGCTTATGACAAGTTTGGCTGAGTTGGCTAAATCAGGGAATTCAGAAGACCATGCTTATTTGCCAAAACGTATTGTCTATGTTTCATGTAATCCAGCAACCTTAGCTAGGGATGTCGGTATTTTAGTTAAAGATACGGGCTATCAATTGAAGTCTGCTGGTGTGGTAAATATGTTTCCGCATACATCTCATATTGAATCGATTGCGGTATTTGAGCGCTGATTTGAGAATAGGCAAGAGGGAAAGAAAAAGCCGACCACAGGGGTCGGCTTATTTTTTTGAGCTAACTTAAATTAGCTCAGGTTTTTTAGTCTCTATCGCCACCAAAAATACCAAGTAAGGCTAATAAATTGCTAAAGACGTTGTAAACATTAAGATAAATGCTTAGTGTTGCAATGACGTAGTTAGTTTCACCGCCGTTAATAACGCGTTGCACATCTACCAAAATAAATGCTGAAAAGATGGCAATTGCCGCAACACTAATTGTGAGCATGAGGGCGGGTAACTGCAACCAAATATTGGCCAAGGATGCAACTAACAACAAGATGACGCCAGCAAATAACCATTTGCCTAAGCCAATGGATAGGTCTTTCTTTACGCTGCTAGCTAATGTTGCCATGCCAGCGAAAATAATAGCTGTGCCACCAAATGCAGTCATGATCAGGCTAGCGCCGTTGCTAAATCCTAAGATAGAGCCAATAAGGCGTGAGAGCATTAACCCCATGAAGAAGGTGAAGCCCAATAAAAGAACAACGCCTAAGCCGGTATCTTTATTGCGTTCAATGGCCCAGAAAAAGCCAAATGCAATCGCCATAAAGACAACCATACCCATTAATGGGCTGCCGGCAAATAGTGAAAAACCAGTCGTAACACCAATCCATGCGCCTAAAACTGTAGGAATCATAGAAAGCGCCAAGAGGGCGTACGTGTTACGTAACACCCGGTTACGGACTTGAACACTGGTTGTTGCGCCACTGTTTCCAAAACCATAAGTGTTTAAATCACTCATTCAATCTCCTTTATGTGTCTAACATGACTAGCCCACCACTGGGCTCGTACTGCTAAGTATAGACATTTCATATGAATTTCAAGAGTAATTTTGATAGTTGATAGGGAAGTAGGGGTGTTTTTGGTTAAAAACACCCTATAAAACCAGTCTTTTTAGAGAGAAAAGCTGATCTTTCCCTTAAAAATCAATGCTTTTACCCTTTGGCACCCTTAAGAAAGCAGGCTGAAAGTTGTATAATTTGGGGTTTTAATCTATCTATCAATGGAGTTTAGTAATGGCAATCGAGCGCACCCTTTCTATCATCAAACCAGACGCAGTAGCAAAGAATGTTGTTGGTCAAATTTACGCACGTTTCGAAGCAGCTGGCTTGAAAGTGGTTGCTGCAAAAATGGCTCACCTTTCACGTGGTGAAGCTGAACAATTTTATGCAGTGCACAAAGAGCGTCCTTTCTTTAAAGATTTGGTTGATTTCATGATTTCAGGTCCTGTGATGATTCAAGCTTTACAAGGTGAGAACGCAATTGCTAAGAATCGCGAATTGATGGGTGCTACAGATCCTAAGAAGGCTGATAAAGGTACGATTCGTGCTGACTTCGCTGATAGCATTGATGCAAACGCTGTTCACGGTTCAGATGCTCCTGAAACAGCTGCTGTGGAAGTTGCGTTTTTCTTCCCAGGCATGCAAGTTTATTCACGTTAATTAACGTTCTACATTGATTGATCCACGCGTTAACCTGTTAAATTTTGATCCAGAAGGCCTTGGCGAATATATCGCTAGCCTCCAGGAGAAGCCGTTTCGCGCAAAACAGTTAATGCGTTGGATACATCAGCGCGGTGAGGCTGACATCACTCAGATGAGTGATTTAGCCAAAACCTTTCGCGCCACACTAGCTGACAAAGCTTGTGTATCGACTTTACCGATTGTGAGTGATCAACATGCGACCGATGGCACGCGTAAGTGGTTATTAGATGTTGGTCAAGGTAATGCAGTTGAAATGGTTTATATCCCTGAGGATGATCGGGGTACTTTGTGTATTTCTTCTCAAGCGGGATGTGCTGTTAATTGCCGTTTTTGTTCAACTGGCAAGCAAGGATTTTCACGCAATCTGACTTTAGGTGAAATCATTGGTCAGTTATGGATGGCTGAGCATACTTTGCGTCATGAGCCTGGCGCTATTCGCCGTATCGACAGTTATGATGGCACGCCCATTCATGAGCATGAGGGACGTGTGATCTCGAATGTGGTGATGATGGGTATGGGGGAGCCTTTGCTTAATTACGAGCCAGTCGTAGGGGCTATGCGTTTGATGTTGGATGATCACGCATATGGTTTGTCTCGCCGCCGCGTCACTTTGTCGACTTCTGGTGTTGTGCCGATGATGGATCGTTTGGCTCAAGATTTACCAGTGGCCTTGGCTGTTTCTTTGCATGCACCTAATGATGCTTTGCGCGATGAGTTGGTGCCTATTAATAAAAAATATCCGTTAAAAGAGTTGATGGATGCGTGTATGCGTTATTTACCTTATGCGCCTAGAGATTTTTTAACTTTTGAATATTGCATGTTGGATGGTGTTAATGATACGGATCAGCATGCTAAAGAGTTGGTGGAGTTGCTAAAGCGCATTCCTTGTAAGTTGAATTTAATTCCGTTTAATCCATTTCCAGAGTCTGGTTTGAAGCGTTCATCTCAAGCACGTGTGCAGGACTTTGCTAAGCGTCTGATGGATGCAGGCATTATCACTACTGTTCGTAAAACACGGGGTGATGATATTGCCGCTGCTTGTGGTCAGTTAGCTGGGGATGTAAAAGACCGCACCAATGTAAAAGAACGCATGCAAGTTGTTAAATTTGAGAACTTGGATAAAGGAACTTTGAGCTCATGAGTTCTGTTATCAAAAATAATAATGGTGTGCTTGCAAGGCGTTTATCTAGGCAAGCCATCATCCAGTGGGCTGATACGATCGTGACAGTTGGTGGTGATGCCCCTGTGCGTGTTCAGTCGATGACGAATACCGATACTGCTGACGCTATCGCCACAGCTATTCAAGTTAAAGAATTGGCAAGAGCAGGTTCAGAGATTGTTCGTTTGACTGTCGATACGCCTGCTGCCGCAGCGGCAGTGCCTGCTATACGGGAGCAGTTGGATAAGATGGGAGTGCATGTTCCGTTGGTCGGAGACTTTCATTACAACGGACACACACTTTTAAAAGATTATCCGGAGTGTGCCCAAGCACTTTCCAAGTACAGAATCAACCCTGGTAATGTAGGCCAGGGTGCTAAGCGAGATACTCAGTTTGCTCAAATGATTGAGTTGGCTTGCGAGCATAAGAAACCAGTACGTATTGGTGTGAATTGGGGTAGCTTGGACCAAGATTTATTAGCTACCTTGTTAGATAAAAATGCATCATCCTCGCAACCAAAAGAATTGCGTGAGGTGATGGCTGAAGCATTGATTCAGTCGGCATTACAGTCTGCGGTTAAAGCCGAGGAACTTGGTTTGCCTGGGCATCAAATTATTTTGTCTTGTAAAGTAAGTGCCGTACAAGATTTGATCGCTGTATATCGTGATTTGGCTACTCGCTGCGACTACCCATTGCACTTGGGTTTAACTGAGGCGGGTATGGGTAGTAAAGGCATTGTTGCATCAACTGCAGCGCTATCTATTTTGTTGCAAGAAGGTATTGGAGATACGATTCGCGTATCTTTAACGCCAGAACCAGGTGCGCCACGGGAAAACGAAGTGATTGTCGCCCAGGAAATTTTGCAAACGATGGGGTTACGTCATTTCACGCCCATGGTGATTGCGTGTCCTGGTTGCGGTCGTACAACGAGCACATATTTTCAGGAGTTAGCTTCGACCATTCAGAGCTATTTGCGTCATCAAATGCCGCTATGGAAAAAAGATTACCCAGGTGTTGAGGAAATGAATGTGGCTGTGATGGGCTGCATTGTGAATGGTCCTGGTGAGAGTAAACATGCCAATATTGGTATTTCATTACCAGGTACGGGCGAGTCACCTGCAGCCCCAGTTTTTGTTGATGGTGTCAAAGTAAAGACTTTGAGGGGCGATAACATTGCAAAAGAATTTCAAGTGATTGTTGATGAGTATGTAAAAAATACTTACCAGAGAAAATAATAGATATGAGCCAAGATAAACAAACGAAAATTACTGGCGTTCGAGGTATGAATGACTTGCTTCCGCAAGAGGCTCCGTTATGGACTCATTTGGAGCAATCTATTCAAAGTTTAGTGCGTGCTTATGGATACCAACAAATTCGTACGCCAATTGTTGAGCAGACGGCATTGTTTAAGCGCGGTATTGGTGAGGTTAC
Organism: Polynucleobacter sp. MWH-Spelu-300-X4; assembly: GCF_018687515.1. NCBI lineage: Bacteria > Pseudomonadati > Pseudomonadota > Betaproteobacteria > Burkholderiales > Burkholderiaceae > Polynucleobacter > Polynucleobacter sp. MWH-Spelu-300-X4. Next base: position 798,498 of record NZ_CP061294.1, read on the forward strand.
TGATATTGTTGAGAAGGAAATGTATTCCTTTGAAGATAGTTTGAATGGTGAGGAGTTGACGCTCAGGCCTGAAGGTACAGCTGCTGCTGTTCGCGCGGTGATTGAGCATAATCTTTTATATGAAGGTCCTAAGCGCCTTTGGTATACCGGTCCTATGTTTAGACATGAGCGTCCACAGCGTGGCCGTTATCGTCAATTTCATCAGTTAGGTATTGAAGCTCTAGGGTTTGCTGGTCCCGATATTGATGCTGAAATTATTTTGATGTGTCAGCGATTATGGGACGATTTGGGTTTAACGGGTATTCGTCTTGAGTTGAACTCTTTAGGACAAGCAAATGAACGCGCTGCACATCGAGAGGCTTTAATTGAGCACTTTAAAAAGCACGAGTCTGATTTGGACGAGGATGCTAAGCGCCGTTTATTGACGAATCCTTTGAGAATTTTGGATAGTAAAAATCCAGCTATGAAACCGATCGTTGAGTCGGCCCCGCAATTATTGAGCTATTTAGGCGAAGAATCCTTAAAACATTTTGAGGGTGTTCAACGTTTACTAAAAGCTAATAATTTGCCATTTAAGATTAATCCGCGTCTTGTGAGAGGCTTGGATTATTACAATTTAACTGTTTTTGAGTGGGTGACTGATCAATTGGGCTCTCAAGGCACTGTTGCTGGTGGGGGTCGTTATGATCCATTGATTGCTCAGATGGGTGGTAAGCCTGCACCCGCCTGCGGTTGGGCGATGGGCATGGAGCGTGTGATTGAGCTCATGAAAGAACAGGGTTTGACTTCTGATGTTGCTAATATTTGTGATGTATATGTTTTGCATCAAGCAGGTGATACATTGGAAGCTGCTATGGTGGTGGCAGAAAGGTTGCGCGGTGCTGGGATAGAGGTTGTTTTACATTGTTCACCGGATGGAGCGGCTGCTAGCTTTAAGTCTCAAATGAAAAAAGCAGATAGTAGCGGTGCGGCATATGCCGTTATCATCGGGCCAGATGAGTTGGCAGCTGGGCAGGCGCAGTTAAAAGATTTACGTCGAGACGGTCAGCAAATGACAGTAGCGATTGATGGTTTGGTTGATGAGGTTATCAATCAATTGGTTTCGATTTCAGAATAAACGGTTAGGGCTATGCACTTTAATTTAGAAGAACAAGAACAGTTGGCTGAGTTTAAGGCTTGGTGGAAACAATATGGTAAGTGGCTAATTGCTGGTGTTGCATCAGCTTTATTGATTTATGCACTTTATGCTGGATGGGGTTGGTGGACTAATCGCCAGTCTGAAAATGCTAGTAAGCTTTATGACACATTATTGGTCTCAGCTCAAAAACAAGATGCTGCTGGAGTTTTAAGAGCTGCTGCAGATATTCAAGATCAATTTTCATCGACTAGCTATGCTGGTATGGCGGGGCTTGTTGCAGCTCAGGTTGCTAATGCCGCTGGTGATATGGTTAATACAGAAAAGCAATTGCGTTGGACTGCTGATAAAGCTAAGTCCGAGGCGCATGCTGATTTAGCGAAAGTGCGTTTAATTTCTTTGTTGATTGATAAAGGTGATTTTGCTGGTGCAGATAAAGTAGCATCTGGTTCTGTATCAAAACCTTTTATGCCATTGTTGTTAGAGCGCCGTGGAGATATTCAATTGGCTCAACAAAAAAATGCTGAAGCGCGCAAAGCCTATCAAGAAGCTTGGGAGCTGTTATCTAAGAACAAAGAAGTTCCCGATGAAGCTAAGCGTTTATTAAAAGTTAAATTAGATGCTGTAGGAGGTCTTTAATGCGCCATATATTGATTAAAGTTATTTGCTTAGCATCGATTACATCAGCCTTGGTATTAGGAGCTTGCTCTAGTACTAATAAACGTGAAGCAGCTTCGCTAGTAAGTATTGGTGAGCAAAAAATTACTGTAGATTCTGTTTGGTCTACAAGTGTTGGCAAATCCGATACATTTGTGATGCGTCCAGTAGTGGCGGGTGACTATATTTATACCTCTGCCGGCAATGGCCGTGTAAGCAAGATTGACATCTTGACTGGGAAAGTTGTTTGGGAGGTTAGAGCTCCTAGTGATTTGTCTTCAGGGCCTGGTAGCGATGGTACGGTAGTGGTGGTGGGAACCGCTAAAGGTACTGTTTACGCTTATGACGCAGATGGGCAAAAAATTTGGGAAGAAAAGATTGGTAGTGAGGTTTTAACTGAACCTTTGGTGATGGATGGCTTTGCCATTATCCGAACAATTGATAATCGCTTTGTTGGTTTAGATGCTAAAACTGGTAAGCGTCGTTGGTCTTACGCTAGACCGCAAACTGCTTTAGCGCTTAGAACTAGTTTCGCGATGGTGCCAGTGGCAGCTGATGCGTTTGTTACTGGATTTTCTGGCGGCAAAATTGGTGTGATTGGCGCTACTACAGGAAATGTGCTTTGGGAGACTTCGTTAGCTTTTCCAAAAGGCTTTTCAGAGATTGAGCGTATGACTGATGTTTCAGCTCGACCAACTCTATTGGGTCGTCGTTTATGCGCTGTTGCTTTCCAAGGTCGTATTGGCTGTGGTGATTTGAATAGCGGTACATTTACTTGGGGTAAGGATTTTTCAAGCTTTACAGGTACGGCGCAGTCTCAGGATTTTGTATTCGCAGCTGATGAAAAATCTCATGTAGTTGCTTATAGAGCTGATGATGGTGTTGAGGTTTGGCGTAATGACACCATGACTTGGCGCGATCTTGGGGAGCCTTTAGCAGTTGGCCGAGTAGTTGTGATGGGCGATAAACAGGGGTATTTACACTTTTTAGAGCAAACAAGTGGTAAGGTGATTGCTCGTGTGCGTGTGGATAGCAGTCCGGTTGATGCAGCTCCGATTGTGGCTAATGGTTTATTGATTGTTCAAACGCGTGGCGGATCACTTTCTGCTTATCGTCCTAATTAAATAAAAACAACAAAAAAATAAAGATTGAATAAAGAGGGGTAACTCTCTTTATTTGAGTTTGGAAAAGCAAAGAAGTTTATGAAACCAGTTATTGCCATTGTTGGCCGTCCTAACGTTGGAAAATCAACGCTCTTTAATCGTTTGACACGTTCACGCGATGCGTTGGTGGCTGACTTCGCTGGTTTAACACGTGATCGCCATTACGGTAACGGTCGCATGGGTGATCGTGAGTTTATTTGTATTGATACGGGTGGTTTTGAGCCTGTAGCCAAGACAGGCATTTTGGCTGAAATGGCCAAGCAGACAAAACAGGCTGTAGTTGAGGCTGATATTGTGATCTTTTTGGTGGATGCCCGTTTAGGTATGGCTCCCCAGGATCGAGTGATCGCTGATTTTCTTCGTAAGACAGGTCGACCAGTTATTTTGGCAGTGAATAAAGCAGAGGGTATGTCTCATGCCACAGTTTCTGCTGAATTCTATGAATTAGGTTTAGGTGAGCCTCAGGCGATTTCTTCTGCACATGGTGATGGTGTGCGTGCCATGATCGATGAAGCCTTGGATGCTTTGGGTATTCCGGATGAGCCAGAAGAAGTTGATAAAACTAACCAACCGATGCGAATTGCGGTCGTGGGTCGTCCGAATGTTGGAAAGTCTACTTTTATCAATAGCTTAATTGGTGAAGAGCGCGTCATCGCTTTTGATATGCCTGGTACTACTCGTGATGCGATTGAAGTGCCATTTGTGCGTGGTGGTAAGCCTTACATCATGATTGATACGGCTGGTTTGCGTAAACGTGGCAAGGTATTTGAGGCGATTGAAAAGTTTTCAGTCGTTAAAACCTTGCAAGCAATTGCCGATGCAAACGTTGTTATTTTGATGCTAGATGCCCAGCAGGATATTTCTGAGCAAGATGCGCATATCGCAGGGTTTATTGTGGATGCAGGCCGCGCGCTCGTATTAGCTGTTAATAAATGGGACGGCATGGATGATTATCAAAAAGAGCGTGCCAGAAATGACATCGCAAGAAAGTTACGTTTCTTAGATTTTGCTAATGTGCATCCTATTTCAGCTATTAAGGGATTTGGCATTAAAGAATTATTTAAGGATGTTGATGCTGCTTATGCGGCTGCAATGATGAAGTTACCAACGCCTAAATTAACTCGCATTCTTGAGGAAGCGGTTGAGTTTCAGCAGCCTAAACGTGTGGGGATGTCTAGGCCAAAAATGCGTTATGCCCACCAAGGTGGATCGAATCCGCCGATTGTTGTTATCCACGGTAATGCCTTAAGTGGCGTGACTGATAGTTATAGACGTTACTTGGAGGGGCGTTTTAGAGAGGCCTTTAAACTGAGAGGAACTCCTTTGCGTTTGGAGTTTAGAACGGGCCAAAACCCTTTCGTGAATCAGGATAAGAACATTAAAAAGAAGGGTAAGTAGCATTTTTTTACAGCTTCGTTACACTTGTGATGTTGTATAAAGATTTATCAGTTTTAATTTAGTAAAAAAGCAAGACTCCAAACCATTAAAAAGAAAGAAGGAGCGAATATGAACAACAATAAAAATCAGCTTTTACAAGACCCATTTTTGAATGCTTTGCGTAAAGAACATATCCCTGTATCTATTTACTTGGTGAATGGTATTAAGTTGCAGGGTAATGTTGAGTCTTTTGATCAGTACGTTATTTTGTTACGTAATACCGTGACTCAAATGGTTTACAAGCATGCGATTTCAACAGTAGTCCCTGCTCGAGCAGTGGGCTTCCGTGTTGATGAGGAAACGCCTGCGTCTTAATTAGCTATGCAGCCTGCTAAAGCCGCCCTGGTTGGAATTGATCCTGGTGGCAAGCCTGACTTTGCCGATAGTATGGCTGAGCTCAGTTTGCTTGCCTCGAGTGCTGGATCACAACCCGTTATGACTATGATTGCGAAGAGAGCAAAGCCTGATCCAGCTTTATATATGGGGTCTGGTAAGGCGACTGAGTTGCGTGAGCAAATGGAAGCAAATGATGTGGATGTGGTTATTTTTAATCACGCGCTATCACCGGTTCAGCAAAGAAATTTAGAGCGTCATCTCAACTGCCATGTGGTCGATAGAACCGGTCTGATATTGGATATATTTGCTCAAAGAGCTAAAAGTCATGTGGGTAAAACTCAGGTTGAGTTGGCCAATGTTAGATATCAAGTCTCAAGGTTAGTTAAGGCTTGGAGCCATTTAGAGCGTCAAAAAGGTGGTATTGGTATGCGTGGCGGTCCTGGTGAAACTCAAATGGAGTTGGATCGCCGCATGCTTGAAAATAAAGCAAAGCGCTTGCAGGCTGAGCTTGAAAAACTACAGCGGCAACAGGCAACGCAAAGACGATCTAGAGAAAGAAGGGATGTTTTCTCTATTTCATTGGTGGGGTATACCAATACGGGAAAATCAACATTATTTAATGCTTTAACCAAGGCGGGAACTTATGCGGCCAATCAGTTATTTGCTACTTTAGATACCACTTCTCGTCGTGTTTATTTGCCTGAGATCGGAAATGCAGTCATTTCAGATACGGTTGGTTTTATTAGAGATTTGCCTCATCAATTGGTAGAAGCTTTTAGGGCTACCTTGGATGAGACAGTACGAGCAGATTTATTGCTTCATGTGGTTGATGCCTCTAGTTTTGATCGTGAGCAGCAGATGATTGAGGTGGATAAGGTTTTAGCTGAAATTGGGGCTGATCAAAGCCCTCAATTGATTGTGGTTAATAAGATCGATCAAGTTCCTGCGCTAATGGAGAGAGGCCCAGTGCTTCGCTATGACCGTGAGGGTAAGCCAACAGCTATTTATATATCTGCTAAGGAAGGTATCGGCCTAGATTTGCTTAGGCAAACATTGGCTGATTTTGCTAAGAACACTGATAGAATGAAGGCTCCTGTAGAGGAAGTTCCTTCAGTAGCAGAAATGGAATCTCAGGCCCCAGCTAAACGCTGGGAATCGTTAGATGTTTTTCATACTCGTACAGGACTTTATTCTCCCAACGATGCGTAAATTATTAGAAATATTTTCGGTGAATGACCCCGGTTGGGGTAATAACCATCAATCAGACCCTAATCGTGGTCGTGATGATAAAAATGCTGGCGCACCTCGTCCTGAGGAGAATCCTCGTCAACCTCAAAAACAAGATGGTCCACCTGACTTGGATGAGCTATGGAAAGATTTTAATGGTCGTTTGAACGATCTGTTCAAGGGTAAGAAGGGTGGTAGCAAGCAACCTCCAAGTAGCAAAAAGCCAAGTGGCGAAGGTATGAAGCCTAGTTTTGGTTTAGGTGTTGTTTTAACAATTGTTTTAGTAGTTTGGTTGTTTAGTGGCTTTTTTATGATTCAAGAGGGGCAAACAGGTGTTGTGCTCCAGTTTGGTAAATATAGCTATACAACGAGACCTGGTATTAACTGGCGTATGCCTTGGCCATTGCAAACACATGAAGTAGTCAATTTATCGGCTATTCGATCCGTTGAGGTGGGTAGGTCAACGGTTATTAAGGCCTCGAATTTAAAAGACTCATCGATGTTGACTGAAGATGAAAACATTATTGATGTGCGCTTCGCTGTGCAATACCGTCTTAAAGATGCGACGGAATATTTATTTAATAATAAAGACCCTGATGCTGCTGTTGTTCAGGCTGCAGAGACGGCTGTTCGCGAAATCGTTGGCCGCAGCAAGATGGACAATGTCCTATACGAGAATCGTGAAAAGTTGGCAGTTGATTTGAATATGTCTATTCAAAAGATTTTGGATAGTTATAAGGCAGGTATTTTTGTCACTAGCGTGACCGTTCAAAATGTTCAGCCACCTGAGCCTGTTCAGGCAGCGTTTGATGATGCAGTAAAAGCTGGTCAAGATCGTGAGCGTTTGAAAAATGAAGGTCAAGCATATGCCAATGACATCGTTCCTAAAGCTAAAGGTGCTGCTGATCGTTTAATGCAAGAGGCTGAGGGTTATAAAGCCAAAGTTGTGGCAGTAGCAGAGGGTGATGCTGCGCGCTTTAAGTTAATTCAACCTGAGTATGCCAAGGCTCAAAAGGTGACACGTGATCGTATGTATATTGATACGATGCAAGAGGTTTATACGAATGTCACCAAGGTGTTGGTAGACCAAAAAGCCAATAACAGCAGTTTGCTATATTTGCCTTTGGATAAGTTAATTCAGCAAGTAACGCCATCTACACCAGCTACTGTGCCAAGTTCTAATACCGTCGCTAATACACCTGCAGTATCAACAACACCCGTTACTCCTGCGGCAACTAATACAGATCAACGTCGTGACAGTAACGTGCTGCGTACCCGTGATCGCGATCGTGAGCGCTAGGAGAAATTATTATGTCTAATCGTATTCTTCCTATCGTTGTTGCCTTCTTTGTTTTGTTGGGGCTAATTTCTTCGACTGTGTTTGTCGTAGATCAGCGTCAGTACGCTGTCGTGTTTTCATTTGGTGAGTTAAAGCGGGTTATTCAAGAGCCTGGATTGCAATTTAAATTGCCAGCACCATTTGAAAGCACTCAATTTTTTGAGCGTCGTATTTTGACAATTGATACGCCGGATGCGGAGCGTTTTATTACCGCTGAAAAGAAAAATTTATTGGTGGACTCTTATGTGAAATGGCGGATTGTTGAACCTCGCCGCTTCTTTATTAGTTTCCGCGGTGATGAGCGTATGGCGCAAGACCGACTTAATCAATTGGTTAAGTCTGCTCTAAATGAGGAATTTACAAAGCGCACAGTTAGAGAATTGATTTCTGAGCAGCGTGAGCAAGTCATGCAAAATATCCGTAAGAAAGTGACCGAAGAGGCTGCAGATATTGGTATCGAGATTGTGGATGTTCGTTTAAAGCGCATCGACTTGTTAGCTGAGATTAGTGAATCTGTTTTCCGCCGCATGGAGGCGGAGCGTAAGCGTGTGGCTAATGAGTTGCGATCAACAGGTGCTGCTGAATCAGAAAAAATTCGTGCCGATGCGGAACGTCAGCGTGATGTGATTTTGTCACGCGCTTATAGAGATGCACAAAAGATTAAGGGGCAAGGTGACGCTAAAGCGACGGCTCTCTATGGTGAGGCATTTGGCCGTGATCCGCAGTTTGCCCAGTTTTACAGAAGTCTTGAGGCTTATCGATCAAGCTTTAAGACTAAGCAAGATTTAATGGTTTTAGAACCTAATACTGATTTTTTAAAATTTATGAAAGGCAGCAGTCCAAGAAATGGTTTTGGATCAATGCCTCAACTTCCGGCAGCTAAATAATGAACCGTTGGTTATTACCTGAAAATATCGCAGACGTATTACCGTCTGAGGCTAGAAAAATTGAGGAGTTGCGACGCCTCTTTTTGGATCGTTTTCAATCCTATGGCTATGAGTTTGTGATGCCACCTATGGTGGAGTTCTTAGATTCTTTATTGACTGGTACTGGTCAAGATTTAAATTTAAAAACATTTAAGTTAGTTGATCAGTTATCAGGGCGTACCTTAGGTCTAAGAGCTGACATCACACCTCAAGTGGCACGTATTGATGCGCATCTACTGAATCGTTCTGGTGTGACACGTCTTTGCTATGCGGGATCTGTTTTACATACTAAAGCTGCTCCAGGTACTTACTCTCGTGAGCAACTTCAGCTAGGCGCTGAAATATATGGTCACGCCGGTTGGGAAGCGGATTTGGAGGCTCAAGTTTTATTAATTGAGGTTCTAAATCTAGGGCAGGTAGGTGAAGTTACTTTGGATATGAGTCACGCCGGTTTGTTAGCTGGTATTTTGGGTGACTTTAAGCCGGCTGCTGAAGCTTTAGATAGCCTTTACGCTAGCTTGCAAGCCAAGGACATATCTTCTTTGGGGCAGGTTATGAGTTCTTGGCCTGAGCAGGTTCGATCGGCAATTTTGGCGCTAGTCGACTTAAATGGTGCCCCGAATGCTGTTATTGCTGCTGCGCGTCAAAAGTTGCCTCAAGTTAAGACTGTTGAAGTGGCTTTGGCTGATTTAGAGCGTTTATGTGGTGCTTTAGGAGCTATCAACATTGCCCCTAATCTCAATTTAGATTTATCTGATCTCCGTGGTTACCAGTATCACAGTGGAGTCATGTTTGCTGCCTATGTTGAAGGTTTGCCAACTGCTATCGCTAGGGGTGGGCGTTACGATATGGTGGGCGAAGCCTTTGGCCGCTCAAGACCTGCAACAGGTTTTTCTCTAGATATCATGACATTATCAAGGTTATCTAATGTTAAATCTAAGAGGTTGGCCATTTTGGCTCCATGGTCTGTTGATCAACAATTAGGTAAAAAAATTGCCGACTTGAGATCTCAAGGTGAGGTAGTTATTCAGTTATTGCCAGGCCACAAGCAGGATGGGGAGGAGTTTTCCTGCGATCGCGAGTTGGTCGAGCAAAAAGGCGAGTGGATCGTCAAGCCAAGAGCGTAAAATGCTCTTTTTAGTCATTTCTTAATTAAATTCTTCTTTTATGTCCGTTCAGAAAACTGCCAGTAAGACTGGCCGCAATGTTGTAGTAATTGGTACCCAATGGGGTGATGAAGGTAAAGGTAAGATTGTTGACTGGTTAACAGATCATGCGGAAGGTGTGGTTCGTTTCCAAGGTGGTCACAATGCCGGCCATACGCTCATTATTAATGGACAAAAGACAATTTTGCGCTTGATTCCATCTGGCATCATGCGCGCAGGGACTGTTTGCTACATTGGTAACGGTGTGGTGTTGTCTCCTGAGGCTTTATTTAAGGAAATTGGTGAGTTAGAAGCTGCTGGCGTAGATGTGCGTTCACGCTTGAAGATTTCAGAGGCTACAACCCTGATTCTTCCTTACCATGTGGCAATTGACCATGCGCGTGAAGCAAAGCGCGGTCAAGCTAAGATTGGTACAACGGGCCGTGGTATTGGGCCAGCTTATGAAGATAAAGTGGCTCGCCGCGCTTTACGTGTTCAAGACTTATTCTTCCCAGAGTCTTTCGCTAAGAAGTTAGAAGAGAATTTGGAATATCACAATTTCGTTTTGACTAACTATTTCAAGGCACCAGCTTTAGATTTTGCTCAAGTACGCGACAGCATGTTGGGTTACGCGGAGCAGCTTCGTCCTTTAGTGGCTGATGTATCTAGCGAGTTAGATGCGATTCAAAAAGCAGGCAAAAACCTGTTATTTGAAGGTGCGCAAGGTGCTTTGTTGGATATTGACCATGGTACTTATCCTTTTGTAACTTCATCCAACTGCGTAGCGGGTAATGCGGCGGCTGGTTCAGGTGTGGGCCCAGGTAGCTTGCACTATGTTTTAGGTATTACAAAAGCTTATTGCACGCGTGTGGGATCAGGTCCTTTCCCTAGCGAGTTATATGACCACGACAATCCAAAGGCGCAAGATCCAATCGGCTTGCGTTTGGCTGAGGTGGGTAAAGAGTTTGGTTCTGTAACAGGTCGACCACGTCGTACCGGTTGGTTGGATGCGGCAGCTTTGAAGCGTTCTATTCAGATTAGTGGCGTGACTGGCTTGTGTATGACCAAGCTAGACGTATTGGATGGTTTAGAGCAGATTCGCTTATGTGTTGGCTATCATTTGGATGGTAAGCAATTGGATGTATTGCCGCGTGGATCTGAGGCTGTAGCGCGTTGTGAGCCGATTTACGAGACTTTCTCTGGTTGGAGCGAGAGCACTTTAGGCGTTCAGAAATGGGATCAGTTGCCTAAGGCGGCTCAGTCTTATTTGAGACGAGTTGAAGAAGTTGCTGGAATTCCGATTGCGATGGTTTCAACGGGGCCAGACCGCAATGAAACAATTTTGTTGCAACATCCTTTTGAGGCTTAAATAAAGCCAAATTTTGGGAAAAACGGCGCTAAAAGCGCCGTTTTTTGTTGCTCGAAGAAAAGATTGAGACCTTATTGTTTATAGTCTTGAGAATATATTGATACTTGTCACAAACTTATAAGACAATGGGGCATGACTAGAAAAAATACAAAAGAGACGCTTGTTCTTTCAGAGGCAAAAGCTCGTAAATTGCCGGAAAAACAAGGAACTGTTCAAGGTCACCGAGATGGTTTCGGTTTTGTGATTCCTGATGATGGTGGGGAAGATATTTTCTTAACAGAAAAGGAAATGTCTCGCGTGATGCATAACGATAAAGTGATCGTTAAGGTATCTGGTTTAGATCGTCGAGGCAGACCGGAAGGGCAAATTTCTGAAGTTTTAATCCATGCCAATAAATTTGTGATTGGTAGATTGTTAAATGAAAACGGCGTTTTAATTTGTGCCCCTGAAGATAAGCGTATCGGACACGATATTTTGATTCCTCCTAGAGGTCAGGCAAATGCCAAATTAGGCCAAGTAGTGTCTGTTGAGATCATTGACTATCCAGATAGTTATCGTCAGGCAGTCGGTCGCGTTGTTGAGGTGCTTGGCGAGATTGATGATCCTGGTATGGAAATCGAGATCGCTGTCCGTAAATATGGCGTTCCCAATGAATTTTCTCCTGCAGCCATGAAGGAAGCTGAGGCTTTACCTGATGAGATTCGTGAAGAAGATTTAGAAGGGCGGGTTGATTTAAGAGATGTGCCTTTAGTCACGATCGATGGTGAGGATGCGCGGGATTTTGATGATGCAGTTTATTGTGAGCCTGTGACATGGGGTAAGGCAAAAGCGTGGCGTTTAATCGTGGCAATTGCTGATGTATCTCATTATGTGAAGCCAGGACATCCTTTGGATACTGATGCAATTTCACGAGCAACCTCTGTGTATTTCCCTCGCCGTGTTATTCCGATGTTGCCAGAGAAGATTTCTAATGGCTTATGTTCTTTAAAGCCTGAAGTTGATCGCTTATGTATGGTTTGCGATGCGGTAATTGATATGAATGGTGAAGTGAAGGCTTATCAGTTCTATCCGGCTGTGATGCATTCTGCGCAAAGATTTACTTACAACACCGTTTGGGAAATACTTAGTAACTCTAATGGACCTGAAGCTGCTCGCTTTAAGCATTTAAAGAAAAATTTAGACCGTTTATATAGCTTATATAAAGTGCTTCGCTTAGCTAGAGATAAACGTGGCGCCATCGACTTTGAAACAACGGAAACTCAAATTATTAGCAATGATTTGGGGAAAATTGAAAGAATTGAGCCGCGAATTCGTAATGAAGCTCATCGAGTTATTGAAGAGTGTATGTTGGCGGCTAACGTTTGCGCTGCCGACTTTTTAGACAAGCATGGACATGCTGCGTTATTCCGAGTGCATGCTGAGCCTTCAGTTGAAAAGCTACTAACTCTCAGGCAGGTTTTAAGAACTGCAGGTTTGAACTTGGGTGGTGGTGAAAAGCCTAAACCAAAAGATTTCTCAAAATTAATTGAAGATATTAAGCCAAGGCCTGATGCAGCCATGTTGCAGTCAGTTGTTTTGAGGTCTATGCAACAAGCTGTTTATCAACCAGATAATTATGGTCATTTTGGGTTGGCCTATAACGCTTATGCGCATTTCACAAGCCCAATTCGTCGCTATCCTGATTTGCTGGTCCATCGTGCAATCAAAGCAACTCTGGCACAGAAAACATACTCACCATCGATTCCATCTGATGTGGTTTTGAACTTAGCGATGCCGAAAAGTGGTCCGGGGCGTGTGAATGCTGCGAACGCTAAAAAATCTCATGAGGATGCCAAGGCTAATGCATCTAAAGGAGTAAAGGTAGCGCGTGGGGGTAAGGCAAAAGTTAACTCTGAAGCAATGGCCGCGTGGGCTCAATTGGGGGTGCATTGTTCATCCAATGAGCGCAGGGCTGATGAGGCATCTAGGGATGTGGAAGCTTGGTTGAAGTGCTACTACATGCGAGATCATTTAGGTCAAGAGTATGCCGGCACAATTACGGGTGTTGCTACATTTGGATTATTTGTTCAGCTTGAGAGCTTATTTGTGGAAGGCATGATTCATATCAGTGAATTAGGTGGTGATTACTATCACTATGATGAGGCTAGACAAGAATTGCGTGGTGAACGTACGGGTATTCGTTATCGCTTAACAGATCGTGTGCATGTTTTAGTCAGTCGTGTGGATTTAGATGCGCGTCGTATTGAATTCAGCCTTGTTAAATCTGGTCAAGATAGAAATGCCTTAACAGGTGGCGCAGGTCGTTTTGCTTCTTCAGAATCTGGTAAACCTAATAAGCGAGCAGCTGCTAAAAAGACGCGACCTGATATTAAAAAGCCAGTTAAAGAGTCCTATGGTGTATCGCAAGGACGAGCGACTGATGCAGGGCGAGCCAGTAAAAAAACAGCTGCTGCAAAAGGTGGAAAGAAGCCTAAGAAAGCTAGTAATGCAAAATCCAAGGGTCATGAGTTAAGTATTCGTAAAGGTCGTCGTTAATGTCAGATAAAGAGTTTCCGAAAGAGTTTAAAAAAGAGTCTAAGCAGGACTTTAGAAGTGAAAATAAACATATAGGTGATGGTAAGCAGATGTTGTTGGGGTTTCACGCAGTAATTGCTAGATTGCGTCAAGATCCTGAATCATTGAAAACCGTGTATGTTGACCCAGCTAGACGTGATCGTCGGATGCAAGATTTTATTAAGTCTGCAGAGCCTATTTTAGGTAGACGTTTGCATCAGGCTGATACGGAACGTTTGAGAACCTTGGCCGGTAATGACCGCCATCAAGGTGTTGTAGCTTTCGCTGATACTGTCTCAAAAGTACAGACTTTGGATGAATTATTGGATGCACTACAGGGGCCAGCACTTTTGTTGGTTTTAGATGGAGTCACTGATCCCCATAATTTGGGCGCTTGCTTGCGTGTAGCTGATGGCGCTGGTGTAGATGCGGTGATTGTTCCTAAAGACCGTTCTGCTCATTTAAATGCTACGGTGAGTAAGGTCGCTAGTGGTGCGGCAGAGACCATGCCTTTAATTGCGGTAACCAATTTGGCAAGAACTTTGCGCGAGCTACAAGAAGCTGGTGTTTGGGTGATTGGTACTGACGATCAAACAGATAAGACTTTGTATGATGTTGATTTCACTGGTCCAGTTGCAATCGTGATGGGGGCTGAGGGGGAAGGCATGCGTCGCTTAACAAAAGAGACTTGTGATGAATTGGTGAAAATTCCCATGATGGGTGGTGTTGAGAGTCTTAACGTGTCAGTGGCCAGTGGCGTCACTCTATATGAAGCAAGGCGGCAGCGTGTTGCTAAAGTTGTTAAGTAAGATTAATTAAAAGTGATGTAAAAAAAGTGCTCCATGAGCACTTTTTATTTATGCTGACAAGATAGTTTCTAGTTTTTCAATATCGGCGCAGAAGAGGCGAATCCCCTCCGATAGTTTTTCTGTAGCCATGGCATCTTGGTTGAGTTGATAGCGAAAAGATTTTTCACTAGCGTCTATTTTTTGTATTGATAAAGTTTTCGCATTTTCTGCACTTAAAGCTACCGTAAGTGGATGTTGATTAGTTTGTAATTCAGCTAATAATTCTGGGCTAATGGTTAGCAAGTCGCAGCCAGCTAAATGAATAATTTGGCCAATATTTCTAAAACTGGCTCCCATAACTTCTGTTTTGATATTAAAGTTTTTGTAGTAGTTATAGATATTTTTAACAGAAACTACGCCAGGGTCATTGGCCCCGCCATGAGTTTCATCAGTCCATCCAGATCCTAGTGCTTTTTTATGCCAATCTGTAATGCGTCCCACAAATGGGGAAATTAGTTGCGCACCTGCATTCGCGCAGGCAACAGCTTGGGTCAGGCTGAAGAGTAGAGTCATATTGCAGGCAATATTTTCCGCTTGTAAAGCCTTCGCTGCTTGAATGCCTTCCCAGGTGCTGGCAATTTTAATGAGGACGCGCTTTCTTGAGATTCCGGCAGTTTCATAAGCTGCAATGATTTCACGAGCTTTTTGAATGGTTGCCTGAGTGTCGAAAGATAGGCGTGCATCAACTTCAGTTGAAACTCGACCAGGAACAATTTTAAGTATTTCAATACCAAAAGCGACTAATAGAGCATCAATTAATTGAGTGACTGGTTTCCCCGTGTTTTCAGCTTTTACTTTTTGGATTAGATCCTGATAGGAGGTGAGCTGAGCGGCTTTTAAAATCAGGGATGGATTGGTTGTGGCATCTTGAGGTAAAAAGGCTCTCATGCGCTCAAAATCGCCAGTATCAGCCACAACAGTTGTATATTTTTTTAATTGTTCTAGTAAAGTGCTCATCAGACTATTTTAAAATGCAGGTATTAAAGTGAAGAATGTATCAGAAGAATATGTTTTTCTATTGTTTTTAGCTATTTTGTTTCTTTTTATCCATTAGGACCCTATGTATACCCAAGATCAATTGAAGGCCATGGTGGCGGAAGCTGCAAAAGATGAAGTTCTTAAAGCAATGGCGCCTGGTGGAATTTTGGGAGTGGGTACTGGTTCAACAGCCAATCTTTTTATTGATGCGTTAGCTCCCCATAAAGATTATTTTTCTGGTGTAATTTCCAGTTCCCAAGCAAGTACTGAACGATTAAGGAAGCATGGATTTAATGTGTTGGACAGCAATGCTGTAAATGCTGTGCCTATGTATGTCGATGGTGCCGATGAAATTGACCCTCAAGGTCATATGCTTAAAGGTGGCGGTGGAGCCTTAACTAGGGAAAAAATTGTTGCTCAACTAGCCCAGTCTTTTATTTGTATCTGTGATGCTAGTAAGCAGGTTGATGTTATGGGGAAATTTCCATTACCTGTGGAAGTAATTCCAATGGCTCAAGCTCAAGTAACACGGGAGTTAGAGAAGTTGGGTGGCCGCGTGACACTTCGTCAAGTAAAAGATACTAATCAGACATTTGTTACGGATAACCAAGCTTGGATTTTAGATGTGGCAGGTTTGAGTATTACTGACCCTGTTCAATTAGAGTCTGATTTGAATCAGATTCCAGGAGTTATCTGTAATGGGTTATTTGCTAGAAGAAAAGCAAACATACTACTTATTGGCGAGGCTCAAGGAGTGCGCCGTCAGATTTTTAATTGATTTATTAGATGGCTATTAAACAGTTTAACGGTAGCTACATCATCGCTGAAGATCGCTTGATGTTTCGGTTTAGCACGGATGATGACATGGAGTTCCGTCTGTGGTTTACGCGCTTTATTACTTTAAATTTATTGCAAGCCATTCATCAGTTGACTCAGTTATCACTTGAGCGTCAGCATCGCAGTGAGGTTGCTCAGGCTGTACAAGAGTTCCAAGAGGAAGCGAAAGAAAGCACTGATCTTAATGAGCTATATCAAGAGGCAAGTAATCTTCCTTTAGGGCAAGAACCTATTTTAGTGACTGGAATTAATTTAAGCGAAGCTGAAAATATGTTTTCAATCGATTTTCAATTAGTTGGCGGCCAAAACCTTAACATCAAATTACCTACACCAGCAGTTCAATCTATGGCTTTATTGCTGAATCAGTTAAAGCAAGCGGCTCAATGGGGACATTTAGCAGCAGTTACTGAACCTAGATCTAAAACCTCTGCTGAACCAGTATCTGGTGCAACAAAGCCTTCCTTTTTTCACTAGATAGAAAAAAGTTGGTATTAAAAAAGCTTCTGGTTCAGAGGCTTTTTTGAACCCTCTTAAGGGATCTAAGTTCGAGTTTCACAATATCGCTATCGATAGTGGAAGATTGATGCTGAATGATTAACGACCCTTGTGGTAATCCACTAATTTGGGGGTGTGATATTTCCATTCAGTTGCAATCTTCTGTGCAGCTATCATATCTTGGCTAGAAAGATTGATCGAATCACGTTCAGCCATTGCGCGATGATTATTAGAATCGGCAGCGGTGGCTAAAGAGAACCACGCATAGGCTTGCTTCAGATCCTTAGGTTCTCCATTTTTACCTTCTTTAGCTAAGCTGCCTAAATAAACATAAGCAGCAGGGTAATTTAAGGCGGCACTGGCAAGCATCATTTTCTTAGCACGTTGGAAATCCTGAATCACGCCGGTACCTTCACTGATCAATACACCCATGGTGTAAAGGGCTCGTCGCATACCTTTTGAGGCAGCTACTTTACAAAAGTTGATGGCTTCATCGAGATTTTGCTCTGCAAGTAAGCGGCTACAAAAATAATCATAGGCTGGAGCAAAGTCTGACTCAATCACGGCGCTAGCCATAAAGCCAACGCCTTTCTTTTCATTTTGATTGATATTGAGATTGTTATTGCCATTAAGGTAAGCCAAAGCGTACAAATAGACAGCGATTGGATCTTTGTCAGCAACCGCTTCTTCGCAAACTTTAGTGCTTTCTTGAACATTGGAGCTGATATAGCTATCAGCATAGAGTTGGCACAAAAAGGCTTTTGATTTGGATGTAGCCGGAGAAATTTGACGCAAAGCATTCGCTGCTTCGTTGTATTTGGCTTTGTCAAATAAATCAATGGCTGCATCAATGGATTGGGCTTGAGCAACGCCAGCCAGTAAGAGCGGTAACGTCGCTATGAATAATTTGGATAGTAGTTTAGACATGATAATTTTCTTTATTCAGATTGATTTTTAGCTTCAGTGCGATATAACCCAGCGCGCTCCAGAGCTTTTTGTTTTGCGACGCTCAATTCGTCTGATGTAAATAATTTCTCGGGATCTTCGCTGCTAGCACTGCCTCCACCAATTTTAGGAATGAGTACAAATACCACCAGTAATAGCGCAATGACTGCACCGCCAGCAATTAAGTAGGTTTGTTTATTTTTAGCTTGTCGAGCTTGATCGGCGTTATTCACCGTATCGCGACCTAAATTGGATAGGTTGGTAGCACTGTTATCCAAGGCGTGCAAGGCCTTTAAGGCATTTTGTGAGCCTAGTGAGCCATCAACCACTTCATGAGCGATACGTGCGCAACGACCCGTTGGTTCAATTAATAAATACTTCTGTGCAAACTCAGCAGCTGTTTGGGTATTGCGTGTTACACCAATCCCGCAGAAATAAAGAAGGGCGCAGGCGGCTAAGCTAGTAGGGTGATTTAAATCACTCGCGTCCAATAAATTAGCAGCCGCCAAGCCTTCATCCTTGGTTTGGCCGATGCCCTTTAAGTAAGCCATACCTTTTAAGAACTGCTCTTCACCGGCAGGGGTGTTTGTGATGGTTTCGTTGGTAGTAGTCATAGTTATTAATTCAAGTAGTACAACAGGTTAAATACATGGTTACAACAATAGGGGCGCAGCAAGAAGGGCTACTTTAGGCGCTCTTACTTTGTGCGAGCTTTTGGGATAGTTGTTTAGTCTCTCGCTGAAAAGCCTCTAAAACATCTGCTGCGGTCGTGCTCTTTGCATCAAAACCTTGAAAGGCGTTAATTTGTGCACTTGACCAATGGTGTACTAATTGCGATAAACGTGAGAACTCATCTTGCGAGGTGAACTTAGGTAAAAAGCGAAGCTCATCTAATAACAAATCAATCGACTTTTTCACTTGTGCATGATGCTTGGTCAGTTGATACAGGGTTTGAGCTGTTTGCTCAATATGCTCTTGCAGATTGTTTTTACGCGCACCACCAACGGCCGCTTTATTTTCAAACTCTTGGTGAATATGGTGCACTTGACCAGCAGCTAGCCAGATGATGGCTAATAAGACATACTGAATCATCACCCAGCTGTAATAGCTGCTATAGCTCACGGGCGTTTTGATAATCCAGTAATAAAACTCAGATCCTACGAGCAGCACTTGAAGGCCTAAGAAGTAGCTCAAGTTAGCACGCCAAAAGCTGTTGCGATTCAGATCAGCCGTGTCATCGCGACCCAAGGATAAAAAGAAGAAGATGGGCGTGACTGCACAAACGGCCAAGGATAAATAATAGTTGGCACTATCGGCCGCTAATCCCGTGTTTAAGTTTGGGGCCCAAATGAGGCCGAGTGCCATGATTAAGGCCGCGACTAATAAACCAACAAATAAATACAGACGTGAACTCATAACAATCCTTGATCGTAAAACTAAGAGGAGGACTTACTGACCCAAAATCTTGCGTTTTTCTGCTTCGAATTCTTCAGGGGTTAACACACCTTGGTCACGCAACTGGGCTAACTCCTTAAGCATGCGGATCCGTTCATTCGGATCAATCGCTGGCGCGGCAGGAGCTGCTGCAGGTGGCATGCCCGGTGTGCCGTAAGGCGCTACAGGCGGTGGGGCGTAATACGGAGGAACGGCATTAGGGTAGGCCGTATTCATGGCGCCGGTAAATTGTTGTCCCATGGTTTGCCCCATCGGCACACCAACCCCCATGCCCACGCCTAAACCAATCATGCTGGCACCGATGTTGCCATCAGCTGGCCTATTTTGGAATTGATTCATCGTATTCCCTTGAGCACCGGTGTAACCAGCCGCACCTTCCATGGCATTAAAACTACGTTCTTGTTGATAGTTAAAACCAACAATATCCATCTCGGCTTTCTTGGCAAGGGCTTCGCGAAGCTTCTTAATGGATGGATCATCTTCGTTGACATCAATATGGCTCACGAAGAAATTCACCAGCTTCAAACCAAAGTCTTCTAGCTGATCATTCAGCTCCGCTTTGATGGCGTCAGAAATGTCCGTTAACTGTGTGGCAATCTCTAAAACAGATAAGCCGGTATTGCCCCCCATCTTCTTGGCGATGGTAGTTTTGGCAATGGTCAAAATTAATCCGCGGAAATAATCTTTGAGCTTTTCTTTATTGAACTCGCTCATGGTGCCAACGAGCTTTACCAAGAATTTACGAGAGTTCTCAATTTGCACCGCGTATTGACCGTGGGCACTTACTGGAATCACGATGCCATATTTTGAATCTTGAATACGGATCGGCTCACGCGTTCCCCACTGGACATCCAAAGGAATCGCACGATTCGTGTACCAAACTTCAGCTGTAAAAGGAGAGCGGCCAAAGGGAAGGTTCAGAAGTTTGCCAATGACCGGCAAGTTTTCTGTTTTAAGCACATGGCGACCTGGACCAAAGGGGCCATCCATGGCGCCGCCACGGAACACCACCGCCTCTTGGGACTCATGAACAATTAACTGGGTCCATGTGGATAATTCAGTGCTATCAAACTTCCAAGCATAGACCTGATCCATAGGAAGAATCGGTTTGCCTTGTGCTTTGTTAATAGCTTGGTTACGGTGGGTTTCTTCATCCCACTTTACGACATCGATGATGGCCATAAGAGACTACCTTTCAGCTTCAGTATTGCTGTTAATTCTGTTATATTTACTATATATACATTATAGATAGAAATAAGCTATAAGTCCTTGTTAATTATATTTAAATCTGAATTGGAATTGATGTATGCAGTGTAAAAGTTGTGGCGCTCAAAATCCGGATAATTTGATGGAATGTGCTTATTGTGGTGCGAGTCTTTCTCGACCAACTGCGAATAGTGCTCCCGCCGCGCCTAGCGCTTCGGTTGTGTCTGCTCCTGCAGCCCCGGCAGCTAGCTCCCAAAATCAAGACTATGCGATTGATTTACCACAGTATTACAAGGCTGCTTTTGCTGAATTTGATAAAAATCCACAAGGTGGACCACAGTTTAAATTTAACTGGGGTGCGTTTTGGTTTGGCCCATTCTGGTACTTTTTCCGCGGCTTATGGCTAAAAGGCATCTTATATTTAGCCGTTATTTTTGGCACGGCAGGCTTTTTAGTTTGGCTACCTTGGATTTACAGCTTTTCGTTTGGTACGTATGACTTGTATCTCTTGCGTAAACACGGTAAACAATTTTGGTAATAATCTTTATGCTTGGCACTGGACTTTTCCTATCAACTCTAGCTGCGATCTTTATAAAGTATTCAGTAAGGGCTAGCTTATTTTTATGGTGAGTTGTGTGCGAATTTTCATCCTGAGTTTATTATCCTATTTCACTTTTGCGTTGGGAGTACCTTCTGCCTGGGCATTGAATTGGGTATTCAATGGTCAATCGAATGACAACAGTCGATTTGCTGTCGATATAGATTCCTTGGACTACAGCACATCGATGGTGCGATATATGTATCGCCACGATCCTGGTAGTGGGTCTAAAAAGACACCTAATGGTTTGAACTACGCGTACATATCCAGCCAATATGTAGCAGATTGTTCGGTTGGCACATCTCAAGAAACCTCTAGAAATTATATGGAGGAAAAGGGATGGCTGGTTGCAACCGGAACGCCTAATTCACAACCGATTATTTTGTCTCAAAACCCTAATGGCATCCACACAGTTCTCGTTAATGCTTTATGTTTTCTCAGTAAGTCCGGGGTTCGTCCCGTCGATCTAAGTTTATTTATGGATTGGACGGATGATGTTGCATTTAACCCAGGTAATGACCCTAAAACAGCACTATCGCGCTATGTTATTTCGCCGCAATCGATGCAAAGAAAGGGGGACTTATTATTTTTCACGCAAAGCTTAACTTATGTTCAAACTCAGTATTTTGGTGATCGCCCCTATAAAGTGAGGGTTGCTGTTGGTGCCTTTAACTGCCGTACGGAAGACCGTTCACCTTTATTGCTAAGTATGTATTACCAGGACTTGGATCAGCGAGCAATTGGTTGGTCTGGCGTACAAAACCCGGAAAATTTTATAGCGTTTGCAAGGTATGAAAATACTGAGAAATTCCGTCGTTATTGCGCTAAGTTTTATGAGCCGCGCCCCTACAATCAGTCATTACCATCGCCTTCCAAACCAATTCCAGTGGCACCCATGCCCTCTAAACCTGTCGAAGAAGAACGGAAGAAAACACCGCCAGTGCGGAGTGATTCACTGTTATGAGATTTAACTAAAAGGAAATGAATATGAAATGTTCTAGTTGTGGTGCAGAAAATAAAGCATCTGTTGGGCCTTGTGAATATTGTGGTGCACCTTTAGGTGCAGCCCCTAAAGCACCTGTAGGTTCTTCATCTGCGACTAATAGTAGTTCGCCAGATGTGGTAGCGATGGTTAAAGATCTGCCTAATAGCTACCAACAATTATTTCAGTTACCTAATCAGAACTTTAATTTTTGGGCCTTCTTATTTCCAGTTGGATTTATGGCTGGATATGGCGACTCCAATGCGGCGATTCGTTCGGGCTTGATGATTTTGGCGCCAAGTGTTATTGCTGCCATTCTCGGAGCACTCTCATGGCGCCTCTTATTTGCAGTGCACTTGATTGCGGGAATTTTTATCTTTGTCCTCCATATTATGTTCGGTTTGAAGGTGGCGGCTATATCAAGTAAAACCCAGCCCTTTAATATAGGTTCGGCTGTTTTATTTGAGTTAATCCTTTTATTAATTGGTGGCGCCGTATCTTATTTGTAAATAATGGTTTTTGGTTATTTTTAATGTAAGGAAGAAAGGAAAGTTATGAATTTCACAGATGCAGTTAAAGTTTGTTTTAATAAATATGCCGAATTTAAAGGGCGTGCTTCTCGCTCAGAATTTTGGTGGTTCCAGTTATTTTATGTGCTAATTGCTTTGATTGGTACCATGATTAACCCAGTGTTGGGCGGGATTGTTTATCTAGCACTATTCTTGCCTTTGCTAGCGGTTAGCGTACGTCGCTTGCATGATAAAGATAAAAGCGGTTGGTTTCTTTTGATTTATTGTGTACCCTTGATTGGTGCGATCCTTATGTTGGTATGGTTTTGCCAGCGTGGCACGATTGGTGATAACCGATTTGGTCCAGAATCAGTAGTTACCGCTTAATTAGATAGTTAAGCTAAAAAATAGGCGCATTCTTGGTTATCCGGAATGCGCCTATTTAATTGTGGTTGCTCATTTAAACGGGGGTCCAATAGGACTTAGATTTTGGAAGATGCAAGCTATCCTACTTCATTTGTTGATGAGGTTTATCTAAGAAAGGTTCACGATGAGTGATCAACAGCCGTATCAGGCAGTAGCAAAAAAAGAAAATAATCATTTCTTGATTGGGGTGATCGCAGTAATAGCAGTGGCCTTGTATGCCACCAATCCAACTAAGCAAGAATTTAATGAATTCATTGCTAAGCAAGTGCGTCAAAAATTAGCTGAAAAATCTGGCGAACAGAATTTCATTACTAATTTGGTCGCTGGAGTTGCTGGTGCCATGGTCAACGATGCATCTGAACGCAAAGATTATTTAATTTTTAGCACCTATAAAGTTGATTTGAGTGTTGTTCGTATGTTTGGTGGTGAATATAAAGATTTACAGTTTTTGGGTGTTGGCGGGCAATTTATTCCATTAAGTGGGATGAGTCTTGATAGTGGAGCAAGTGCAGATGGTAGAAGTATCCCAGCTCCTGCGCCTCTTCCAATAGCGCCTCAACAAGCTAGTCAAGTTACTTATAACTCCATCTATTACGTCACTCGCAATACGAAAGAATTTGGTTGGGCTAAGGGTTACGTCACTCAAGAGGCAGCTGATGCGGCGGCCTACAATTCTTGTCTTAAGCAAAATCAGGGTGAGTGTAAAAAATTGATTGGCGGCGCCTATCGTTGTTTAGCTATTTATAGCAATTCTAATAATATTTTTGCTTATATTGATAATAATTTAGACACTGCCAAACAAAATGCCTATGCCCATTGTTCAAGAGAGTCTGCGCCTGGAGACTCGTGTGCGATTCCTCAATATGGCACGGCTTGTGCTAATTGATTTTATTAAAAAGAATAGGTAATTGTATGAGTCGTTTGGTTCAGTTATTAATTAAATTGTCATCCATCAAAGCTTGGGTTGCGGGTGTCCTGGCGTTGATTACAGCGCTAGCATTAGTTTTTTATTTTTATTACCCTAAGTCAGTTGTCACAGTGGGTGTGCAAACAACACAATTAGTCAACGGCCAGCCTAAGCCCAAGAGCACCCTGGAAAAACTTAAAAAATATTTGGGTGAAAATGGTATTGAGCTCAGATTTAAGACTCAAGCAGATGCGGCTACAGAAAAGCCCAATTTAGAGTTTTTGATTAATGATCCAGAGGTCGACTTTGTCTACTCATCTAATACCGGTGCTAAGTTACCCGATGATGTTGTAGAGCGCTATTCCTCATTGGGAGCAGTCTCAAAGGGCGCTATTCTTTTTTATGTGAAAGCTGGTAAAAATAATATTAAGAATTTAAAAGACTTAAAAGGTAAAAAAATTATCTTTTGGTCAACGCCAGAGGGAAATGAAAAGCCTGCGTTCTCTAGTAAAGAGGCTAAGGCTTCAATCTATTCCTCTGACTATACCTTGGAGTCCATATTTAAACAGGTAGGTATCACACCTGAAAACACTAACTTAATCAATGTTTGGCCCCAAAAAGTAAATATGACTCAGGATTGGGATGTTTGGATTACCTTGGGTGGCTTGCCTGGTAAAGATGCTCAGTCTCATGATTTATGGAATCAAATTAGTGCTGGCCAAGTTGAGTTATTGTCTCTAGATGATTTGGAGGGAGTTAGTCGTCGTTTGAGTCATTTGCAGTTCAGTCGTTTACCAGCATCTGCGCATATACCTAGTAAGGCTATACCTAATAAAGATATTAACTATTTGGCAACTACCAGTTATGTCATTGTTAGCAATGATTTAGATCCAAGTATTGTCATGATTTTGGCTGAATATCAAAAGAAATTTGCTTCTGAGCAGTCTGTATTGAGTGATAAAGATGAATTTCCTAATTTTTCTCAAATGGGCGCATTTAAACCAAATAAAACGGCAGAGGATTTTTATGCTCACGGTAGGCCTTTCTTAAGCCAACATTTATCGCCAGCATTATCAGCATTTATTCTAAAAATATTATTGATATTGGTGCCTATGCTGACTATTCTTTGGCCGCTAGCCCATTTTTTACCAAGTATTTATCACTTTTACGTTAAACACAAAATTACGCATTGGTATAAAGATTTGGAGTTTATTGAGCGAAACTACTTAAAAGCAGATCTGGCAACACGCCAAATGATGAAAGATAAAATTGATGAGATTCAGATGGGATTACAGGAGATGAAGTTTCCGGTCATGCATTTACATTATGTTCAGGAAATATTTATTGCTAAAGAGCACGTTGAATTGATTCGTAAACGTTATGGACTTTAATCATTAAAAAGATATCTATATGACTTTCTCAGACGCAATAAAAACTTGTTTGAATAAATATGCTAATTTCAATGTCTTGTTATTAGACAAGCTCCAAGAATTAGCTGCTTGGGGAGTTGGTTTGCCAGAACCTACAGCGCCTGATGGACCTTCTGTCACCCTAAGCGATACACCTGATGCCGGTGCTGGTGGCTCAGGTAGTAGTGGGCCCGTGGTTCACTAAATTTCTTACTGACGACTACGGTTCACCGCTTGCCAGCTGGCAAAAAAATTCATCAAGCCCAATGAGGTTTTGGGTTTTAGTTGATGTGTGCCTAGACGCGTATCCGTACTATTAATCAGAAACTGCCAAGTCAGTTGTTGGGGGCTGATATTGGGATTACTGTTGGTACTGCTATTAGCAGTGTTACTGGCGGTAGCACTGCTTTGATTCCACGCATTTAAAACCTCTGGTGGCATTTCAAACCAAGCTTGGGTAATCGATGGTTGCACCATCTGCCAATTTCTCACTAGTTTCAAAGGGACATTCTTGTTGGCCACACGTATCTGGTACTGGGCATTCAGGCTACTGAGCCATGCTGTAGAAGCATTCGCTTGTGTATTTTTCAATTGCATCATTAAGCGCACTTGACCATCTAAGCGGCTGACTAAAGCTGTTACTAACCAAGGCCGGTTAGGTTGCCGCTCAGTAGCCATTGCCGCTAAAACGCCTTGAGGGGTCGCTTCTAATTTCCAAGGGTTATAGGGATTGTCACTGTTATCAATTTTGAGTAGCTTGGCTTGCTCTTTATTAACAATCACTAATTTATTCGGTTGTGTACCTAAGGCTAGTTTCAACACCTGTTGATCAATACCCATTTAACTTAAATAATTACTAATCAACGCCGAAATGCTCTGAGCCTTGCTGGCATTAATTTCATTGGTCTGCGAATAAAACTGATGGAGTCCTAGTTTTTCTTGAGGTCCTAATTGTCGAATCGTGCCTCCCATGAACGCATAGGCACAAGCGGAATAACACACCGACTCATCAAAACCTGTTTGAGTGATGAACTCATATTCACGTAAAAGCTGACCTACTTGAAGGCCGCCCGCTAAATTCCCGCCCAAGCTACTAAAGTGGATGGCGACAGGGCGGTCATCATGAGGCAGGGTCTTCACAAACTCTTGAAATTCTTTTCCAGCGTATTTGCTAAATAAGCCAATCGCTTTTACTTGAGTTACGCAAGAAGGGTTAGCTGTTGCAGGGCAAGTTTGGGTGATGGTGTAGCGAAGCGTTTCATCGTTGGCGATATGCAGGTTGACATCACTGTCAGCGATTGCAACAGTCACTATGGGTGCAACAGTTGCCAGAGCAGCTGTTAACAATACGAGTGCTAAGGTACGCAGGACAGGGATGTGCACAAAAGAAAACGAGCAGAAGCTAGAACTAGCATCTGCTCGTAATAACAACATAATGATTACTTCGACTCTGGCGTGAAGCCTTGCGCCGTATCAGCGCCTTCACCGTAGAAATATTTTTCAACTTGCTTAAGTAAATACTGTCGTGCACGTGCGTCTGCCATATTCAAGCGATTCTCATTAATCAACATCGTTTGTTGTTTGAGCCAGCCAGCCCAAGCTTCTTTAGATACTTCTTGCCAGAGCTTTTTACCTAATTCACCAGGCATCGGAGCAAAATCTAAACCTTCCGCTTCTTTATTCAATTTAATGCAATGAATTATGCGAGCCATTTTTACCTCTTAATATCAATAATAGTTAAATAGTCTTAATAAGAACCATTGATTTACGTTCCCAGTTATAAAGTTCTTTTCTTTCTGGAGGTAAATCATCCACAGTTGCTCGTACGAATCCACGTTTTAAGAACCAATGTTCAGTTCTGGTGGTGAGTACAAATAATTTTTTCAAGCCTTGGGCCCTGGCTCTAGCTTCAATACGTTTTAATAAACGCTCGCCATCGCCAGACTCTTGTGCTTCAGGATCTACGGCTAGGCAGGACAACTCACCTAAACCATTCGGATAGGTAAAGAGTGCCGCACAACCGAAAAGAACGCGGTCATGTTCAATCACAGAGAAGTGCGTAATATCACGTTCAATAACATCACGACCACGAGCCACCAAAATACCTTCATCTTCCAAAGGCTCGATCAATTGCAAAATGCCACCGACATCGTCAAGATTGGCTTCGCGTAGATGCTCAATATCGGATGCGGCAATCATCGTACTGATGCCATCATGGGTGAAGAGCTCTTCTAGTAAAGCGCCATCTCGGTCATGGGGTAGTAGGTGAACACGGCTCACACCAGACTTAATCGCTCTAATAGCATTCTGTAGTAAGACTTTTAGGTCCGCATCAGCGAGCGTTAAACCATTAATGTGTTCTTCTAATTGGCGCAAAGAAAATTCTTTAATTAACTCACCGGATTTATCTGTTAAGCCGTTGTATTCAGTTAAGAAAATGAGCTTATCTGCTTTGATTGCCATGGCTGTAGCTGTTGCTACATCTTCATAAGCGATGTTAAACGCTTGCCCTGTTGGTGAGAAGCCAAGTGGCGACATCAAAACAATCTTGTTATTGGCTAGTGAATGTTGGATAGACTCCGAATCTACCTTACGCACTAAACCTGTGTGCATAAAATCAACGCCATCCACAATGCCTACAGGTCTTGCTGTGATGAAGTTGCCAGAGATAACGGATATACGTGATCCAGCCATCGGTGTATTCGGCAAACCTTGGCTAAAAGCAGCTTCCATGTCTAGGCGTAATTCACCAGAAGCTTCTTTGGCGCATTCAAGAGCTGCGGGGTCGGTAATACGGTAACCACTCATGGCACCTGTGCCATAACGACTAGTTACTTTTCTTAAATCCAATTGTTCTTGAACTTGAGGGCGTGAACCATGGACTAAAACAATGCGCATACCCATGGCATGTAACATGGCCACATCTTGGATCAGCGCTTCTAAACCACCTTTTTGTACAAGCTCTCCAGCAAATCCAATAACAAAGGTTTTTCCTCGGAAACTATGGATGTAGGGGGCTACATCGCGCAGCCAAGCAACGAAGGGAAAATTATTTTCGGATGAATTTGTAGGCATAGTGGAAAATTATAGGGTGCAATTACCAAAAAATACCAAACTTTTAAAAATTGAGTTCCCTGAGGCTCTGCCCGTATCGGGGCAGCGGGATAAAATCACCCAAGCTTTAGAAAAGCATCAGGTGGTCATTGTCTGCGGCGAAACCGGGTCTGGTAAGACCACTCAATTACCTAAAATTTGCCTAGCCATGGGGCGAGGACGTGCCAACGGCACGGGTAAGCTCATTGGACACACCCAACCTAGACGTATTGCCGCAACGTCGACGGCCAAACGTATTGCCCAAGAACTAGGTAGTCCGCTGGGCGAGGATGTTGGCTATCAGGTTCGTTTTGCTGATAAAACTAGTGCCACTGCTTCCGTTAAATTAATGACGGATGGTATTTTGCTCGCCGAAACACAAAGAGACCCACTTTTAAATGCTTATGACACGATTATTATTGATGAGGCTCATGAGCGCAGCTTAAACATTGATTTCCTCTTAGGCTACTTAAGGCAACTGCTACCTAAACGCCCTGATTTAAAAATCATTGTCACTTCTGCCACTATTGATGCCGATCGTTTCGCTAAGCACTTTGGTGCCGTTGAGATGCCAGCCCCCGTGATTGAGGTCAGTGGTCGACTCTATCCGGTCGAAGTTAGGTATCAGCCTTTATTAGAACCTGGGAAAAAAGAGCCAAAAGAAATAGCTGATGCGGTGGTCGAAGCCGTGGCTGAGTTATGGCGTGAAGGGACTCATGGCGCTGGTGATGTTTTGGTCTTTTTGCCAGGAGAGCGCGAAATTAGAGATTGTGCCGAAGCTTTGCGCAAAGACCATGTTCTTAATCAACGCTATCACCCCGAGGTTTTAAGCTTATTTGCACGACAGTCGGTGGCTGAGCAGGAGCGGGTATTTCAGCAAGGGCAGGGCCGCCGGGTTGTTCTAGCTACTAATGTGGCAGAAACATCATTAACAGTTCCTGGGATTCGGTATGTGATTGATGCGGGTTTAGCTCGCGTTAAACGTTATTCCTACAGGAATAAAGTAGAGCAATTACAAGTTGAAGCTATTTCTCAGGCGGCTGCCAATCAACGTGCTGGTCGATGCGGTCGTGTATCGGATGGTATTTGTATTCGTTTATATGACGAAGCAGACTTTAATGCCCGACCTAAATTTACCGATCCAGAAATCTTAAGAAGCTCTTTGGCAGCCGTCATCTTGCGGATGCGTGCTCTGAAACTGCCACGTATTCAAGAATTTCCATTTATTGATGCGCCATTGGGACGCGCAATCAGCGATGGGGTTCAGCTCTTAGAAGAGTTGGGGGCAATGGAATCTGAAGGACCAAGGCAAGGGGCTTTAACGCCAATTGGCAAGCAGTTAGCTTCTTTACCTCTAGATCCAAGAGTCGGCCGTATGCTCTTAGCTGCACGTGACAATCAGGCTTTAAGAGAAGTCTTAATTATTGCTACGGCTTTGGCCAGTCAAGATCCAAGGGATCGTCCTATGGATCAGGCGCAAGCAGCAGATGCTGCCCATAAAACATTTGCCGATGAACGATCAGAGTTCTTATCTTATGTGAAGTTATGGGATTGGTACCAACATGCCTTGGTTCACAAGCAGAGTAACCGCCAATTAGAAAACTTATGTAAAAGTCACTTTATCTCTCCTAGGAGAATGAGGGAATGGCGAGATGTCCATGGGCAGCTGCATCATCTTTTGATGGAGCAGGGGTGGAAAGAAAACCCCACACCAGCGACCTTTGAACAAGTGCACTTATCGTTATTAACGGGCTTATTGGGCAACATCGCCAAGAAATCCGAAAATGATAAAAATGGGCCCAATATCTATGAAGGTGCCCGTGGTATCAAATTAAATATTTGGCCAGGTTCCACCATTGGTAAAAAAGCAGGGGCTTGGCTCTTGGCTGCTGAGTTGGTAGAGACCAGTCGTTTATTCGCTAGAACAATTGCTAAGATTGAACCCCAGTGGGTTGAAAAAGTAGCTTCTCACCGCATCGTTAAATCTTGGAGTGATCCATTTTGGGATGGTCGTCAAGGTGAAGTGATGGCGCATGAGCGTGGCACCTTATATGGGCTGCCTATCTATCATGGTAGAAAAATACGCTTTGCACCTAAAGACCCATTAGAGGCTCGCCGGATATTTATTCAAAGAGCCCTGGTTGAAAGCGAATTGCTGGGTCAAGTTGAATCAGCGCAATCACAAAAGCAAACCGGTTCTTTGTTGAGTTTCTTTTGGCACAACCAACAGCTAGTTAAACAAATCGAAGCTCTAGAGCATCGCTCTAGACGGCAAGATATTTTGGTTAATGATGAGTTGCTCTTTGCTTTTTATGAACAGAAACTACCGCCAGTGGTATTAAGTAGGGCGAGTTTAGAAGCTTGGTTAAAAGAAGAGCCTAAGCATGGCGCCACACTAAAGCTAGATAAATCAGATTTGATGCGTTATGAAGCTGCTGGGGTCACGATTGATCGTTATCCTAAAACGATCAAGATGGCGGGTACAGAGCTTCAGCTCACTTATCACTTTGAACCGGGTAGCCCTAAAGACGGAGTCACGATGGTGGTGCCGCTTGCGTCTCTCAATCAAATTGATCAAAGGCGTTGCGAATGGTTAGTGCCAGGGCTTTGTATTGAAAAAGTTCAGTTGTATCTGAAATCATTGCCGCAAAAATTAAGAAGGCACTGTGTACCTTTGCCAGAATTTGCTAAAGGCTTTGTAGAGCGCGCCAATGAAAAAGACGCTTTTGGTGAGGGAGATTTTTTAGAAGCGATCATTGCTGATATTCGTTCTCAAACTCAAGTACAAACGCAGAGGACTGATTTCCGTCCAGAAAATTTGCCGTTGCATTGTTTTATGAATTTCCGTTTGGTTGATGAATATGGCCGCCAAATTGACCTAGATAGAAACCTTGGGAAATTGCGCGCTGAATATGCTCAGGCAGCTAGAGATATGTTTAAGGAGGTGGCGGCAGTTGCAGCGGTTCCTGCTGTTCCGAAATTAGACAATCAGTCAAATGGTTTGGTGAGTCATGCGCATCTAGAAAAAGAAACTGCTCATTCTTCAGAAACTGAAAATATCAAGTCTTGGACATTTGGTGTTTTGCCTGAGATGTTAGAGATTAAGCAAGGTAAGCAGACCCTCTATGGTTATCCTGCGTTAGTAGATAAAGACACCCATTGCAATATTGAAGTATTCGATGATCCTGAACTGGCGAGAAAGGCACATACCCAAGGGTTGAGGCGCTTATTTGCACTTCAAATGAAAGACACCATTAGAGCATTGCATAAACAATTGCCTGGTGCGCGAGATATGGGTTTGTTATTTATGAACTTAGGGCAATCTGAGGACCTCATCACCCAAGTACTTGATTTGGCATTAGAGCGTGCCTGCTTGATGGATCCCTTGCCAGTGAGTGAAGCTACATTTAAAGAGCGCTTGGATGCTGGCAAGCCTAAATTGGCGCTCATCGCTCAAGAAGTGGCAAGGCATGCTCTAGCAAGTCTGCAGGCTTATGTGGATGTACAGAAGCGTATGGCTCAGTTAAAAGCTTTATCTGCTTCAGCTCATACTGATGTAGTTGGGCAGTTACAAAAGCTTATTCATGCTAAATTTGTTGCGCAAACACCTTATGAATATTTGGTTCATTTGCCTAGATATCTAAAAGCTATTGTGATGCGAATTGATAAACTCAGAAGTAATCCGGCTCGTGATCAACAATGCCATACAGAATGGCAATCTTTGCTAAATCCTTGGCAAAAACTCATTCAGTCTCAAAAAGCCTACGGCGGTTCTTTAGATCCTCGCCTAGAAGATTTTAGGTGGCAGTTAGAAGAATTGCGGGTGGCACTTTATGCCCAGGAGCTTAAAACGCCAACGCCCATGTCTACAAAGCGACTACAGAAGATTCTTGAAAGCATCAAGAAATAGTAGGAGCTTTGTTTCATTTCCCTTAGTTTTTTAGGTTATTCCAAGTTGAGGGCTCACGTATATATACTTATAAAAATAATAAGTAATAAACAACTGAGGAGCGCAATGATTCATTTTGACACATACGAATTTGTCAGTGATTTAACCAAGTCAGGCATGGAAGTTCATCAGGCAAGCACCTTGTCGAAAAAATTAAAAGGCATATTTGATGGCCAGTATTCTGATTTAGCCACCAAACAAGATGTGGAGAAAGTTGCATCAGAGTGCCGCTCAGAAATAGCGCTTGTCAAAACCGAGTTAAAAGGTGAAATACAAATGCTGAGATGGATGATTGGAATTTTGGTGGCGGCAGTTGTGGCTTCACTTATTCAGCACAATTTTATTCACTAATTTATTCATGAATACAGCTCGTTAATTGAAAGGATTTAAGTGTTTATATTTGACTCCATGAAATTTGCTGACACACTCGAAGAGTCAGGTATGGAGCTTGCCCAAGCCAAGACCCTTTCAAAAGCTATGCAAACAATTGTGATGGACAGTGGGCATCATTTAGCCACTCAACACGATCTGACGGAAATTCGCTCAGAGATTGTCAGTTTTAGAGCGGAGTGTTCAACTGCTATACATGCAGTGAATGTTGAAGTTCAATCCATTAACTCCCATATGAAGATGATTAAATGGGCAATGGGTCTAATGATTGGCATAGGAATGGCGCTTGTTTTTGAATATATATTTAGCCATTAGTTTTAGGCTATCTGATCGCTATTGGATAGATGGATGGGGTGAGATCAATTTGCTATATATCAATAAAATTCAAGGATATTGATCGTTTTGGGGGTTTGGGTTTTAAAATCCCTCTATGAATAAATTAATTAAATTATTTTTATCACTAGGCCTTCTAGTGAGTCTTTTTTCACATGCGGCTGAGTCTGAGAGAAAAACAGCGATTGTCTTAAATTCCGGTGACGCGAGCGTTAGTCTGATCGACATGGATAAGCGCCAGGTTTATAAAAACTTCCATATTGGCAAAGAACCACATCACCTCATGATTACACCAGACCAAAAGGCGGTATTGGTGGCGAATGCGACGGGTAATGAGGTTGTGTTTTTAGATCCTAAGACTGGCGAAAAAATAGGTCGTCTATCTAACATCATTGACCCGTACCATATTGGGTATTCACCTGACAAAAAGTTTTTCATTGCCGCAGGTAATCGTTTAGATCGCATCGATATCTACGCTGCCAAAGCCCAAGAGCTAACTTTGTTAAAAGTTATTAAGGCACCTAAAACACCTAGTCACATTACTTTTACAAGTAATAGCAAAACTGCTTTTGTGACATTGCAAGACTCTGATGAATTAATTGCTATTGATTTAGATACTCAAGAGATTATTTGGAAAATGTCGGTGGGTCATTTGCCTGCTGGTATTTGGATGACGCCTGGCGATAAACATTTATTGATTGGTCTAACTGGATCTGATGCTGTTCAAGTCATCGATTGGAAAAAACGCCAAGTTATTAAAGAAATAAAAACAGGCAAGGGGGCTCATAATTTTAGACCCTTGGGTGACAAGAAACATGTGTTCTTGAGTAACCGCGTGGAGCCAAGTATTAGCATCCTCAATATGGATACTTTGGAAAAGGTGGGGGATATTACTGGTTTGCCATCAGGTCCTGATGATATGGATGTCACACCTGATGGGAAAGAGCTATGGGTGACATTTAGATTTGCTAAAAAAGTGGGGGTGATTGATATTGCGAGCAGAAAATTAATTACCACCATACCTGTGGGTAAAAGTCCTCACGGCATATTCTTCTACCCGAGTGCACCATGGCAGTAATGCCGAAGCATCTCTCAGTTATTTCTTTGTTCCTCTGGGTAGCCGCTGGCTTTGCCCATGCAGCAGATTGTGATAAAAAAGTTTATTTAACTTTTGACACAGGCAACATGTCTGTTGCTAAACAGGTTGCTGATGTTTTACGTCAGCATCAAGTCAAAGCCACCTTTTTTTTGGCTAATGAAAAAACCAATCAAGATAGCTATGCGTTAGATTCTGCATGGGCTGAATTCTGGAAGCAACTTATTAAAGATGGTCATGCATTTGGTAGCCATACGCTGCATCACACCTATTTTGTGAAAGACGGTTCTCATGGAATTTATGTTAAATCTCAATTTGGCCCTCATGCAGGTAAAACACGCTTGGTTAATGGAGAGTCATTCTGTCGAGAAATAAAAGGTGCTGATGAACGGTTTTATCAACTCACAGGCCGTCATTTGGATCCTATTTGGCGTGCGCCTGGTGGAAAGGTTTCAGCTCAATCCATTGAATTTGGCAAGACATGTGGTTATGCCCATGTGGCTTGGTCTGAATCAGGTTTCTTGGGTGACGAACTACCTTCAGAAAAATTTCCTAATGACTATTTACTCAACAAAGCTTTAAAGACTATCAAGCCAGGCGATATCACCATGGCTCATTTAGGTATTTGGTCTAGAAAAGACCCTTGGGCTCCCGCCGATTTAGAACCTCTGATTCTTGGCCTCAAGGCCCAAGGCTATTGTTTTGGTCGTATCACGGAGCTTGGGCAACATCCCAAGATTTCTAGAATAATAGCTAAATGATCATGGAATTTTTCGCCAATCTATATTCTCAAGTTCAAGACTGGATGATGCAGGCGGTTGTTATTCCCTTGTTATATGCCATTGATGGGATGAGTTATGCGGAAGATTCTGTCAATGCTCTGGATTGGTTCTTATTTGGAGCCATTCAAATCATCATCATCGTGTTGGTATTGGCGCCACTCGAACGCTTTATACCCGTTGAAACTTATGATTCAGAAAAAGTTGCTAAATCTACTATCTCTAAATCTAGATACGTGGATGTCTTCTACACCTTGATTCATAGGTTAGGGGTGGTAAAGCTCATTTTATTTTTATTATTCTCAGATGTTTTTTTCGCTCTAGACGGACAATTGCATGATCTTGGGTTTCATCGATTTAATGTGGAATCTTGGTGGCCTGGCGTGACTTCGATTCCTTGGGTGAGCTTTTTAATCTATTTGGTGATATTAGACTTTGGCGAGTATCTCTACCATCGGGCATCTCATCAGTGGAATTGGTGGTGGCAATTACATGCCTTGCACCATAGCCAACCTTACATGAGTGTGTGGACTGATAACAGGAACCATCTGATTGATGATGTGGGGCATTCTTTTGCTTTCGCTATTTTGGCTTTAATGATTGGCGTTGAGCCCTCACAATATATTTGGCTAATTGCTATTAGTCAGTTAATACAGAGTTGGCAGCACGGCAATCTCAACATAACGCATGGTATTTTTAAATATGTATTAATTTCTCCACGCTATCATCGCCTGCATCATGCGATTGGTATGGGGTATGAAGTACCCGGCAAGCCTGGTGTTTTAGGTGGCTGTAACTTTGGTATTTTGTTTCCCTGGTGGGATATCTTATTTAAAACAGCCATCTTCGATCAGGCTGCTTATCCAACAGGTGTTCGCGGAATGACTGTGAGTAACAATCCTTTGGTACAACAGTGGCAGGGTATAAAACACTCCATGAAAACA
Source organism: Polynucleobacter sp. MWH-Spelu-300-X4 (assembly GCF_018687515.1). Taxonomy (NCBI): domain Bacteria; kingdom Pseudomonadati; phylum Pseudomonadota; class Betaproteobacteria; order Burkholderiales; family Burkholderiaceae; genus Polynucleobacter; species Polynucleobacter sp. MWH-Spelu-300-X4. The sequence continues at coordinate 833,964 of NZ_CP061294.1, forward strand.
TTCTTTAAATAAAACAGATAGGAGGTTGATTTGTTAAGAGCTTTTGGCCTATCAATCGTAGGCATCTTCCATCCCAAGATGCTATGGCTAACTATCCGTCCATTTTTAGTAATTAGCGTCCTATGGGGCATGCTGTTCTTTTTTATGTGGGAACCAGCACTAGAGAGCATTCGTATTTTTATAACAACTTCTTTTCTGACTGCTTGGCTATCAGATGTGATGTCAGCAACGGGTTGGGATGAGATTCGCGCTGTAATGGCACCTTTGTTATTGGTTATTTTTCTTATCCCATTTATTACGATTTCTTTATTGGCGTTTGTGGCATTTACATCTGTGCCCGCTGTCGTTCGCTATTTAATAAAACAACCCAATTATGCGCAACTCTATGAAGCACATGGCGGTAGTTTGTTGGGCAGTGTGGGCTATGCCTTTTTATCGATATTTATTTGTTTGGGGATTGTTTTTTTGACTTTCCCTATTTGGTGGATTCCTCCAATGGTCTCTGTTATACCCCCATTAATTTGGGGTTGGTTAACGATGCGTTTGATGACTTATGACGTATTAGCGAGACATGCTAGCGAAGATGAGCGTGTTGCCTTAATGGAGGCCCATCGCTGGCAACTATTAGCAATGGGAATTATTTCAGGTCTGTTCGGAGCAGTTCCTACTTTCTTCTGGGCAACATCTGCGATAGCTTTTGTATTCTTTCCAGTGGTGTCTTTTATGGCGCTTTGGATTTATTCACTAGTATTTATTTTTTCGGCATTGTGGTTTGGACATTATTTATTAGATGCCTTAAAAGTTTATCGAGCAACGAATGGGGTTTCTATACATGTCAACTGAACTAATGAATAGAAGATTTAGATTAATAGTTGTGGGTGATGAAATTTTGTCAGGTAAGAGACAAGATAAACATTTATCCAAATTAATTGAATTACTCTCAGAGCGTGGTTTGATGATGAGTGGTGCTGAATATATCGGTGATGAGCCTGAACTAATTACAGCTACTTTGAGCCGCAGTTTTAGTACAGGTGATGTGGTTTTTAGTACAGGTGGTATCGGTGCAACACCGGATGACCATACGAGACAATGTGCAGCAAATGCTTTAGGGTTGTCTTTGAGTCTTCATTCTGAGGCACAACAATTGATTGCTGGTCGAATTTTGTCGATGGCTGAAGGCGACCCTGTCAAAGGGGATTTAACGACAGCAGACAATCAGCAACGCATGAAGATGGGGGAGTTTCCAGTTGGAAGTCAAATTATTCCTAACTCATATAATCAGATTCCTGGGTTTTCAATTAAAGAGCACTATTTTTTGCCTGGATTTCCAGTGATGGCAGCTCCCATGATGGCTTGGGTGCTAGATACTTATTACAAAGATTTATTCCATCAAGTTGATTTTGTGGAAAAAGGTTTCATTGTTCCTTTGGCAATGGAATCTAGTTTGACACCATTGATGGAAAGCATTGAAAATAGCTACCCTGGCATTAAGGTATTTAGCTTGCCTTCGGTGGGGGATCCTAGCAGAGGTGGGGTGTTTTCTAAACGCCATATTGAGTTAGGGGTGAAGGGGGGAGCCGCTTTGGTTGATAAGGCGTTACCTGTACTTCGAAAGGGTGTTTCTGATTTGGGCCATGAAATACATGATTTGCCCTAATTTAGGGATTTATGTTGCCTAAGCGCCTTTATTGTGCATATTTGCACCAATATGGTGCAAATTATCAGAGTCCTGCTAAATTGTTGGCTTAAAATGCCAACAAAGATGTAGAGCATGTCTTTGGCATGCTTTGTGCATAGATTTGTATTAGCTGGTTGCTAAATAATATTTAGTGATTAATTTGAGATTGTTCCAACAGGAGAGTTGCATGACCACGAAGACCGTCGCAGATGTAATGAAGCTTGCGAAAGAAAAGGAAGTTACTTTTGTTGATTTCCGTTTTACTGATACTAAAGGTAAAGAACAGCACGTGAGCGTGCCTGTATCTCACTTTGATGAAGATAAATTTGAGAGTGGTCATGCATTTGACGGCTCTTCAATCGCCGGCTGGAAAGGTATTGAAGCATCAGATATGTTGTTGATGCCTGATCCTGCAACAGCTTATATCGACCCATTCTATGAAGAGCCAACATTGGTTCTTTCATGTGATGTTATTGAACCATCTGATGGCAAAGGTTACGACCGTGACCCACGTTCTATTGCTAAACGTGCTGAAGCTTATTTAAAGAGTACGGGTATTGGTGATACAGCATACTTTGGTCCAGAGCCAGAATTTTTCGTATTTGACGGCGTAACTTGGGGTAACGACATGCAAGGTTGTTTCTTCAAGATTGAATCTGAAGAGGCTCCATGGTCATCAGCAACAGCTTTTGAACACGGTAACTCAGGGCACCGTCCAGGTAAAAAAGGTGGTTACTTCCCAGTAGCGCCAGTGGATACGTTCCAAGATATGCGTTCAGAAATGTGCTTGATTTTGGAATCTTTAGGTATTCCAGTTGAAGTACATCACCATGAAGTTGCTGGCCAAGGTCAGAACGAATTGGGTACAAAATTCAGCACATTGGTAGAGCGTGCTGACTGGACAATTCTACAAAAGTACGTGATTCAAAACGTTGCTCATGCTTACGGCAAGACAGCGACATTTATGCCAAAACCAATCGTTGGTGACAACGGTTCTGGTATGCACGTTCACCAATCTATTTGGAAAGATGGCCAGAACTTGTTCGCAGGTAATGGTTACGCAGGTTTGTCTGATACTGCTTTGTACTACATCGGCGGTATTATTAAACACGCTCGTGCATTGAATGCGATTACAAACCCAGGTACTAACTCATACAAGCGTTTAGTTCCAGGTTTTGAAGCACCAGTTAAGTTAGCTTACTCAGCACGTAACCGTTCAGCTTCAATTCGTATTCCACACGTTGCAAATCCTAAGGGTCGTCGTATTGAAACTCGTTTCCCAGACCCATTGGCTAACCCATACTTGTGTTTTGCTGCATTAATGATGGCTGGTTTAGACGGTATTCAAAACAAGATTCATCCAGGAGAAGCAGCTGATAAGAACTTGTATGACTTGCCACCAGAAGAAGATGCAAAGATTCCAACAGTATGTAACAGCTTGGATCAAGCTCTTGAGGCATTGAATGCTGACCGTGAGTTCTTAACTCGTGGTGGTGTATTCACGCACTCAATGTTAGATGCGTACATCGAGTTGAAGATGGAAGAAGTTACACGCTTCCGTATGGCTGCTCACCCAGTCGAATTCGATATGTACTACTCACTCTAATTGGTCGAGTTAAGGGAAGCGCAGTAATGGTGCGCAAACCGGTAGAAGGGGCAGCCGAGGCTGCCCTTTTTTCTCCCTACGCCGCTTGGAATCAGTTACCCAATGCTGTTCTAGTGGTTGATTACCCTCGTCAAATAGTTATCTATGCAAACTCTGCAGCAGAAGTTAGTTTGGATATATCTAGTAAGCTGCTTGAGGGTTTAAAAATTCATGATGTCTTTGGGGATAATCCAGAGCTTATTAATATGCTTGATGCTGTTGTGGGGGAGCATGTTAATGCCCAGCGCCAAGATTTATTACTAGGGCCAGGTCCATCAAGGGCAGATCATGAGCCCATTAATGCTCATGTGGTTGTGGGTGCTTTAGATCAGCCTAATTCGGTATTAATTGAATGGTTACCATTAGATCAACAAATTCGTAGTGAAAGAGATGCACGTTTAGTTCAGCAAGTAGAGGCTAATAAAGCACTAATGCGTAATCTTGCTCATGAGATTAAAAATCCATTGGGTGGCATTAGAGGAGCGGCTCAGTTATTAGAGTACGAGCTTGATAACAAAGGTCTACATGAGTACACGCAAGTCATCATTAAAGAGTCTGATCGATTGCAAACCCTAGTAGATAGATTGTTAGCGCCTCATCGAAAGCAACACATTGATGAATATTTAAATATTCATGAAGTATTAGAGCGGGTGAGAAGTGTGGTTCTTGCTGAGTTCCCAACTGGTTTAAGCATTAAACGTAATTACGACATTAGCTTGCCTGATTTATTAGGTGACAAGGAAGCCTTAATCCAAGCGGTATTGAATGTTGTTCATAACGCTGCTCAAGCTTTACGAGATCGTATTGAACAGGGTGATGCAGTTATTGAATTAAGTACGAGAGTTGCCAGGAATGTGACTATTTCCAAGCAACGCTACAAACTGGCATTAGATTTGCATGTAACAGATAACGGGCCTGGTATTCCAGAGGAGATTAGAGACAAAATCTTTTTCCCTCTTGTATCAGGTAAAGAAGGCGGTAGTGGTCTTGGTTTAACTTTAGCTCAAACTTATGTGCAACAGCACTTTGGGTTTATTGCATGCACAAGTAAGCCGGGTTATACCGATTTTCAAATGCAATTGCCTTTCCGCATTAAAAGCGGGGATGCTTAATAGGATATTAGGAATTTAATATGAAACCGGTTTGGATTGTGGATGATGATCAATCAATACGCTGGGTATTAGAAAAGGCCTTGCAACGCGAGAATATGCCTTACCGAAGTTTCACTAATCCTCAGGATGTATTAGATGCTTTTGATAAAGAAGAACCTCAAGTTTTAATTTCTGATATTCGTATGCCGCGCGGCAATGGCATTGATTTATTGCAACAGGTTAAGGCTGAGCATCCGCATGTACCTGTGATTATCATGACAGCTTACTCTGATCTAGATTCGGCCGTATCTTCATTTCAGGGTGGGGCATTTGAGTACATAACAAAACCTTTTGATATCGCTAAATCTATTGAATTAATACGTCGCGCAGTAGAGGAGAGTCTGAGGCTACAAGAAACGACTCGTGATGTTACTGAGCGCATGCAAGAAAGTACGGAAATGCTTGGCCAGGCTCCAGCCATGCAGGATGTTTTTAGGGCGATTGGACGTCTTTCGCAATCAAATGTAACCGTTTTGATTACAGGTGAGTCTGGCACAGGAAAAGAATTAGTAGCTAGGGCACTACATAAACACAGTCCTCGTGCAGGAGGACCTTTTATTGCTTTGAATACAGCAGCAATTCCTAAAGATCTCTTAGAGTCAGAGCTATTTGGTCATGAGAGAGGAGCATTTACAGGTGCTCAAACGATGCGCCGCGGGCGTTTTGAACAAGCAGAAGGCGGCACCTTATTTTTAGATGAAATTGGCGATATGCCATTTGATTTGCAAACAAGGCTATTGCGTGTTCTTTCTGATGGACATTTTTATAGGGTGGGGGGGCATGATTCTTTGAAATCAAATGTGCGTGTGATTGCAGCTACCCATCAAAATCTGGAGACACGCGTTGCAGAAGGGTTATTCCGAGAAGATTTATTTCATCGTTTAAATGTTATTCGCTTGAGATTGCCTTCGTTACGTGAAAGACGTGAAGATATTCCATTATTAGCTAGGCACTTTATGCAAACTTCGGCTAAAAGTTTGGGAATGGAGGTTAAGCGTTTATCAGATGATGCTTTGACTGCTATTTCAGCACTACCTTTTCCTGGAAATGTTCGTCAACTGGAAAATCTCTGTCATTGGTTAACAGTTATGGCTCCTGCTCAGGTAATTGGACCTCAGGACTTACCCCCTGATGTGATTGTTATGGGAGCTGAGTTACCTGAAGGTGTCGAGGCGCCAATAAGTTATAAATCTACTTCTGCGGCTGATTGGGAATCTGGCTTAGCTATGGCTGCTAAACAGTTGCTCCAAGATGGTCATAGAGAAGTGTTTTCGTCATTAGAGACTAAATTTGAAAAGGCTATTCTAAGCGCTGCTCTAGAGGTAACTAGAGGGCGTAGAGTCGAGGCGGCGGAACGTTTGGGGATTGGTAGAAATACCATCACCAGAAAACTTCAAGAGCTAGGACTTGATAACTAATTTATAGAGCTATTGGGTTCACTTTGGTTGGAAGCAAAACAAGGTTCATAATAGGAAACTTGTTTAGTTTTTGATGTTTATTTCTTGATATGTCTTCAATTCGCTTGGCCACCTGGAATGTTAATTCCATTAAAGTTCGACTTCCTCATCTTTTGCAATGGTTGAGCATGCAAGAAAAAGAACAAGCCCCTATTGATGCGGTTTGTTTACAAGAGTTGAAGCTCACAGAAGATAAATTTCCTTTTGCTGAACTTGAAGCAGCTGGTTATTACGCCTTAGTAGCTGGACAAAAAACTTATAACGGCGTGGCTTTACTGTTGAGAAAAGATTCCTTAGCCGCAACTGCTCAAGACCCTGAAACGGCTTTTTTGTCACCCACAAAAAATAATCCAAAATTTCAAGATGAACAACAACGACTAGTCTCAGCAACTGTTGCGTTTAAAGGTAGGCAGCCGATGCGTTTGATTTCCGCCTACTTTCCTAATGGTCAAGCGCCTGGAACAGAAAAGTTTTCTTATAAGATGGATTGGTTAGCAGGTCTATATGATTGGCTAGCTGAAGAAATTGAGATTCATCCTCGCTTAGCACTTTTGGGTGATTACAACATTGCGCCAGCCGATGAAGATGTTCATGATCCTAAAGCTTGGGAAGGACAAAATTTAGTGAGCCCAGAAGAGCGTGATGCTTTTCAAGGATTAATTGATTTGGGTTTTTACGATAGCTATCGTTTATTTGAGCAATTACCCAAAAGCTTTAGCTGGTGGGATTACCGCATGATGGGCTTTAGAAGAAATGCTGGCGTTCGTATTGACCATGTACTTTTAACCAATGCATTAAAAGAAGAGTGCACCGCTAGTCGTATTGATAAAGTACCCAGGGGCTGGGAGCAACCTTCGGACCATGCCCCTGTAATTACAACGTTAGGCTAGCCCACCATGGCGAAGTAAGGCATCTATTTGAGGTTCTCTACCTCTAAAGGCCTTAAATGATTCTGCAGCAGGGCGGCTTCCCCCCACTTCAAGAATTTCTTTTCGATAATGTTCTCCCGTTGCAGCATCTAATACGCTACCTGTGGTGATGGCAGCCTCTTCAAAAGCAGCATAAGCATCTGCTGATAATACTTCTGCCCATTTATAGCTGTAATAGCCAGCAGAATAACCGCCAGCAAAAATATGATTAAAGGTATTAGGCCATCTAGAGATGTCTGATTGCGGCATCACATGGATATTGTCATTAATAGCCTTTGCTAATGCCAAAATATCTTGGCTCTTAGCTGTATCGGCATTAAAGCTGGAGTGAAGGCGCCAGTCTGTTAAAGAGAAAACAATTTGTCTGAGTGTCCCCAAGCCATTTTGGAAGTTCTTAGCAGCCAGCATTTTTTGAAATAAATCTTTGGGTAAAGGTGCTCCCGTATCGACATGAGCGGTCATCTTTTCTAATACTTCCCATTCCCAACAGAAGTTTTCCATAAATTGACTTGGTAACTCAACCGCATCCCATTCAACGCCATTAATGCCTGAAACACCTAATACGCCAACCTGAGTCAGCATATGATGCAGGCCATGACCACACTCGTGGAATAGCGTGATGACATCATCATGGGTGATGGTGGGTTGCTTGGTGATGCCATCGACTGTTACAGGGGATGGGAAGTTGCAAACTAAATATGCCACAGGAGTTTGAATAGAGCCATCTGATAGAACTCTTCGACCTCTTGCATCATCCATCCAAGCGCCACCACGTTTGCCTGGTCTTGCATAAGGATCTAGATAAAAATTGGCCAGCAAATCACCTTTTTTATTGAGTACTTTGAATGATTGAACATCTTTGTGCCAAGTAGGTAAATCATCATGACTGATAACAACACCAAAGATAGCTTCGGTTACATGAAATAAACCTTCCAGTACTTTTGGTAAAGGAAAGTATTGTTTAACTTCATTTTCAGAAAAAGCATAACGCGCTTGTTTGAGTTTTTCTGATACGTAGGCTGTATCCCAAGGCTCAATATGAGATAGGCCTAGGGATTCTTTGGCAAATGCTTGTAGATCATTCCAGTCTTTTTGACCGTGCGATTTAGCACGTTTGGCAAAAGTTTCTAAAAACTCATCTACTTCAGCAACTGTTTTTGCCATTTTGGGGGCAATGCTGAGTGCCGCATAGTTGGCAAAACCTAACATTTTTGCTTCTTCATTTTTTAAGCGAAGTTGAGCCAACATATTGTTGGTGTTGTCCCATTCTTTTTTACCTGAACTATATTGCTCAGATAATTCAGATGCTCGAGTGACGTAGGCTTGATAGAGTGTTTTTCTGAGTTCTCGATTTTCAGAAAATTGCATCACTGGAAAATAAGATGGGAAGTGAAGGGTAAATGCCCAGCCTTCTAGATTCTTAGATGTGGCAGTTTCTTTAGCCGCTGCTATGACGTCATCAGGTAGCCCAACTAAGTCTTTAGCGTTTGTGATGGCATGAACAAATGAATCTGTAGCGTCTAATACATGATCCGAAAATTCTTTTGATAATTTAGCTTGCTCTTCTTGGATTTCAGAAAAACGAGCCTTTTGAGCATCAGTTAATTCAGCGCCACCTAACCGAAAATCTCTTAAGGAGTTTTGAATAACTTTTTTCTGAGCAGAACTTAATTGATTAAATTGATTCGATTCGCTTAGTGATTTATATTTTTTATATAGATCTAAGTTTTGCCCTAGGCTACTCCAAAATGCGGTGACTTGAGGGAGCATTGAGCCGTAAGCCTCTCTTAGTTCTGGTGTATCGGCGACACTATTCAGGTGGCTAATAACCCCCCAAGATCGTCCCAAAGCCTCTGTTGCATTTTCTAAAGGTTCAACTAAAGCATCCCAAGTTTCAGGAGTTTCAATAGATACTGAAATATCAACAGCCTTTTGTGCAGAACTAAGTAGTTCTTGTATAGCTGGTTTGATATGTGCCGGTTTAATTTGATCATAAACAGGCAGGCCGTGGCCAAATGAAAGTAGTGGATTTGTCATAGACTTTATTATGTATCAATATAAAAAATCAGGCGCCATGAGCGCCTGATTAGTTTCAATCCGTTTAAAGTGAAAAATTGAAGGATATGAAATTGGTTTAGATTCTTTCAGCAGCTTCTAGCGTATTTAGTAAAAGCATGGTGATGGTCATGGGTCCCACGCCACCTGGAACTGGCGTGATAGCTCCTGCGATTTCTTTAACGCTATCAAAGTCAACATCGCCACATAGCTTGCCATCAGGTAGACGATTAATGCCCACGTCGATGACAACTGCTCCTGGCTTTACCATGTCTGCGGTCACCATTTTTGGTTTACCAGTCGCCACCAAAAGAATGTCAGCTTCTTTGGTGTGTGCAGTCAAATCTTTTGTTTTGCTATTGCAGATAGTTACGGTAGCACCTGCTTGTAGCAATAGCATAGCCATAGGCTTACCGACAATGTTAGAGGCGCCAATCACTACAGCCCTTGCCCCACGAATCGGGTAATCAATGCTTTCTAACATTTTCATGCAACCATAAGGGGTGCATGGTCTAAATAAAGGTGCACCAATCATGAGTGCGCCAGCATTGGCCACATGGAATCCATCCACATCTTTCTCTGGTGCAATTGCTTCAATAACCCGATGACTATCAATATGTTTAGGTAAGGGTAGTTGAACTAAGATGCCATGAATTTGCGGATCTTTATTTAATTCATCGATGCGCTTGAGTAAATTGGCCTCTGTTAAGTCGGCAGAGTGTCTTTCAAGAATAGAGAACATGCCAACATCTTCACAAGCTTTTACTTTGTTGCGGACATAAACTTGGCTAGCAGGATCTTCGCCTACTAATAGAACGGCTAAGCCGGGCTTAATACCTTTGGCAACAAGCGCGCTAGTTCTTGTGGCAATCTCAGATCTAACTTGTTTGGCCAGCGCGTTGCCGTCAATAATTTTTGCTGACATAGATTAAGTATTATTTTCAGATAAAGCTAAACGGAGTAAATCGGCTACTGTATTGACGCTCAATTTCTCCATAATGTTGGCGCGATGTGCCTCAACAGTTTTAATGGAAATATTTAAATCATCAGCAATTTGTTTATTTAAGCGACCAGCCACAATGCGTTCTAAAACTTGTTTTTCTCGGCCTGTTAATTTGCTGAGTAAGTTTTGAGTGTTTTTCTGTGTGTCTGCCTTAGCGTAATCAACTCTGGCGCGTGTGAGCATTTTTTCAACAAGCGTTTTTAGCTCTGATTCTTTAAAAGGTTTTTCAATAAAGTCGACTGCGCCTTTTTTCATGGTGGACACAGCCATAGATACATCACCATGACCTGTGATGAATGAAATAGGCATAGGGATGCCCTCGGCTAAAAGACGTTCTTGAAGCTCTAAACCTGACATGCCAGGCATACGCACATCTAGTATTAAACAGGCAACAGTTTCTTTGTCTTCACTATTGAGTGATTGTAAGAACCTCTCAGCACTTGGCTGGCACTTAACTGTGTAGCCGTTACTTTCTAAAAGCCAAGTTAGAGAATCTCTAACAGCCTCATCATCATCAACGACGTAAACGATTTCTGTTTTATTGCTCATAATCTTCACTTATCTAATGGAAGTAGTATTGTAAAGGTGCAGCCGGTCTCACTCGGATCTTTTTGGTTAGCATGGTTAGTTGCCCAGAGCCTTCCATGATGGGATTCAATGATAGATCTGCAAATATTCAGACCCATGCCCATGCCATCTTCTTTTGTGCTGAAGAATGGTTCATAAAGACGATCAATCGCATCATCTGAGATGCCTGGGCCTCGATCAATAACCTGAATCCTCAACATATTAGGTGTAAGTGATTGATCAATATCGATTTTTAGATCAATTGCCTTACCATTTTTGATGCTGTTGGGGACTTTTTTTACGGCATCTATAGCATTTTTCAAGAGGTTAACAACAACTTGTTGTATTAAAACTGGGTCAATAAAGACGGTTGGTAATCTATCTTGGTAGTAGGTTTTAATTTCAACGCCATATCGTTGAGCCTCAATTTCAGCTAAACCCACCGAATCATCAATAATTTGATGAATAGGGACAATTTTTCGTTGAGGCTGGCTGCGTTTAACAAAGCCTCTAATCCGCTGAATGATGGTTCCCGCTCTATGCGCTTGAGAAGTTGCTTTTTCAATAGCGGGAAGAATGTCCTTCTCAATATCGATACTTTTATCTGATTTAAGCCTATTAGCTACCCCCGTGCAGTAATTACTAATGGCTGCAAGTGGTTGATTAAGTTCATGTGCTAGGGAGGATGCCATTTCGCCCATAGTCGTAAGGCGGCTTGAGAATTGCATTTTTTCTTCTTGCTGACGGGCTAATTCTTCAGCATATTTTCTTTCAGTAATATCTGTTGCGACAATTAATTGAGCTAAATGACCATCTACCCAAGAAATGTAGCGTCGTCTTACTTCAAACCATTTTTTAAATTCAGATAATAGGATTTCTCTAGAATCAGACTGACCAGGTGTTAACTCTGATGCTGGTAATCCAGCAAATCCATCCACATTATCTATGTCAAGAGCATCGATATCACCAGGATCAATTTCATGACCAGCTAAATCTAAATGTGCTTGGGTGGTATTGCCGAAATTATCTCTATAGTATCTATTGGCGAACAATAGTTGCCCACTTTGAAGCGATATAACTGAAACTGCAGCATCCAAACTCTGTAAAACAGTTGTAAATCGTTCTTGTGCCAGTGCCAACTCTTGTCTGGCTTTAATTGGTTCGGAAATATCTACGATCGAGCTAATCCAACCTGATTGTTTATTTTTTTCATTAATTAGAGCTGATACAAAAGTTCTTGTTGTAATTCTTGAGCCATCTTTTTTTTGCAGCGTCGCTTCGATACCTGAACTCGGCGCATCACCTTGCAATGCTGTGGTCATTTTTTTCATGAGCTCTGGAATCATTTCTGTTGGCCAGAATGGAAATGGTGCTCGCATGCCAATAAGCTCTTTTTTGGACCAGCCAGTCATTTTGCAAAATGCAGGGTTAACATAAGTGATGGTTCCAGTTAGGTCGTGCGCACGCATGCCAATCGTCATGGACTCTTCCATGGCTCGTCTGAAGTTGGTTTCATTTTGGAGATCTCTTTGAACGGCATAACGTTCTCGAATCTGTCGCCATACAGACCATAAACTCCAAAGAACAAAACCACTCAAACCAATAACTAACCACAATAAAGTTCTGTAGGTAAGGTTGGTTGGTGGAGGGTAGCTACTGATGTGAATGTTAAGTTGATTATTAGGCTTATCTAAAGTTACATAATCAGTAACAACTTTCCCAGTGGGTTTTTTAGCGTTCGATGACCCTAAGTCATTGCCTTCGTCGTCTAACAATGTATATTGATAGAGACCCAATAGATCGCTCGGGATCATGTGTTTAATAATGCCTCTAGCAGAATACAAAACAGCAATACTTCCAACGACATTGCCTGATTGAATGATGGGGGTTAAATGCCAGAATACATATTCTCGGTCAGGCGTTAATTTATCTTTTACGCCAAACTCTAGATTGAGGACATGCCCATAAATAGCTTTATTGGTTTCTGAGCTTTCTGCATATAGTCTGTTGAGTTCTTTATCTAAAACATTTTTAATGCCAGATCTTTCATGCCACTCAACGTTATTAATAATGGCTGGAATACTCCATAACTTATTTTTATCCTTATCAACCCATCTTAAATGCAATATTTCAGGGCTATTTTGAATAAGTGTTGTGGCGCCTTTAATAAATGCTTCTGAGTAGCGTGCTTGACTAGGTGAATTACTAATTTCTCGGCTTAAATCTAATAAAGCTTCTTCATTATTAATAAATCTGCTGTGTATGCGCTGTTTGGTGTAAGCCGTGTCTCTATGCACGACGTATTCTTGCTGATTTTTATCCTGGTAATTCAGGGTCCACAGGATAAGTCCCATAGCCGATGCAAATAAAACAATAGCTAATAAAGGTATAAATAAAAATGTGTATGTGCGCGATCCCTGCCTAAGTGGCTTAGGCAATATTTTTTCTATACCAGAATGAAATTTTTTAACGAGATTTGTTAACAAACTATCTATTTATACAAAACTTAGGGAAAACCACAGAAGACAACAGTTTAATTCCACTAGACAGTAGAACTTGAGGTTTTTTTGCATTTTTGAGCATGTTGCTCAGCAATATAATTCCATATTATGAAAAATAACTTTGCAATGTGGAATATAACTTGCTGAGAAATTATGACATTTCTAAAATTTAGACCCATATAGATGGGCTTACGCCTTATGGATAACTAATTGAACGAGGAAACAAGAATGGCTGTCACACCAGAGCAAGTTGCCGGATCAAATAAAAAACAGGATGTTGATCCTATCGAGACCAAAGAGTGGATTGATGCCTTAAATGGTGTTATTCAAAAAGAGGGCGTTGAGCGAGCAGCCTTTTTGATTGATGAACAGATTTCACACGCACGTGTTAGTGGTGTGGTTCAACCCTTTCATGCAGAAACACCTTATATCAATACGATACCGGTTGAGCAGCAAGCTAAATTGCCTGGTGATCAACAAGTTGAGGAGCGTATCCGCGCCTATACTCGTTGGAACGCGATGGCAATGGTTTTGAGAGCCAATAAAGATACAAACGTTGGTGGCCATATTTCTTCTTTCCAATCCGCTGCAACACTATATGACGTAGGTTTCAATCATTTTTGGCATGCACCTTCTGATAAGCATGGCGGCGATTTGGTATTTGTTCAAGGTCACGTTGCAACAGGTGTGTATGCGCGTGCTTATATGTTGGGCCGTCTTACTGATGAGCATTTAAATAATTTCCGCCAAGAGGTTGATGGAAAGGGAATTTCAAGCTATCCACACCCTTGGTTAATGCCAGATTTTTGGCAGTTCCCAACAGTATCAATGGGTCTTGGTCCAATTATGGCGATTTACCAAGCCCGTTTCATGAAGTATTTGCAAGATCGCGGATTTGCTCAAACAGAAGGTCGCAAAGTGTGGGCATTCTTGGGTGATGGCGAGACAGATGAGCCTGAATCACTAGGCGCTATTGGTATGGCTGGACGTGAGAAGTTAGATAACTTATGTTTTGTTATCAACTGTAACTTGCAGCGTCTTGATGGCCCTGTACGTGGTAACGGAAAAATTATTCAAGAGTTGGAAAGTGAATTCCGTGGAGCGGGTTGGAATGTTATTAAGTTAGTTTGGGGTACTCATTGGGATGCTTTGTTCGCTAGAGATAAAAAAGGTATCTTGATGAAGCGCCTTGGTGAGATTGTTGATGGTGAATATCAAACAATGAAGGCCAAAAATGGTGCCTATGTTCGCCAGGTTGTATTTAATACGCCAGAACTTCAAGCTTTAGTTGCTGACTGGAGTGATGACGATATTTGGAATTTAAATCGTGGTGGTCACGATCCTCATAAAGTGTATGCGGCGTTCCACGCAGCAAATACTCATAAAAATCAACCAACAGTTATTTTGGCTAAAACAATTAAGGGCGATGGCATGGGTGGCTCAGGTCAAGCCATGAATATTGCTCACCAAGCCAAGAAAATGAATATTGAAGACGTGAAGGCTTTCCGCGATCGCTTCAAGATTCCTGTTGCTGACGACAAGATTGAAGAGTTGCCATTGGTGAAATTTGAGGAAGGTAGCCCTGAATTAACTTACATGCGTGATCGCCGTATGGAGTTGGGTGGTTACTTGCCACAACGTAGAACTAAAGCAGAAAGTTTAGATGTTCCTAAGTTAGATGTTTTCTCTCCATTGCTAGAAGCAACTGCTGAAGGACGTGAGATTTCAACAACGATGGCTTTTGTTCGTATGTTGAATATCATCATTAAAGACAAGTTAATTGGTAAACGTGTTGTGCCTATTGTTCCAGATGAATCTAGAACATTCGGCATGGAAGGTATGTTCCGTCAATTAGGTATTTGGAATCAGTTGGGACAGTTGTATACCCCACAAGACCATGATCAATTGATGTTCTATAAAGAAGATAAGCACGGTCAAATCCTTCAAGAAGGTATTAATGAAGCCGGTGCGATGTGTGATTGGATTGCTGCGGCAACTTCATATTCCACACACGGCGTACCTATGTTGCCGTTCTATATTTTCTACTCTATGTTCGGCTTCCAACGTATTGGCGATTTAGCCTGGGCGGCTGGCGATATGAGAAGTCGCGGCTTCTTATTGGGTGGTACAGCTGGTAGAACAACTTTAAACGGCGAAGGTTTGCAACACGAAGATGGTCATAGCCATTTGTGGAGTGGCGCAATTCCTAACTGTATTAGTTATGACCCAACATTCGCCTTCGAATTAGCTGTCGTTATTCAAGACGGTATGCGCCGCATGATGACTGAGCAAGAAGATGTTTACTACTACTTAACATTGATGAATGAGAATTACGCTCATCCAGCAATGCCTAAGGGAGCTGAGAAAGATATCTTAAAAGGTATGTATAAGTTATCAAGCGTTGGTGATGCCAAGGCGAAGTTGAGAGTTCAGTTATTAGGTAGCGGTACGATCTTCCGCGAAGTGATTGAAGCTGCCAATATGCTTCGTGATGATTGGGGTGTTGCTTCTGATTTATGGAGTTGCCCAAGCTTTACAGAATTAGGTCGTGATTGGAATGCAGTATCACGTGCAAATATGTTGAATCCAACCGCTAAACCAGCGGTATCTCATGTTGAAGCGATGTTAGCTGGTACAACTGGCCCTGTTATTGCCGCGACTGATTATGTGCGTTTATTTGCAGAGCAAATTAGACCAGCGATCCAAAATGTTGGTAAGCGATATACCGTATTAGGTACCGATGGTTTTGGTCGTTCAGATACACGTGAGCAATTAAGACATTTCTTTGAAGTAGATCGTCGTTGGGTAACTGTTGCTGCTCTTAAAACTTTGGCTGATGAAGGTCAAATTGAGCACAAGAAAGTTGCTGAGGCCCTTAAGAAGTATGGCCTTGATCCTAAAAAACCAAACCCAATGACAGTGTGAGGATTAAAAGATGAGTCAAGTTTTAGAAATTAAAGTGCCTGACATTGGTGATTACAAGGATGTGCCTGTGATTGAGGTGCATGTGAAGCCAGGCGATAAGGTTGAAAAAGAACAAACTTTGGTGACGCTGGAGTCTGATAAGGCGACGATGGATGTGCCTTCATCACATGCTGGTACGGTTAAAGAAGTTAAGGTTCATGTTGGTGACAATATTTCCGAAGGTACGGTTGTGATTCTTTTAGAAGAAGGCGGTGCATCTGCCGCTACAACTGCTACAGCTGCTGCTCCGGCTGTTGCTCCAGCAAGTACGGCAGCTAGTGCTACTGTTGAAGTAACAGTGCCTGATATTGGTGATTACAAAGATGTGCCTGTGATTGAGGTGCATGTAAAACCGGGTGATAAGGTTGAAAAAGAACAATCTTTGGTAACGCTTGAATCTGATAAGGCCACAATGGATGTGCCTTCATCACATGCCGGTACAGTGAAAGAAGTCAAAGTCCAGGTTGGCGATAATATTTCTGAAGGCCGTGTAGTGGTTATTTTGGAAACTGCTGGTGGAGCATCTTCTGCCCCAGTTGTAGCACCAACTGCGTCTGCTCCAGCTGCTCCTAAACCAGCAAGTGTTCCAGCGCCGGCAGCACCAGTTGCATCAACTGCCGCACCAGCTCAGTCAGTACCAAGAAGTGAAGCAGTGCCAACAGGTGGCATCAGCCATGCAAGCCCATCTGTACGTAAATATGCGCGTGAATTAGGCGTGGATGTTTCTAAGGTGACTGGTAGTGGTCCTAAAGGTCGTATTACTCAGGAAGACGTTCAGGCCTATGTGAAGAACATCATGACTGGACATGCACCATCACCAGCTGGCGCACCAGTAGCTGCAAGTGGTGGTTTGAACTTGTTGCCATGGCCTAAGGTTGATTTCACTAAATTTGGTGAAATTGAAACAAAACCTTTATCTAGAATTCAAAAACTATCTGCTGCTAATTTATCTCGCAATTGGGTGATGATTCCAGCTGTGACTTATCACGAAGATGCTGATATCACAGGTTTGGAAGCATTTAGAGTGATGACCAATAAAGATAATGAGAAGCAGGGCATCAAAGTGACGATGTTGGCTTTCTTAATTAAAGCCGTTGTTAATGCCCTTAAGAAGTATCCTGAGTTTAATAGCTCTCTCGATGGCGATAACTTAGTACTGAAGAAATATTTCCATATCGCTTTTGCAGCAGATACACCTAATGGTTTAGTCGTTCCTGTTGTGAAAAATGCTGATAAAAAAGGTATTTTTGAAATCGCTAAGGAAACGGGCGAATTAGCCAAATTAGCACGTGAAGGTAAATTGAAGCCTGATCAAATGCAGGGGGCTTCTTTCACCATTTCATCATTGGGCGGTATTGGCGGCACTTACTTTGCACCAATTGTGAATGCTCCAGAGGTTGCTATTTTGGGTGTCAATAAAGCTACGATGAAACCTGTTTGGAATGGTAAAGAATTTGTACCTAAATTAATTTGTCCATTGTCATTAACTGCTGATCACCGTGTGATTGATGGTGCTTTAGCTACCAAATTCAACGTGTATTTGGCTGAATTATTAGCCGACTTCCGTCGCGTTGTTCTGTAAAGGGAATAGTCATGGCAAATATTGAAATTAAAGTACCGGATATCGGTGACTTTCATGATGTTCCTGTTATCGAAGTATTGGTAAAAGTTGGTGATCAAGTTGAGAAAGAGCAGCCTTTATTGGTGCTTGAATCTGATAAGGCCACCATGGAAGTACCGAGTGATACTGCTGGAACAATTGTTAGTTTGGCAGTTTCAGTGGGTGACAAAATTAACCAAGGCATGGTGATTGCAACCATCACTGCCGCTGAAGGTGCTGCACCTGCTGCAAAACCTGCTCCAGCAGCAACGGCTCCCGTTGAGGCACCTAAATCTGCGCCTGCTGTTGCCCCAATTGCTGGCTCATATGCAGGGACTGTGGATCATGAATGCGAGATGTTAGTGTTCGGTGCGGGTCCTGGTGGTTATAGCGCTGCATTCCGTAGTGCTGACTTAGGTATGAGCACCATCATTGTGGAAAGATACCCAACCTTGGGTGGTGTTTGTTTAAACGTAGGTTGCATTCCATCTAAGGCACTATTACATACTGCTGCGATTGTTGATGAAGTTAAAGCGATGGCAGCTCATGGCATCAGTTATGGTGAACCTAAAGTTGAAATCGACAAATTAAGAACTTATAAAGAAAGTGTTATCGGTAAATTAACGGGTGGCTTGGCCGGTATGGCTAAAGCACGTAAAGTTGTAACCGTTAGAGGTATCGGTCGCTTTTTAGATGCCACCCATGTTGAGGTTGATTTAACTGAGGGTAGCTCAAAACAAACAACCGGCAAAAAAGCGGTCATCCGTTTCCAGAAAGCAATTATTGCTGCCGGTAGTCAAGCTGTCATGCTTCCTTTCTTACCTCAAGACCCTCGTATTGTTGATAGTACTGGTGCGCTTAAATTAACTTCTGTGCCAAAGAGAATGTTAGTTATTGGTGGTGGCATTATTGGTTTGGAAATGGCTACGGTGTACAGCACCCTAGGTAGCAAAATTGATATTGCTGAAATGATGGACGGTTTGATGGCCGGTGCTGATCGTGATCTTGAGAAAGTATGGGAGAAGATGAATGCTCCTCGCTTTGACAAAATTATGCTTAAGACTCGCGCAACTAAAGCTGAAGCTAAGCCCGATGGTATTTATGTAACATTCGAAGGTGATAAAGCACCTGCAGACCCACAGGCTTATGATTTAGTGTTAGTGGCAGTTGGTAGAACACCGAATGGCAAGAAGATTGACGCTGATAAAGCTGGCGTAGTTGTTGATGAGCGTGGCTTTATTCCTGTAGATGCGCAATTAAGAACGAATGTTCCTAATATCTATGCGATTGGAGATATTGTTGGTCAACCGATGTTGGCTCACAAAGCGGTTCATGAAGCTCACGTAGCAGCAGAGGTAGCAGCAGGTCAAAAATCTTACTTTGATGCTAAGCAAATTCCATCAGTGGCCTATACAGATCCAGAAGTAGCTTGGGCTGGTTTGACCGAAGAGCAGTGCAAAGCCAAAGGCATTGCTTATGAAAAAGGTATGTTCCCATGGGCTGCTAGCGGTCGCGCCATTGCTAATGGTCGTGATGAAGGGTTTACTAAACTGCTATTTGATAAGGCGACTCATCGAATTATTGGTGGTGGTATTGTTGGTACCCATGCAGGAGATTTGATTGGTGAAGTGTGTTTAGCAATTGAGATGGGTGCTGATGCTGTTGATATTGGTAAAACTATTCATCCACATCCAACATTGGGTGAGTCCGTTGGTATGGCTGCTGAGGTTGCTCATGGTAGCTGCACTGATTTACCTCCACAAAAGAAAAAGTAATACAGTCTTTTCTTGCCCTGAGTGATTGAGGGCATAAAAAAACCCCCGCATAGAGCGGGGGTTGAAAAGGTACTTACAGAGAAATCTCTGACTGGGTACCGAGGAGACAACTTTTACTACTTCAATTCTTGATAGCCACCATGATGAATTAGGTGGCTTTCTTGTTTCTTACTTCTTACCGCGAGCAGCTTTAACAGCTGTATTTGCAGCAGCATTGAAATTGTTTTGTGCAAGATCAATCGCTTGTTTGATAGATTTTTGAGTTGTTTCATAAGCGTTGTTTGCTGCAGTCATAGCTTGTTTAATAGCTTGAACAGCGGCTTCTGAACCAGCAGGAGCATTTTTAGATAGCTCTTCTACTAAGCCATTTAAATTGCCACTACCTTTTTTCATTTGTGATTCAGCAACAGTTGTGAATGTTGATTGTGTTTCGTTAGCGATGTCATAAAGGTGACGGCTGTAAGACATGATTTTTTCAGCTAAAGGCTGAACCATACCTGCTTGCATAGCCATCAACTGTTGTGCATCGCGTACTGATAATGCTTGTTTTGCGCTTTGTACATTTTCGTTTAAAGCTGTTTTTGCTACAGCCATGTTTAATTCAACAAGCTTTTCAACGCCTTCAAATGCTTTGTTAGTAAGATTTAAAAGGGTCTCTAAGTTTGCTTTGTTTGCTGCTGCGATTTGTTCTGGTGTTAATGTCATCATGTTCTCCTAATTGGTTAAGTCAAGTTGCAATTTGTTGCACTGCACAAATATAAGTATAGGGGGTAAATGGGCTAAGTCAAGACCACATTATGAAAAAAAGAGACAATATCCTTATGAAAGCTTACTATTCGGATCATTTCGTCCTTCCATTGCCTACTGGGCATCGTTTTCCGATGGAAAAATACAGCTTATTAAGAGCTCACGTGGCGAAAATCAAAGGAGTTGAGCTAATTGAAGCTCCCTTAGCTAGTGATATAGATTTGGCTAGAGCCCACAGCCCATCCTATATAGAAAGAGTCAGTGACGGCACCTTAACCGATTCAGAGCTCAGAGAAATAGGTTTCCCTTGGACAACATTAATGGTTGAGCGCTCGAAACGCTCAGCCGGAGCAACCATGCAAGCTTGTATAACGGCTTTAAAGGATGGTGTAGCGGTGAATTTAGCTGGTGGCACCCATCATGCCTATAGGGATAAAGGAAGTGGTTTTTGCGTATTTAATGATGCTGTTGTTGCTGCAAGGCGGTTGCAAAGTCAACAGAAGATGCAAATTGCAATTATTGACCTAGATGTTCATCAGGGGAACGGTACAGCAGCCATATGCCAAGGCGATTCAAGCATATTTACTTTATCGATTCATGGGGAAAAGAATTTCCCCTTTAGAAAAGAAACTAGTAATTTAGATATTGGGTTGGCTGATGGTTGTGAGGATGTCCATTATTTAACTGTGTTATCCGATGCTTTAAGAACTTTAGAGGCACGATTTAGTCCGGAAATGATTATTTACCTAGCGGGAGCAGACCCTCATGAAGGTGATCGTTTAGGGCGTTTAAGATTAACTATGGATGGGTTGGCTCAAAGGGATCAACTGGTTTTTAATTTTGCTAAGGAAATGGGTTGTCCAATTGCTGTAGCAATGGCAGGAGGATATGGGCGTGAGATAGAAACGACGGTTGAAGTCCATGCACAAACCATACAATTAGCATTCAACTATTATAAAAATAGAAAAGAGACATTGACATGAGTAAGTACTCCTGGATACATCGGTTTGCGCCATGGATAGCCCCTATATTTGTGATTATTTGGAGTACTGGATTTATTGTGGCTAGATATGGCATGCCTCATTCAGAGCCTATGACCTTTTTGACTATGCGCTTTGCTGGCGTTTTAGTATTCATGGTTCCTATCGTATTGATATGGAAAGCACCTTGGCCAAATAGATCACAAATCATTCATATTGCAATTGCAGGCCTGCTGCTCCAAGCTGGTTATTTGGGGGGCGTATGGGCAGCAGTTAAAGAAGGAATGTCTGCAGGCCTATCTGCTTTAATTGTTGGCTTGCAACCTGTATTAACAGCATGGCTTGCCGCGTGGCTAGCTGAACGTGTCAGTCCTAAACAGTGGCTTGGACTATTTTTAGGATTGGTTGGTGTGGGCTTGGTTGTTTGGGCGAAGCTATCGCTCATTGGGCTTAGTGTGGCCAGTTTAATTTATATCGTATTTGCCTTATTAAGTATCACTGCAGGAACTATCTACCAAAAGAAATATTGTTCTCAGTTCGATTTAAGAACTGGTTCAGTTATTCAGTTTGCTGCCTCAACGTTGGCGTGCATGCCATTGATGTTTTTGTTTGAGACACGGCAAATTGAATGGGTTCCCGAGTTAATCGCAGCTTTATTGTGGTCTATTTTGGCATTATCGATTGGGGCAATTTCACTTTTATTTGTCATGATTAGAAATGGTGAGGCGACTAGGGTCACCAGTCTTATGTATCTGACTCCTCCCACAACAGCCTTAATGGCTTGGGTGCTTTTTGGTGAGCCGATTACTTGGATGATTGTTTTAGGGATCGGCATTACGATGGTGGCTGTAGTTTTGGTTAATCGTTCACAACAAGTTAAGTAATTGGCGATTAATGGCTTATCATCACGGATATTGATAAATGCATTTTAAAAAGTAGTTTTAATAATTCAGATGACTGTTAAAAGTAAATTGATTCGAGCTGTTTTTACAGGTTTTTTAAGCATTACATTATTGGCTCCAGTAGCAGATATATGGGCGCAAAATACAAGTCAGACTAAAGTTAAAAAACAAAAAGCTCCTAAGAAGCAAAAAACGGTTAGGACAACAACTACAAGATCCAAGTCAACTGATGCTGCAGAAGAGAAAAGACCTTCATTTGCATCAGCAATGGGATTGCGTGGGAATCATGACGCATTGAATCTTAAATCTAGCGTTGCATTAATTGTGGATCGTCAAACACATGAAGTTTTGTTTGAAAAAAATTCTCATGCATCACTTCCAATTGCATCAATTACTAAATTAATGACTTCTTTGGTTGTGATGGATGCTCATTTGCCTCTTGATGAGGGAATTGTGATTCACCAAGATGATGTGAATGTTTACCCAGGGAGAGCTAGATCTCGAGTAACCGAGCATGCTGCAATGACCCGCGAGCAAGCTTTGTTATTGGCTCTGATGTCTTCTGAAAATCG
This sequence comes from Polynucleobacter sp. MWH-Spelu-300-X4, assembly GCF_018687515.1. Classification (NCBI taxonomy): domain Bacteria; kingdom Pseudomonadati; phylum Pseudomonadota; class Betaproteobacteria; order Burkholderiales; family Burkholderiaceae; genus Polynucleobacter; species Polynucleobacter sp. MWH-Spelu-300-X4. The sequence continues at coordinate 856,490 of NZ_CP061294.1, forward strand.
TGCCGCTCATGCTTTAGGTAGAAATTATCCGGGTGGTATTCCTGCTTTTGTTGAGGCTATGAATGCTAAGGCAAAAATGTTGGGTATGAATAATTCTAAATTTTCTGATCCAACTGGTCTTTCTAGTGAAAATGTTTCAAGTCCCGAAGATTTAACTAAATTGGTAGAAGCCGCTTATCAACATAAAGTCATTCGTGATTTTTCTACAAAACCTGATTACAGTTTGATGATTGGGAAAAGAGAGCAGAAATTTATTAATACGAATCGATTAGTTCGAGCTGGTGATATGGATATTGGTTTGCAAAAAACCGGTTATATCTCCGCTGCGGGACGTTGCTTGGTGATGCAAGCGAGAGTTCAAGGGCGTGATGTTGTGATGGTGTTCTTGGATTCTGTTGGTAAATTGTCGCGTTTTGCGGATGCCGTGCGCGTCAAAGAGTGGTTGCAAAGCAACCCCAATCCAACCCCTATACGTAAGCTATAAAATTTATGAGCCGTTAGTCGGTTTATAACCTAGGCTTTTTGATATTTGCATGGCTGTTTCTTTTAATGACTTCAGCCACTCTTCCTGGATGCGCTCAGTAGGCGCAGATAAAGATAAACCAGCTACTAGCTTACCGCTGTCATCTAGAATGGATGCGGCCATGCAACTAACGCCAACTTCAAGTTCTTCATCATCCCTAGCGTGCCCCATTGAACGAACTAGCTCTAATTCTTTCTCAAGCCCACTCAAATCATTGATGCTATTGGCGGTGTGACCTTCCAGGCCAGTCTTTGCAACATAAGCTTTAAGTTTACTAATATCGTCATCAGCTAAGAATAATTTTCCAACCGATGTTAAGTGAAGGGGGGCGCGCCCACCAATAGCTCGTACTACCTGCATACCTGATCGTTCGCTATAAGCACGATCAATATAAACAATCTCATCACCTTGTCTAACTGAAAGATTGACTGTTTGACCAGTCATTTTGTGGAGTGCTCTCATGGGTAGTTGAGCAGCGTCTCGCACGGATAATCTTGCTTTAACTAAATTACCAAGCTCTAAGAGCTTGAGGCCTAAACGGTAAGTGCCGCTATCTCCTCGCTCGACCAAGCGGCAAGCAACCATGTCGTTGAGGATTCTGTGGGCGGTAGAGGGGTGCAGCTCAGTTAATTCCGCTAATTTTTTGAGGCTTACAGCCTCATCGCTTTGAGCAAGCGCATCCAAAAGACACATCATTCTGTCTAGAACTTGGATGGCTGTTCTGCTAGTCATATGCGCATTTTATCCATAAATTGGTAAGATTGCATAATGTGGAATGAGTCTTATAGAAGACTAGTTTTTTAGTGCCTTAGCGCACTCCGCTATTAGCTGTGGCCCTTTGTAAATTAAGCCGCTATAAATTTGTACAAGTTGTGCACCGGCTGAGATTTTATCTTTGGCATCCTGACCAGACATGATCCCGCCAACACCAATAATAGGTAAGGCGCCATTTAGGGCTTTAGCTAGCTTTTGGATAACAAGGTCTGATAGATGTTTAACAGGTTGCCCTGAAAGCCCACCTGCCTCATTACCATGAGCTAGATGTGAAACAGCATCTCGTGTAATTGTTGTATTAGTAGCAATAACAGCACTGATGCGGTATTTAATTAATAATTCAGCAATACTATCAATTTGTTCTGAATCTAAGTCTGGTGCTATTTTTAGAAGTAAAGGCACTTCTTTTTTATATTGATCAGAAAGTCTTTGTTTTTTATCCGCAATCGCTGATAACAAAGAGTCAAGCTCATCGCCAGTTTGTAATTGCCTTAAATTTTTCGTGTTAGGAGATGAGATGTTGACCGTAACATATGAGGCAAATCGGTAAACTTTTTCCATGCAATGAAGATAATCATCTGCAGCAGACTCAATAGGTGTTGAGGCATTTTTTCCAATATTAATACCAAGTATGCCGCCAGATTGCCAAAATGTGGATTTTTGAACTCGCTGTAGACAAGCATCTACACCATCATTATTAAATCCCATCCGGTTAATTAGGGCATTTGCTTCTGGAAGCCTAAACATTCTAGGTTTGGGATTGCCATCTTGCGCTTTAGGGGTAACTGTACCGATTTCTAAAAAACCAAATCCTAGACTAGCTAAAGCGTCAATATGTTTACCATCTTTATCTAGCCCAGCAGCCAAACCTATAGGGTTGGGGAGCTTTAAACCACAAAATAAACGCTCATCTTTGGGAATAGTTGTGCGACTTAAGAAATCTAAACCTAACGCATGAGCCTTATCTAAAGAATTTAGAGTGAAATTGTGCGCTTTTTCAGCGTCCATGGTGAATAACCATGGTTTAACAAAAGGGTAAAGGTTCATTGCGAAAGTATTTCTTAAGAAGGTTGGTGTAGTTGCCACTGATTGCGCACCAATATCTCTAAAGGTTCAAACTCAGCTTTGTAGGACATTTTAGAACTTTCTTTAATGTAGTAGCCCAAATATAGATAAGCTAAATTTAATTTTCTAACCTGTTCAAGCTGCCATAAGATACAAAAGGTTCCATAACTTGCTTGCTGGACTGAGGTATCGAAGAAGGTGTAGACAGAAGACAGGCCATCTTGCAAGACATCAATAATGCTAACCATTCTTAATTTTCCTGGCTCTAAGGCACTCACACCATCTCGAAATTCAACTAGTCGAGAATTGACTTTGCTTTGAAGTAAAAACTGTTGATATTGTTCTTGGTCATCGCTATCCATGCCACCACCCATGTGACGAGATTTTTGATATTCGTGATATAGCTTGTAGTGCTCCTCTGAATAAACAAGTGGTTTGATGGTGATATCTAAATCATAATGTTTTTTCCAGGCTCTTTTTTGATAGCGTTTAGGTTGAAATTCTTGGGCTTTAACTCGGCATGCTATGCAAGATGTGCAACCATCGCAATAAGGCCGATAGGTGTACATGCCGCTTCGGCGGAACCCGTTTGAAACTAATTCGCTATAGATATCTGCGTGAATTAAGTGGGCAGGGGTAGCAACTTGTGAGCGTGCTGTTCTATCACTCATGTAGCTACACGGGTAGGGGGCTGTCGCATAAAATTGCAACGTTGTGAATGGAAGGTCTTTAAAGTTGCTCATTGATGATTTAGCCAGTGGCTTAATGCATATTTATTAAATAACCAATTAGGACTTTTTTTGCCGCAATGTTTTTCTAGGTGATGTATGAAATTAACTCTCTCTATGGGACTGCCGCCCATAGAGGTTAAATGTTCTGTTTCTTGTTGGCAATCAATTATTTCTATATCGTTTTGAATGGCCCAAGCGCTAAGAGCCGCCAAAGCTAGTTTGGATGCATTTTTCTGATGAGAGAACATAGACTCACCAAAGATAATTGAGCCGAGATTAACGCAATAGAGACCACCAACCCTTTTCCTTTGAAAAAATACTTCCACGCTGTGTGCAAAGCCTTGTTCATGCAGTTCGCCATATGCATGCATGATGGCATGAGTAATCCATGTTCCATTTTGCCCTTTGCGGGGTTGTTTAGCACAAGCAAGAATGGTCGCGTGAAAGTCATCATCAACACGAATTTCCCAATCGTTATCTACTAAGATATGTTTTATTTCTTTTTTTAGAGATTTGCTTAGTTTTAAATTTTTAGGTTTAAGAACCATTCTTGGATTTGGTGACCACCATAGAATAGGTTGGCTATCTGAATACCATGGAAAAATTCCTTGGCTATAAGCACGTTTTAATTGTTCGGCACTAATTTCAGTACTGATTGCAATTAAACCAGGTACTTCTGGATCGGGATCCACTAAATTATTAACGCTTGGGAATGGATCTGTAATATTTAACCAAGGAAGGCTCATGAGGAACGATATTTCCTATCGATTCGTTCGTCATAGCCAATATCATCTAGATGAGTGGAAAAAGTGGGCTCTCCAAAATGAATAACGCCTAATTTCCTGTCAGAAAAATACCATTCCAATGTTTTTCTAATTGTTGGGAAAGCTAAATCATCCCAGGGGATTTCTGATTCAGAAAACAGAGCTACTTCTAAGCTTTCTATTCCTGGGCTGAATATGGGCTCTTTTAGTTGAGCTAGATAGAAAAGGTGGACTTGTTCAGCATGAATAACATTCAGCAAAGAGAATAGTGCGCCAATCTCTATTTGAGCGCCAGCTTCCTCGAATGTTTCTCTAATAGCTCCTGCTGTAGTACTTTCTCCAACCTCTAGAAATCCAGCAGGCAAAGTCCAGAAACCTAATCTCGGTTGAATGGCTCTTTTGCATAATAAAACTTTATCTTCCCAGACTGGAATAGTTCCAACAACATTTCTTGGGTTTTCGTAATGAATGGTTTTGCATGAATCACATACAAAACGCTCACGAGTATCCCCCTCGGGAATTTTCGAAAAAACTTGATGTCCGCATCGTGAGCAGAATTTCATTAATTTTTACCCATTGTTATACGAATGATGCCGCGTAAAGCATTCGTCAAGATGACTTCTTCGCTTGATAACACGTCATCTACGGTGATATTTTTTTCCACTACAGACCATTGAGGATCTTTTAATAAAATCTGTCTCATAATTCCTGGTAGGCAACCTGAATTTACTGGAGGAGTCATCCATTGAGAATTTTTCTTGATGAAAATATTTGATCGACCGCCTTCAGTAACATAGCCCAATTCATTGGTGAAGATAGCGTCAAATCCACCTAATTTCTCAGCCTCTTGCCAGGCTAGATCATATATTTTACGTTGAGTTGTTTTGTGATTTAAGAGTGTACTAAAGGAATTCATAATAGCCTCGCCCCCAAATAAATCACTTGCCCAGATGAGGGGCATTGGCTGGTTTATTTCCAAGGTCTTCGCGGTGCTCACTTTAATCTGCCCATCAGGAGCTAGCTCTAATTTCATCCGATATAGCTCATTTGGATTTAGTTGGGTGCAGACTTTTTTTATAGCTTGGTTGGCCATAGCTAAATTAAATGGTATGCCTAGCTGGTGAGCTGAATTCTGAATTCTATTAAGGTGTAACTGGATATTTTGCGGAGATTGTTCGCTGATGCGAATTGTTTCAAATAAGCCAATTTCATTCTTGATTTGGTATAGAAAATTAGATTTTGTTTGACACTCTTGCCATTCTTCTTTTGCATCTGAATCAATCGTGATCCCCGCACCAATCCCCATGCAGCAATTTCTACCTTGATCTATTGTTAATGTTCGAATAACAACACTCATTCCTAGATCACCTAATTTTTTATCCTTTGCACTAGGATCAAACCAAGCAATAGAACCGCAATATAAACCTCTTGGTTCTGTCTCAAGAGTTTGAATAATTTCCATGGTTCTTTTTTTAGGAGTTCCAGTGACTGAGCCACAGGGAAAGATTGCTTTAAGAAGCTCGGAAAGAGAAAGATTCTCAGATACAGTGGATTCAATGGTTGATGTCATTTGAAGAACATCGCCATGCTGTTGAACATTGAATAAATCTGGGACTTTGATAGTGCCTGGTATGGATATTTTCCCCAAGTCATTTCTTAATAAATCAACAATCATGAGATTTTCAGCACGATTTTTAGGATCATTTTTCAAGAAAGATGGGGACATCTCACTAGCTTTCCCCGTGCCTTTCATGGGCTTAGCAATTAAACGAGAACCTTCTTTTCTTAGAAACCATTCCGGTGAGCACGACAAAATCCAGCCATCATTTTTTTCTATGTATGCACCAAATGGTCCAGGTTGTTTTTCACGTAAGGATTGATAAAGTGCCAAAGGAGCACCATAAATAGATCCTTTGATTCTATAGGTGTAATTAACCTGATAGGTTTCACCGCGACGAATCAGTTCATGAATTTCTTCAATACATTTTTCAAATTCGGGAGGTGTAATAGTCTCTTTGGAGGCTATAAAACCTGAAGGCGTCTGATTAAAAGAGGTTTTGTTTTCTATCCATGTATCAACCTCTGATTTTGATAATTTTGTTACGGTATCAAAAACCCAAATCTCGGCCCAAGGAGCTGAATCGTTTTTAGGTGTCAAGCCTTGAAGATGTTCACCTAACTCGTAGCTGAAATTGGCTACAACAAATTTATGATTGTTTAAGTAATGCTCTATATTTTCAAAAGCTAGGTCGACTTCATCAGGCGTATTTGCCTTTATGTACAGAATAGGGTTGCTATACAGGCGACTTGTTGGATTGGTTGGCGTACTTTGGGCATCATCTAATAGAATGGTGCAGGATGAATGCCCAAGATTCATGTGTTACTTGGAGATAACTTTTGCGCTTTGAATCACGATTGGGTTAACTGGTACATCTGAAAATGGACCAACTCTTGTTGTGACCACTTTTTTAATCTTATCAATTGTCTCTGTACCCTTAATCACCATACCAAAGACTGCATAACCATTACCATCTGGTTTTGGATAATCTAGATTTGGGTTGTCGACCACATTAATGAAAAATTGAGATGTTGCAGAATTTGGGTTACCAGTTCTAGCCATAGCAATTGAATACATGACGTTATTTAAGCCATTTTTTGATTCAAGTTGGATTGGAGCGTTCCCCGATTTTTGTTGCATTTCTTTTGTAAAGCCACCGCCTTGAACCATGAAGCCATTGATGACTCTATGAAAAATGGTGCCACTATAAAAATTGCTGTTAACGTAATTTAAGAAATTTTCTGTAGAGATTGGTGCCTTTTCATCGTTAAGTTCAACTACAAAATCACCAATAGTTGTTTTGAATTCAACTTTTGTGCCAGCAATAGCTGTATGGGAAATAATTAAAGCGAGAAGTAAGAGTATTTTTTTCATGTGGAACCTAGTTATTTAATTAAGCTCTAAGTATGCCAAATAATTTTATTAATAAAAAAAGCCCTTCAAATTCATGAAGGGCTTAATATTTGGTTGCGGGAGTAGGATTTGAACCTACGACCTTCGGGTTATGAGCCCGACGAGCTGCCAGACTGCTCCATCCCGCGTCTGAGAAATGAGACTATATCAGGTAAAACCCTAAATAGCAAGGCTTATTGTTTGCTTAAGGAGATCGCTTTAGCGTTGATTTTTATAGTCAGGGGATGGGATTTCAATGCCTGCAAGGTCGAAAGCTGTCTTAATTTCCCCTAACAAAGCTCTGCGAACCGTATTTTGTTCTTGAGCGACCACTTTAATGCGGGATTTAATAATTACTGCAAAGTCTCCTAACTGATCAACTCCAGCTATTTCAATATCCTCTATGATCATTTGGCTATATGTCGGATTTTTTCGAAGCGTTTGGGCAACATCCCTCATGGTTGCGTAAACTTTTTCAAGATTCTCTTTGTAAGCTACGCCTATATCAACGACAGCATAGGCAAAGGTTCTACTTTTATTAGTTACGAGGTTGATATAGCTATTAGGGATGTAGTGCACAGCCCCCTCGTAATCACGTAGGCGTACATAACGTAGCGTGACTTCCTCTACCATGCCTGACTTGTTGCCAATCTCAACAATATCACCTTGCCGTATCTGATTTTCTATCAGCATAACAAACCCAGTGAAATAGTCTTTTACTAAGCTTTGTGCTCCAAAACCTACCGCAATACCAGCAACACCAGCTGTTGCCAAAATTGGTGCAATTGAGAAGCCCAACGAAGATAGGGTGAGCATGATAGCTACAACCCAAATAATTAGAGAAACAATATAGCGCGATACGCGGGCTAGTGTTTGAATACGTTTTTTTTCTTCAATACTGGGAGAACGTTGGCGCAAGTGGGCTTCTAGCGCTCTAGTTAGTTTGTTTGCCAATGCCTTCAAGGCTACAGCAAATAAAATGATAAGAGTTACTTGCAGTGCTGGAATGATTAAATCAATCCAGTTTTGAAGGTAATCTAAGCCCCATTGTCTTAATAAGTGGTCCAAAACTTTTTTCATGATTAAAGTATATGGGCTACTAGAAAATTATGTGAGAATTTCCCTATGAATACTTCCTTGTCCTTTGCGAAATTGGTTGCTGACGGCGTTTATACAGTCGATACTGGTTTTAAACGAGATTGCTTCGATGCGAGTTACCTAATTCTAGATGAGGGTGAGGCTGCTTTTATTGATGTGGGTACTAATTATTCGGCACCGCGATTAATTCAAACATTGGTCGAGTTGGGTTTAACTCCTGCGGAGGTTAGATATGTGATCTTGACTCATATTCATTTAGACCATGCAGGGGGCGCAGGGGAAATGATGCGTTTGTGCCCAAATGCTCAATTGATTGTTCATTCACGTGGTGTGCGTCATATGATTGAACCTTCAGCGCTCCGGTTAGGAGCGGTAGCTGTTTATGGTGAAGATGCTGTTCATGCTGCCTATGGCACATTGTTGCCTATCGATGCCTTGCGTATTACAGAGGCGGGCGAAGGATTTGAAATTCCTTTGGGAAGTCGAGTATTGCGGTGTTTAGATACGCCAGGTCATGCGAAACATCATATTGCTATTTGGGATGCCAAATCTAAAGGCGTATTTACTGGCGATACATTTGGCTTATCTTATAGAGAGTTCGATACAGAAAAAGGTGGGTATGTGATGCCTACAACAACTCCTATTCAATTTGACCCTGTGGCACTCAAGGATTCAGTTGAAAGAATCGCAGCTCTCAAGCCTGATTGTATATTTCCGACACACTTTAGCCGTGTGGATGACATTCCAAAGCTTAAGTCGTTATTTCTTGAACAGTTAGAGGAGATGGTATCTTTGGCTATTGGTTTAAAAGAAGATGTTCAAAGACGTGAGAATCTCAAAAAAGGGTTGTTAGATATTTATGTCAAGCATCTCAATGAACATGGCTGTAGATTTACCAAGGACCAAATTGCTGATTTTCTAGAGATTGATCTTGAACTTAATGCTCAAGGCATTGAAGTTTGGCTTGATAAGCTTGGGTAAAAGAGGGCTAGATACCATGCTCAAGCATATAATCAAAAAAGATGTTTTGTAGTAGTAATCGTGGGCTATTGGGAATCAAAAATTGATGTCTAAAATAAACAGTTTCAATATGAATGATATAAAAATTTGGCTGCTAGGGGCTTTGTTAGTAGCTCCTTTACTAGCCGCCGCTGGCCCTGCTGAATTGGAAGAGTTAGCAGATATTGATGCACGTCAAGATCAATTAAATTTAAAAAAAGATTGGGCTAGATATCGACTCGAGAAAACGCAGCACGAATGCTACGACAAATTTTTCACTAGCTCATGTTTGGAAAATGCTCGTCTTGACTACCGCAAGGAAATTAAAGAGATACGGGAACAGGAGATTCCCATGCATGATAGGCAGCGACTTTTGAAATCAATCATTAAAGATGAGAATGATAAAGAGCGTATTGCCCAAAGAGAAAGCGCTGAGAAAGCAGCCAAGCGTCAAGAGAATTTAAAAGCCTACGAAACTAAACAGGCTGAAGAGGCAAAAAGAGAGGCTGACATAGCTAAAAAGAAAGAAGATGCGGACAAACGTTCGAAGGAAAACAAAAAGGCGGCACCTTTCTAATGGCTAAAGTTAAATCAGTTTATGTATGTCAATCTTGTGGTGGGATGTCAGCCAAATGGCAGGGGCAGTGCCCTAATTGCGATGCTTGGAATACATTAGAAGAGGCGGTTGAAGAAAAGGGTTCGACAAGTAGATTTCAAAGTCTAGCCAAGGCTGCTCCTAAACAAAAATTATCTGTTATTGAAGCTGAAGATCTACCACGCTTAAGTACTGGTATTGATGAGTTTGATCGTGTTCTAGGTGGTGGTCTAGTTACTGGAGGAGTTGCTTTAATTGGCGGTGACCCTGGAATAGGAAAGTCAACCTTATTGCTTCAAGCACTTGCTGTGATGAGTGCCAGGGGCGATTCGGTTTTATATATAAGTGGCGAGGAATCAGGCTCACAAATTGCATTAAGAGCTAAGCGTCTAGGTATTCAAGCGCCGGATCTAGATGTTCTAGCTGAGATACAGTTGGAGAAGTTATTGGTGACAATTGAATCAAGTAGGCCAACAGTGGTGGTAATTGACTCAATTCAAACGATTTATTCTGAAGCATTAACTTCTGCGCCAGGTTCAGTCGCTCAAGTTAAAGAGTGTGCTGCTCAATTAACTAGGCTTGCCAAAGCTACAGGGGTTTGCATGATTATGGTTGGTCATGTGACTAAAGAGGGCAACCTTGCTGGGCCAAGAGTGCTTGAGCATATTGTTGATACCGTCTTATATTTTGAAGGCGATACACATTCCTCGTTTAGATTGGTAAGAGCTTTCAAAAATCGTTTTGGTGCAGTTAATGAGCTTGGTGTTTTTGCCATGACTGATAAAGGACTTAAGGGTGTTGCTAACCCATCAGCCTTATTTTTATCTCAACATGAGCAGATAGTTCCCGGTTCTTGTGTGTTAGTAACGCAAGAGGGGAGTCGTCCATTATTGGTTGAGGTTCAAGCACTTGTTGACACAGCTCATGTGCCCAATCCAAGGCGCCTAGCATTAGGGCTTGAGCAGCATCGCTTGGCTATGTTGCTTGCTGTATTACATCGTCATGCTGGTATTGCATGCTTTGACCAAGATGTTTTTTTGAATGCTGTTGGCGGTGTAAAAATTAGCGAGCCAGCAGCAGACTTGGCCATTCTATTGGCCATAGGCTCATCTTTAAAGAATAAAGCACTTCCCAAAACACTTATTGTCTTTGGTGAAGTTGGCTTGGCTGGGGAGATACGCCCATGCCCAAGAGGTCAGGAGCGATTAAAGGAGGCAGCTAAGCTGGGCTTTACTTTAGCTATTATTCCTAAAGCTAATGCGCCAAAAGTAAGTATCCCAGGTATTAAAGTTATTGCAGTCGATCGTATAGATGAGGCAATGGATGCCGCTCGGAATCTGTAACACTTGATTTGCTACAAGTCTTCGCTTTGAATCAATAGAACCTGATCATCTCCTGCTGATACTTCAAGCCAAGTAACAGGAATCTCAGGAAAGGCTTTCATAAAATTAGAGGCCTCATTACCAATTTCTAATACTAAAGCTCCATCATCTGCAAGATACTCTTTGGCATTAGCAATGATGCGCCGAATAATATCCATACCATCGAGTCCGCCAGCTAGAGATATCTCGGGTTCTGCATGATATTCCTTAGGCAGATTGGCCATTGTTTCATCGTTAACATAAGGTGGGTTGCAAATGATTAAATCAAATTTCTGATCTTCAGATAGCGTAGGGATGCTTTCAAAAAGATCACCTTGAAAAACTTCAATTTGCTCTGTTAAGTTATGGCGGTCTAAATTTTTAGCCGCCAAAGAAAGCGCTTGTAGACTTAAGTCTGTAGCTGATACTTGCACATCAGGGCAAGAAAGAGCCATTAAAATAGCCAAAGAACCATTGCCAGTACATAAGTCCAATACTTTTCCGTTTGGCGGAATCCAATGTTCAAGATGCCCATCAACAATTAATTCAGCAATAAAAGATCTAGGCACAATACTTCGATCGTCACAATAAAACGGAACGCCCATTAACCAGGCTTCTCCCAAAATATATGCGAGTGGCTGACGAGTTTTTACGCGTTCATTCACCCAAGCATCAATTTGATTTTTAAGATCTTGGGAGATATTTGTATCTAAAGCATCTAATGTGTCTTCGGGTGGATAGCCAAGGGCGGTGGAGATGATCCATAAAGCCTCAGATTCAGCATTGATAGCCCCATGACCAAAGCTAAGTCCTGCGGCATCTAATTTCTGAGTTACTTCTTTCCAGAGAGTTTCTAGCGAGTAAGAGGGGCCCATAGTTTTAAGCAATAAGCTTTTCTAGAACACCTTTATAGACATTCTTTAATGGCTCAATATCAGATAAAGCAATATGTTCATCAATCTTATGGATGCTCTCATTGCGGGGGCCAAACTCAATAACTTGTGGACATATTTTCGCTATAAATCTGCCATCGCTAGTGCCGCCTGTGGTGGATAGTACCGCTTCTATACCTGTTGAATCTTTAATTGACTTTTGCAGGGCTACAGATAAGTCTCCTGGTTCTGTCAAGAATGGCTCACCACCCAAATTCCAGTCGATGGTGTAGTGAAGTTGATGTTTTTTTAGTACATCTTCTAGAATGGTTTTTAGCCCTTCAGCAGTACTAGCTGTAGAAAATCTAAAGTTGAAATCAATAATAATTTCGCCGGGAATAACATTGGTTGCGCCCGTACCAGCATGAATATTTGATACCTGCCATGTTGTGGGTGGGAAATGTTCATTACCTTGATCCCAAGTTATTGAAGCTATTTCCGCTAGAGCGGGAGCCATCAAATGGATGGGATTTTTTGCTAGATGAGGGTAAGCAATATGGCCTTGAACCCCCATAATTTTTAGCTTTCCAGAAAGAGATCCTCGGCGGCCATTTTTAATAGTGTCGCCAAGCTGATCTACCGATGTTGGCTCGCCAACAACACAGTAATCTAATCGTTCACCACGTTTTTTTAGTTCATTGCAAACAATAACGGTCCCGTCATGAGCAGGGCCTTCTTCATCGCTTGTTAAAAGAAATGCGATAGAGCCCTGATGGTTAGGGTTGCTGGCAATAAATTCTTCGCTAGCAACAACAAATGCAGCTAGAGATGTTTTCATGTCTGCAGCACCACGACCATATAACAAGCCATTTTTATGGGTGGGTGTAAAGGGATCTGATGACCATTTATCTAATGGTCCTGTGGGCACAACATCTGTATGGCCTGCAAAACTTAGTAACTTACCATCTTTACCCTTGGTTCCGCGTTTAACCGCCCAAAGATTAGTTACCCGAAAATGATCTGGGCCGCTAATAATAGTTTCACATTCGAACCCGAGAGGCTTTAAGCGGCTGGCTATTAATTCTTGGCAGCCGCCATCAGCAGGGGTAACTGAATGTTGCGCTATTAATGCTTCAGTTAAAGCAAGGGTAGGATGTTTACTCACAGAATGTCTTTATTAAGTAGTTGCTTAGTCGCGTAATAGGTCATTGATAGCTGTTTTAGCACGAGTTTGAGCATCAACTTTCTTAACAATGACAGCTGCATATAGGCTGTATTTTCCACAAGCAGATGGTAGAGAGCCAGGAACGACTACCGAACCAGCTGGTACACGACCATAGTGAACTTCACCAGTTTCACGGTCATAAATCTTGGTGCTTTGACCAATATAAACACCCATTGAAAGAACGGCGTTTTCTTCAATAACCACACCTTCAACAACTTCAGAACGTGCGCCAATAAAGCAGTTGTCTTCAATAATGACTGGGCCTGCTTGAACAGGCTCCAGCACCCCACCAATACCGACGCCACCTGATAGATGAACATTCTTGCCAATTTGTGCGCAAGAACCAACGGTAGCCCATGTATCGACCATTGAGCCTTCATCTACATAAGCGCCAATATTGACGTAAGAGGGCATTAAAACAACATTTTTACCAATGAATGAGCCGCGACGAGCGGTTGCTGGCGGAACCACACGAAAACCGCCTTTAGCAAAGTCTTCAGAAGTGTAATTGGCAAATTTAGTTGGCACTTTGTCATAAAACTGAGGAAAACCACCTTTTCCATCAGCCGACATCACTTGATTGTCTTCTAGTCTGAATGAGATTAATACTGCCTTTTTAACCCATTGGTTGACATGCCATTTACCAACAGATTCACGTTCAGCAACACGAATAGAGCCGTCATTTAAGCCAGCTAATACTTGAGAAACTGCATCGCGGACTGCTGCAGGGGCTGCAGAAGGGGATAAATTAGCGCGATCTTCCCAAGCTTGATCGATAATGTTCTGTAACGTTGTCATAAGTTCTTTTTCCTTTAAAAATACTATCTATTAGTGCATGATTATATCGGTCGGGGTAAGGAAGTGCTCCTAAGTCCTCGCCCCTTGGTATCATCTCAAGATTGACATAAAAGAAGTAAGCCGTGCGACTCAAATCTATCAAACTTTCAGGATTTAAATCCTTCGTAGACCCTACTCATTTCGAGCTTCCAGGCCAATTAATTGGCGTTGTAGGCCCTAATGGATGCGGTAAATCTAATATTATCGATGCTGTACGCTGGGTTTTGGGGGAATCAAGGGCTAGTGAGCTTCGTGGCGAATCCATGCAAGACGTTATTTTTAACGGCTCTGGACAAAGGAAACCAGCAGGTCGCTCAAGTGTTGAGTTGATTTTTGACAACACGGATGGCCGTGCAGCAGGCCAATGGAGTACTTTCGCAGAGTTATCGGTTAAACGTGTTTTAACTAGAGATGGGGCTTCTAGCTATTACATTAATAACCAGTCTGTTCGCCGCAAAGATATTCATGATATGTTTTTAGGGACAGGTTTAGGGCCGAGAGCGTATGCGATTATCGGTCAGGGCATGATTTCTAGAATCATCGAGGCTAAACCAGAAGAGCTACGTATTTTCTTGGAAGAAGCTGCGGGTGTTTCTAAATACAAAGAGCGTCGTAAAGAAACTGAGGCACGACTAGAGGATACAAGAGAGAATTTAACTAGGGTTGAGGATATTTTGCGTGAATTAACGCAAAACTTAACAAAACTAGAGGGGCAAGCAGAGGTTGCTGAGAAATATAAGCAGCTTCATGTCCAAATGACGGAGCAACAACAATTATTGTGGTTGGTTCGCCAAACTGAAGCCGGTAAAGAGCAGGAAAAATTTGCTAACGCTATTCGAGATGCGCAAGTTCAACTCGAGGAGCAAACAGCTAAATTGAGACATGCTGAAGCAGAGCTAGAGGAATTAAGGGCAGCTCACTACGCATCACAAGATACGGTATCTGCTGCGCAAGGTGAGTTGTATGAAGTTAATGCTGAAGTTGGCAAGCTTGAAAATGAGATTAGATATGTTCAAGAGTCTCGCGGGCGATTGCAGCAGCAAATTTCAGATTTACAAGCACAACTATCACGATGGAGCTCTCAAGAACTTGCTGCTGCAGATTCACTTCGTCAAGCAAATATTGATTTGGAAGCGGCTAGAGAAAATGAAGAGAGCTTTTTAGAAGCGCTTCAAGCAATTCAAGAGAGAATGCCTGCTAATGAGGTTGCTTATTTGGAGGCTCAAAAAGCACTTGATGCTGCACGTGAAGCTGTATCGTCAACCGATCAGCGTTTAGCGAGTCTTGCTGAAAGAGTTTTAGCCTCTGGTAAGCAGTTAGACCAAGTGCACCAACGACAAGAGCGTTTGCAATTAGATTTGTCTGGTTTGGTGAAGCCGGATGCAGAAGCTTTAAATCTCGTGACAGACCGTCAAATGATGGCGCAGCGGAAAGCAGATGAAGCTCAGCAAGTTTCTGAAGATGCTCAAGTAAAAGTTCCAGAGTCTGATGCAGCACGAAATACTGCTCAGCAAACACTTCAGGAATCTTCCGCAGCCTTAAGTCAAACACAAGCAAGACTTGGTGCTTTGCAAGCGCTTCAAGAGAAAGTTCAAGCACAAGCTAAGGTTGGCCCTTGGTTGGAGCAAAAAGGGTTAAGTAATAAGCAACGTCTTTGGCAAGACTTACATGTTGAAAAAGGTTGGGAAACTGCCTTTGAAGCAGTTTTGCGGGAACGTGTAACTGCTTTACAGGCAGCTGATCTAAATGAAGCTATTCGTCTGGCCCAAGATGCACCGCCTTCAAGACTGGCATTCTATTCTGCCAACTCTATTGCAACTTCAGATACAACTCCTGCTGGTTTAACTAGCCTAATTAGCCGTGTTCAAATTAAAGATAACGCTATTCGTGCGGTCATGCAGGAATGGTTGGGTAATGTATTTATTGCTGATAGCCTAGAAGACGCCATGCGTCGTAGAGATCAATTACCTCAAGGTGGGGTTTTATTGGTTAAAGAAGGTCATATTGTCAGCCGTGTAGGTTTGCAGTTATATGCGGAAGATTCTGAGCAAGCTGGATTATTAGCTCGTAGCCAAGAAATTGAAAATCTAGATTTACAACTTAAAGCTCAACAATTAATTTTGGATGAGGCTCAAAGCGAAGCATCTAGAACTCAATACGCTTACCAGCAAGCCCAGGAGCAAGCTCAGCAAGCGCGGCAAATTGCAGAGCAAGCTTTACGCGAAGCCCATAATTTGGAAGTAGAACGTTTACAGCTAGCTCAGGCAGATGAAAAATATCGTACACGCGCTGAACAAATTAACAATGAACTACATGAACTTTCTGCTCAAGCTGAAGAATTGAAGGCAGTTAGAGATAGTGGTCAATCTGAGCTTGATCGAGCACAAGAAGAAAAAGGCACTCATGGCGATAGCTTGTCTCATGCACAAGATAACTATCAGGCTGCTAATCATGCATTAGAACAAGCTAGAGATGCTTTACGTTTGGCTGAGCGTGAGGCTGGCGAAGCTTCATTCAATACTCGTACGCTTGTGCAACGCATAGCTGATTTCACTAGAGATCAGCAGTCTGCTCAACAACAAGTTGCGGATATTCAAGTTAGCTTAGGTAGCTCCCAAGAAGAATTACATACCTTGTCAGATGAGGTTGCTCAAAACTCACTACAGTCTTTATTAGTTCAACGAAGTGCAAAAGAAGCTGCTTTAGCTAATGCTAGAACTGAAATGGATGCTATATCTCATCGCTTGCGTGAAGGGGATGAGTCACGCTTGGTCATTGAGCGCAGCTTGCAACCTCTTCGCGATAAAGCCATGGAGTTGCAACTTAAAGAACAAGCTGCTCGTTTAAATGTGGAGCAATTTGCAACCATGTTGCTGGATGCTGAAGCTAATATTGAAGAACTTAAGGCGCGCTTAACTCCAGAAATGAAAGTCAGCAGCTTGCAGTCTGAAGTAAACAAACTTAACCAAGAAATTCAATCTCTAGGCCCAGTGAATATGGCGGCGTTAGAAGAGTTGGCCAGCGCGCAAGAACGTAAAACATTCTTGGATGCTCAGTCTGCTGACTTGAATGAGGCGATTAATACATTGACTGACGCGATTCAGAAGATTGATTCAGAAACTCGTGAGTTGCTCCAAGGTACTTTTGACCAGGTCAATGAACATTTTGCAAAACTATTCCCTGATTTATTCGGTGGTGGTAACGCTAAATTAGTCATGACTGGTGAGGAAATTCTTGATTCTGGCGTTCAAGTAATGGCTCAGCCACCAGGTAAGAAAAACTCATCTATCCATCTCTTATCGGGCGGAGAGAAAGCGCTCACTGCGATTGCCTTGGTGTTCTCATTGTTCCAACTGAACCCTGCGCCATTCTGTTTGTTAGATGAGGTGGATGCGCCGTTGGATGATGCAAATACTGGACGATATGCAGATATGGTCGCTCGCATGTCTGCTAACACTCAATTTGTGTTCATTTCACATAATAAGATCACAATGGAAATTGCTCATCAGCTTATCGGTGTAACTATGCAAGAGCAGGGTGTATCTAGAATTGTTGCTGTTGATTTGGAATCTGCTGCCACGATGGTGGAGGCTGCTTAATGATGGGGTTTTCTGAGTTTGCGGCTTCTATAGGCTTATCAGAACTTCAGTTATCTCTGGGGTTAATTGGCTTTGGCTTATTAGTTGTTGTAATGATTTACAACGCTTTACGTTTGCGCAAAACAGAATTATCTAGCACCGAATCATTGAATGTTAATTATGAAGATGAGTTAGGTTTAATTGAAAAAACGGAACCTGTTTTAGATTTACCTGAAACTAAAACAGAACTTCCTGTTGTTAATAGAATTGACTCTTTAATTGATTGCGTTATTGCCCTAAGATTGCCAGAAGCTATATCAGGTCAAGAAATTATTAGCCATTTAAACCAATGGCCTAAAAGTTCCATGTATCCATGGATGTGTGAGGGTTTGATTTCTCAGCCCTCGGGCACACAAGCCTTATGGGAACCCGTTAAAGTAGATGGTAGTTACCTTGAGTTACAGACAGCCATACAATTAGCTAATAGACAAGGCGCTATTGGCGTGGTTGATTTATCTGACTTTACATCTCGCTCCCAAGCTCTTGCTAATGCTTTGGATGCTGAGATTGATTTGCCACCAGTTAACGATATTCTCAAAGAAGCCCAGCAATTGGATCAATTTGCAGCACAGTGTGATATTCAGTTAGGCGTTACGATTATTCCAAAAAGTAACATGTGGAATTTGGCAGAAATTAAAAATGCAGCAAGTAAAGCTGGATTTCAGTTATCTCGTAATGGCCGTCAGTTTCATCGAGTTATTAATAATTTAGTTATTTATAGCTTAATTGCTGATGAATCTAATTTTTTGCGTGATGATTTAAATAAGGCAAGTATTCAGTCTGTCACTTTGCTTTTAGATTTGCCTAAAGTTCCTCAATTGATAAATCCATTTAGAACGATGTTGAATGATGCCCATTTATTGGCAGATTCAATAAATGGCAGTTTGGTAGATGATTCGGGTAGACCATTAATCGTTGAAGCAGTTAATGCCATTGAGGCTCAGGTTAATGCTATTTATCAGTCGATGATCCAGCACGGTGTTTCTGCTGGCTCCTCTGCAGCCCATCGACTTTTTTCTTAAAGGTAAATAGGATGGTAAATTCGGCCCGTTATGCTTGGCTGAAGGAGGAGTTAGCTAGCCTAGATCATGCTTATTATGTTCTAGATAACCCTAGATTGCCTGATGTTGAATATGACAAACTATATAGAGAATTGTTATCTATAGAGTCATCTCATCCTGAGTGGGTAACATCAGACTCACCATCGCAGAGGGTCAGTGGTCAAGCTAGTAATTTATTTCAAGAAGTTAAGCATGTCGTTCCAATGCTATCTTTAAATAACGCATTAGAAGATTCAGAAGCGGAGGCTTTTGATAGACGATGTAGAGATGGGTTAGAAGTCAATGATGTTGAATATTCAGTTGAGCTCAAATTTGATGGCTTGGCTATTTCTTTGCGATATGAAAGAGGGCTTTTAGTTCAAGCCGCTACTAGAGGTGATGGATATAGTGGAGAGGATGTTACAGCTAATATTAGAACTATTCGCGCTATTCCTTTAAGGTTGAAAGGTAGTAATCACCCAGATGTCATTGAAGTGAGAGGTGAGGTTTTTATGTCTCATAAAGATTTTGAGATATTGAACCAAAGAGCTATTAAAGATAATGAAAAAACTTTCGCGAATCCTCGTAATGCAGCAGCAGGAAGTTTGCGTCAGCTTGATCCGAAAATAACCGCTAAAAGAACTTTATCGTTTTATTCATATGGAGTAGGCCAATGCGAGCCTCAATCAATAATTCCTAATACCCATGCTAGCTTATTGGACTTATATGAGTCATGGGGTTTACCTGTTTGCACGCATCGTGCTGTAGTTAAATCAATTGAAGGTCTTATGGGGTTTTATGCTGAAATTGGTCAATTGCGTGACCAGTTACCATACGACATCGATGGCGTTGTTTATAAAATAAATTCTAGGGCCCAACAAGAAGAGTTAGGGTTTGTATCGCGCGCGCCAAGATTTGCAATTGCTCATAAATTCCCTGCGCAAGAAGCCTTAACAACGGTTCTTGGTATTGATGTTCAAGTTGGTCGAACGGGTGCTATTACGCCTGTAGCTAGGTTGACCCCTGTCACAGTGGGAGGAGTGACTGTTACCAATGCAACTTTGCACAATGAGGATGAAGTTCGCCGTAAAGATGTACATATTGGAGATACAGTTGTAGTTAGGCGTGCTGGTGATGTTATTCCAGAGATTGTTTCTGCTTTAAGAGAAAAAAGGCCTGAGAATGCTGTTGCTTTTGTAATGCCCACTCAATGCCCTGTTTGTGGTTCGCATATTGAAAAACCGATAGATGAGGCAGTGGCGAGATGTAGTGGAGGGCTATTCTGTGCAGCACAGCGCAAACAGGCTTTATTACATTTCGCTCAAAGACGTGCCATGGATATCGAAGGTTTGGGTGATAAGTTAGTTGATCAATTGGTGGATTTAAATATTGTGAGAACTCCAGCTGATTTATATAAGTTGGGTTTGATGGCGCTAGCTAATTTAGATCGCATGGGTGATAAATCTGCTGATAATTTAATCGCAGCAATTGAAAAATCTAAATCCAATACCTTAGCTAGGTTTATTTTCGCATTAGGTATTCGCCATGTGGGAGAGAGCACAGCAAAAGATTTGGCTAAATATTTCGGCGATATCCATAAGCTAATGGATGCTTCTGAAGAAGCGCTTTTAAAAGTTAATGATGTAGGCCCCGTAGTAGCTCAATCCATTATTCATTTTTTAAATGAAGCCCATAACAGAGAGGTTATTGAGCAACTTCTAGCCGTTGGATTTACTTTGGAGGTTGAGGTTTCAGAAATAAATCCTGCTATACAAGGTAAAACATTTGTATTAACCGGCACCTTACCAACTTTATCAAGAGATCAAGCAAAAGCAATGATAGAGAAATCCGGTGGCAAAGTTGCGGGCTCTGTTTCAGCAAAGACTTCCTATGTTGTTGCCGGAGAAGACGCGGGTAGCAAACTTGAAAAAGCGAATGAGCTTGGTGTTGCTGTTATTGATGAGGGACAAATGTTGGCTTTATTAAACAGCTAAAGCTTCTAGAATTTCTGTTTCTAATTCAACCTGAATTTTTGTATCTTTAGATAAGTTTTTGCCATCAAGCAGGAATACGTCCTCAACACGTTCACCTAATGTATTAATGCGCGCCGTATGTAGTGAGATACTATGTTCAGCCAAAATTTTTGCTATGGCATATAACAAGCCAGTTCTATCGTTGGCCGAAATAGATAAAACAAAATATTGTCCACGTTCATCGGCGCGTAAACTAACTCTAGGTTGAATTGGAAAGCTTCTGGATTGACGTGACAATCGACCCTTGCTAGCGGTAATAAGTGGGGCTGCAATTTTCAGAGTTTCCGATAAGCCATGTTCGACTAATTGAATGATATCTCTGTAATGCCCGCCTTCTCTTAACAAATTGGTGCCAGAAATTTGGAAAGTATCTAATGCATATCCATGTTGCGTTGTATGGATTCTGGCATCTAGAATTGAGAAACCTTGTTGGTCAAAGTAGGAGCAAATCCTGGCAAACAAATCTGGTTGATCTTTAACGTATACGGCAACCTGTAAACCTTCGCCAACAGGAGATAGCCTGGCTCTTACAATAGGCTCATCATGATTTACTCTTCCATATAAGTGCCTTGTTAACCATGCAATATCACTTGGTTCATGGCGCAAGAAAAATGGGATGTCTAGTTGTTTCCATAAGTTTTCATGAGCATCACTTTGTAGGCCGTATAGACGTAATATTTTCTTGGCTTCCGATTGATTTAGTTCTAATTCGGAATTAAGGTCATGTTTACCACCACCTAAAACTCGCAAAGTAAGTCTATATAAATCTTCGAGGAGTTTGCCTTTCCAAGCATTCCAGACTTTGGGACTAGTACCTCTTACATCCGCAACAGTTAAGAGATACAGCCCCGTTAAGTAGCGTTCATTTTTGATACGCTTAGCAAATGCTTGAATAACATCAGGATCGCTGATATCCTGCTTTTGAGCAATTTGGCTCATCGTCAGATGCTCAGCAACCAGCCATACCAATAAGTCAGTATCTTCTTTGTTTAAGCCATGATCTTTGGCAAATGATTTTGCATCTGTTTTTCCAAGAATCGAATGGTCACCACCACGGCCTTTTGCGATGTCATGAAATAGAGCGGCAAGTACTAATATCCAAGGCTTGTCATAGTTAGCTGCTAATTGACTGCAAAAAGGAAATTCATGTGTGTGTTCAACAACGGAAAATCTTCTAACATTTCTTAGAACCATCAATATATGCTGGTCAACTGTATAAACATGAAATAAATCATGCTGCATTTGGCCAACAATTTTCCTGAAGGCGGGTAAATAACGCCCTAGAACACTTGTTTGATTCATTAACCTAAATGCCTGAGTAACACCATCTGGCTGTTTGATAATCTCAAGAAAGCATTGGCGATTTTCCGGATTCTTTCTCCAACTTGCATTCATCAAACTACGAGCGTTATATAACCCTCTCAAAATTTGAGTTGAAAAACCTTTAACGCCACTAGTCTTTGTTAAAAGTAAGAAGGCTCGTAAAATTTGTTCGGGTTGTTTTTCAAAGAGAAGCGGGTCAATGATGTCCAACAGCCCTTGTTTTTCAACAAAATACTCAGATACTGGGCGAGTTCTTCTAGACTCTTTAGGGAACAGAATGGCTTCAATATTTTGTAACAAGATCTCATTGAGCTGAGTTACTGCTTTGGCCGCCCAATAGTAGCGCTTCATAATTTTTTCACTAGCACGTGTGCCTGGCTCAGATTCAAGTCCAAATGCTTCAGCTAGCTGTGTTTGCAAATCGAAGACCAAAACATCTTGCCGTCTTTTTGCAACAAGATGCAATTGCGTCCTTAGGGTTTTAAGAAAAGTTAAGTTTCGATTAATCGTGAGGGCTTCGTGTTTTGTCAGTAAGCCTTTTTTATGTAAGTCAGCAAAACTGTTCCCTAGCTTTGCAGCTTTCGTCATCCATAAAATAACCTGTAAATCTCTTAAGCCACCTGGACTCTCTTTGCAGTTAGGTTCTAAGGAGTAGGGAGTGTCGTTGTACCTATGATGCCGCTGCCGAAGTTCTAATAATTTAGCCTGATAAAAAGCTTTGGCATCCATAGCTAAGTCATATTCAGACAGAAATTTTTTGTAATTTTTTTTATTGCCGCCAATCCAGCGAGATTCTAGTAAAGAAGTTCTAACCGTAATATCTGCAGCAGCTTCTTGTAAACACTCTTGAGTAGTCCTAACAGAAGAACCAATTTCTAAACCTAAATCCCAACAGCGGGTAATAAATGACTCAATTTGAGGGTTAATTTCTGATAACTGTGTATCCGTTAAGTTATCAGATATTAAAACAAGAATATCTACATCGGAATAAGGGAATAATTCGGCACGCCCAAAGCCTCCAACAGCAATCAGGGAAGCATATTGATTGAGATTATTCTCATTCCATGCAATCAATAATTGCTGATCGGTTAGCTTGCAAATATCTTTTGTTAGTTTTTTAACATTTAAATCCAACTTAAATTGGTCGAATTTCTCTTGTCGAAGATTTTTTAAGCTAGCAAAAGAATCCATCTTATTGGTCTTTAAGGTCTAAATTTAAGGCCTTCAACACATGCAGGCGGTGGAGGGTTGCCAGCTGAATAAGTTAAAACTTCTACACCTGTAGCCGTTACTAAACAGGTATGCTCCCATTGGGCTGACAAGCTGCGATCTTTCGTTTTAACCGTCCATTGATCAGGCATCGTACGAATATCTCTTTTACCAGCGTTAATCATGGGCTCAATAGTAAAAGTCATGCCTTCGTGAAGCTTCTCACCCATACCAGGTTTGCCGTAATGAACAATTTGTGGATCATCATGAAATACCTGACCAATACCATGGCCGCAGTACTCTCTAACTACTGAATAACCTGCACCTTCGGCATGAGTTTGGATTGCATGACCTATATCTCCCAAAGTGCAGCCAGGTTTTACTTGGGCAATGCCTAGCCACATGCATTCGTAGGTGATTTGGGATAACCGTTTTGCCATAATTGATGGTTCACCAATCATAAACATCCTGCTTGTATCCCCGTAATAGCCAGATTGCGTAATCACCGTAATATCCAGGTTAACAACATCACCATCTTTTAGAATGCGATCCCCTGGAATTCCGTGGCAAATGACATCATTCACTGAGGTGCAAATAGACTTTGGAAATGGTGGGTATCCTGGTGGCTGATAATTCAGTGGGGCGGGTACTGTTTTTTGCTCATTGACCATATATTCATAGCAAATTCGGTCCAATTCCCCCGTGGTTACACCAGACTTGATGTAAGGGGTTACGTGATCTAAAACTTCGCTAGCAAGCTTTCCAGCTTCGCGCATACCAGCGATAAACTCTTCTTTTGTAGGGGGTATTTTTGTAGACATACCGTGATTATCCAGCATAAATCTATATTTTTCATGGCGTTATAACTAAATTTAGGTTAGAATAACCGCACTGTTCAGATGGTCTGGGCAGAATAACGAACCAAGCCGTCCAGGGTGGCACTTTTTAGTGCAGTCAGGACTTGGTTCTAGACATAACCCTTAGGAGAAATACATGTCAGTGACTATGCGTCAAATGCTAGAAGCCGGTTGCCATTTTGGGCACCAAACTCGCTTCTGGTCACCAAAGATGGCCCCATACATTTTCGGTCATCGCAACAAAATTCATATTATCAACTTAGAAAAAACTCTTCCAATGTTCTTGGAAGCGCAAAAAGTTGTGCGTCAAATCGCAGCTAACCGTGGAACAATCTTGTTCGTAGGTACAAAACGTCAATCAAAAGAGATTATTGCTGAGGAGGCAACTCGTGCTGGTATGCCTTATGTGGATGCTCGTTGGTTGGGCGGTACATTAACAAATTTCAAGACTGTTAAAGGCTCTATCAAACGTCTTAAAGATATGACTGCAGCTCGCGAAAATGGCGACTGGGAGCGTTTATCTAAGAAAGAGGCTCTAACAACTAGCCGTGATATCGAAAAATTAGAGAAATCTTTGGGTGGTATCCAAGATATGGCTGGCACACCAGATGCAATTTTTGTTGTGGACGTTGGCTACCATAAGATTGCTATTACAGAAGCTAAGAAATTAGGTATTCCTGTGATTGCTGTTGTTGATACAAACCATTCACCTGAAGGTGTTGATTACATCATTCCGGGTAACGATGACTCAAGCAAAGCAGTTGCTTTATACGTTCGCGCAATGGCTGATGCCATTTTGGAAGGTAAGGCTAATGCTGTTCAGCAAGTTTTAGAAGCTGTTAAAGGCGATGCTGATGAGTTCGTTGAAGAAGGAAAGGGTGAGTAATGGCTGCAATTACTGCTGCAATGGTTGGCGAACTACGCGCCAAAACAGATGCTCCGATGATGGAGTGCAAAAAAGCCTTGACTGAAGCTGATGGTGATATGGCAAAAGCAGAAGAAATTCTGCGTGTAAAGCTTGGTAGCAAGGCTGGTAAAGCCGCTTCTCGAGTTACTGCAGAAGGTGTGATTACTGCATTTATCAATGGTACAACTGGCGCTTTAGTTGAAGTTAACTGTGAAACAGACTTCGTTTCCAAAAATGATGATTTCTTAGCTTTAAGCAATGCTTGCGCTCAATTAGTTGCTGATAAAAATCCAGCAGACGTAGCTGCTTTATCTGCTTTGCCATATGCTGGCAAAACAGTTGAAGAAGTGCGTGCTGAGTTAATTGGCCGTATCGGTGAAAATATGTCTTTGCGTCGCTTTACACGTTTTGCTGGCGACAATAAATTAGTGTCATATTTGCACGGTACTCGGATTGGTGTAATGGTTGAATATACCGGTGATGACACAGCTGCTAAGGATGTAGCTATGCATATTGCCGCTATGAAACCAATTGCTTTGTCTGCTGCTGATGTTCCTGCTGACAAAATTGCTACAGAGAAAAGTGTTGCTGAATTAAAAGCTGCTGAATCAGGTAAACCTGCTGACATCGTTGCTAAGATGGTTGAAGGTTCTGTTCAAAAGTATTTAAAAGAAGTTTCTTTGTTAAATCAAACTTTTGTTAAGAACGACAAGCAAACAGTAGAGCAAATGTTGAAAGCTGCAAATACAACAATTAAGAGCTTTACGATGTATGTTGTTGGTGAAGGTATTGAAAAGCGTCAAGACGACTTCGCTGCTGAAGTTGCTGCGCAAGTAGCTGCTGCAAAAGCCACGGCCTAAGTAGTACATGTAGTTCCACAAGGGCACGGGGTGAATACCTTCGTGCCTTTTATACTTTTTGAACTTGATAATTGCCCACTATAGAGAGACTAACCATGCCAGCGTATAAAAGAGTTCTATTAAAACTATCAGGTGAAGCCTTAATGGGGGATGATTCTTATGGAATTAATCCAACAACCATTGATGCTATGGTGACAGATATTGCTGAAGTTGTTCAAAGTGGTGTGCAGTTAGCTATTGTGATTGGCGGCGGTAATATTTTCAGGGGTGTAGCTGGCGGCGCTGCTGGTATGGATCGTGCTACAGCAGATTACATGGGTATGTTGGCAACGATGATGAATTCTTTAGCACTACAGGACGCATTAAGACAAAAAGGTGTTGAAGCTCGAGTTCAGTCTGCTTTGCGTATGGATCAAGTTGTTGAGCCATATATTCGCCCTAGAGCGATTCGTCATATGGAAGAAGGTAAGGTTGTTGTATTTGCTGCTGGCACAGGTAACCCATTCTTTACGACGGATACTGCTGCCGCATTGCGCGGCGCAGAAATGGGGGTTGAGGTTGTTTTAAAAGCAACTAAAGTGGATGGCATTTATACAAGCGACCCGAAGAAAGACCCAACTGCCACTAGATATGACACGATTAGTTTTGATGAGGCAATCATCAAAAATTTGCAAGTGATGGATGCGACAGCTTTTGCTTTATGTCGCGATAGAAAGTTGCCTATTAAAGTTTTTTCAATCTTAAAACCAGGTGCATTAAAGCGAGTGGTGATGGGTGAAAACGAAGGCACATTGGTACACGTATAAGAGGAAATATTATGTCTGCTTCGGATATTAAAAAAACTACAGAACAAAAAATGACTAAATCAATTGAGTCATTAAAATCTAATTTGCAAAAAATTAGAACGGGTCGCGCCCACCCAGGTATTCTTGAACAAATTAACGTTGATTATTACGGTAATCCAACGCCATTAGCCCAAGTTGCTAATTTAGGTCTTGCTGATGCTCGCACTCTAACAGTTCAACCTTGGGAAAAAAATATGATGGCCGCCGTTGAAAAGGCTATTCGTGAATCCGATCTTGGATTAAACCCTGCAACACAGGGAAATATCATTCGCGTACCTATGCCAGCTTTAACAGAGGAGCGCCGCAAAGAACTTACAAAAGTTGTTAAGGGTGAGGGTGAAGACTCAAAGATTGCGGTGCGTAATTTACGTCGTGATGCCAATGAAAGTCTTAAAAAATTAGCAAAAGACAAGGAAATTTCTGAAGATGATGAACGTCGCTCACAAGATGAAATTCAGAAAATGACTGACCGCTTTGTAGCTGAGATCGATAAAATCATCTCAGAAAAAGAAAAAGAAATTATGACTGTTTAAGCAATTGCTTAAACGCTGACCTATGGTCAAACATCCTAAAAATACCCATGCCAGCTCCACTCAGGAAGTTCCTGCAGTAGCTGGCATACCCAAGCATGTTGCCATTATTATGGATGGCAATGGCCGTTGGGCTACCAAGCGCTTATTACCTCGAGTAGCAGGACATTCTCAAGGGTTAAGTACCGTTAGGGAAATTGTTAAAGAGTGTGGTGACACTGGGGTCGAATACTTAACTTTATTTGCCTTCAGCTCCGAAAATTGGCGGAGACCAGCTGAAGAAGTTGGTTTCTTAATGAAATTATTTCTAACTGCCTTAGAAAAAGAAATTAATAGACTTCACCGAAATAATGTGAGGTTGCGCTTAATTGGTGATTTAAGTAGATTTGATCCTCTTATTCAAGAGCGTGTAGCTATTGCAGAAAAGAAAACAGAGAACAATACTGGATTAAATCTAACGATTGCAGCTAACTATGGTGGGCGTTGGGATGTCTTGCAGGCGGTTAAAGAGTGCATGAGCCATTACCCTAACTTGACACCTGAGTTGATGACAGAAGAATTGCTGCAACCATTTTTCTCAATGTCTTATGCCCCTGAGCCTGATTTATTTATTAGAACGGGCGGTGAGCAACGTATCAGCAACTTTTTGCTTTGGCAACTTGCTTATACAGAGTTGTATTTTACAAATGTACTATGGCCTGACTTCAACAAAAAAGAATTACAAGCTTCTTTTTCTTGGTATCGCGACCGTGAGAGGCGCTTTGGAAGAACAAGTGCTCAATTAGTTAACCAAGATGCTAAGTCATAAAAACCAAAGGTTCACATGCTAAAAACTCGAGTTATCACAGCGCTTGCATTACTTGCGGTTTTGCTCCCTGCCTTATGGTTTGCGCCATTGATCTGGCTAGGGATATTAATTGCAGTTGTTGTAACACTTGCAGCATGGGAGTGGTGGCGAATGCTTTTTCCAGCCAATCATAAAAGGGCGTTTTCATATGCTGGTTTATGTTTATTAAGCTTATCTATTTGGTTTATGTATGCGAGTATCGATTTAATTAGACTGTTGCTATTGCTAACAGCGATTTTCTGGATTTTTTTGGTGCCTTATCTAATGAGGCAATCTTTAAATTTAGATATGACTCAATGGCGTTGGCCATTGGCTATTTCAGGCCTGTTTATTTTCCCAGCCTGCTGGTTTGCTTTGATGCATCTAAGAGGTGGGGGATTAAGTTTGCTCCTATCTGTATTGGTGTTAGTATGGGCGGCAGATATTGGGGCTTATTTCGCAGGCAAAGCATTCGGCAAACATAAGCTAGCTATTCAATTAAGCCCAGGAAAATCTATTGAAGGGGCTGTAGGTGGTTGGGTATTAGTCATGAGCATTGCTTTTGTCTCAGTGACAGTTTTAGATGAGATGTCTCTAACAAGCTCTAATTTCTTTTCTTTATTACTAACCAACTATGGTTGGTTAGGATTGTTTGGGATTACTAGTTTGTGCGTCGTAATGAGTATTGAAGGTGACTTATTTGAATCACAAATGAAACGAATCGCTGGGGTAAAAGATAGTAGTGCGCTATTACCAGGCCACGGCGGTATCTTAGATCGAATTGATGCTTTATTACCAGTTCTCCCAGTTACAGCTTTAATTGCTACCCTGTTTGCTTAAATCTTCTATGAGAAATATTTGCGTTTTAGGCTCCACGGGTTCAATAGGTGTCAATACCTTAGATGTTGTTCGTAGGCATCCAAACCTTTTCTCTATCAAAGCATTAACTGCTAATTCAAATGTTCAGTTATTAGCAAAACAATGCGCTGAATTTAAGCCTAAATTGGCGGTAGTTGGTTCTGAACTAGCTGCAAGGCAGCTAGAAGAAGAGTTGGCTTTAGCTAACTTAAAAGTGGCAGTATTGTTCGGGCCTCAGGCACTTATAGCGGCATCAACCTCAGAAGATGTTGATACCGTTATGGCTGCGATTGTAGGAGCCGCAGGATTAATGCCCACCATTGAAGCCGCTAGAGCTGGGAAAAGAATTTTATTAGCAAACAAAGAAGCTTTAGTGATGTCTGGCGACTTGTTTATGCAAGCCATTAAACAAGGGCAAGCAGAATTATTACCTATTGATAGCGAACACAATGCTATTTACCAATCATTGCCTGATGCAAATATTTCAAATGGTGGCGCAAGGGGTATTTATGAGCAACATGGCGTCAAGGAAATTCTGTTGACGGCTTCAGGCGGCCC
Source organism: Polynucleobacter sp. MWH-Spelu-300-X4 (assembly GCF_018687515.1). Taxonomy (NCBI): domain Bacteria; kingdom Pseudomonadati; phylum Pseudomonadota; class Betaproteobacteria; order Burkholderiales; family Burkholderiaceae; genus Polynucleobacter; species Polynucleobacter sp. MWH-Spelu-300-X4. The sequence goes on from NZ_CP061294.1 coordinate 885,768, forward strand.
ATTTAGAAATAAATCACTTGCAGAGCTAGCCATGGTGACCCCTGATCAAGCATGTGCTCATCCTAATTGGGTCATGGGTAGAAAAATTTCTGTGGATTCAGCGACTATGATGAATAAGGGGTTGGAAGTTATTGAAGCTCACTATTTGTTCGGTGTTAGCCCTGCAAACATCAAAGTCGTAATTCATCCTCAAAGCGTCATTCATTCCATGGTGCGTTACATTGATGGTTCTGTTATTGCCCAACTAGGGCAGCCTGATATGAGAACACCTATTGCTTATGGCTTGGCTTGGCCTAATAGAATTGAAGCAGGTGTTCAAGAGTTAGATTTCTTAGCCATGAAGGATTTAAGTTTTGAGGCAGCGAGTTTCGAACAGTTCCCTTGCGTAAAGTTAGCTTACCAAGCTCTAGATGCTGGGGGTATTATGCCTTGCACATTAAATGCAGCTAATGAGGTGGCTGTTCAAGGATTTTTAAACGGAACCCATCAATTTACAAAAATTTCTGAAATTGTAGAGCGCGTATTAAATCAAGTTGAGGTGATAAAAGCTGATAGCCTTGAAACTGTTCTATTCGCAGATACCCAGGCAAGAAATTTGGCTCAACAGGTCATTGAAGGGTTTTAGGCATGAATGCATTATGGAGTTTATTGGGGTTTTTCTTTGCCATTGCTTCATTGGTAAGTTTCCATGAGTTTGGTCACTATTTAGCCGCCAAAATTTGTGGAGTAAGAGTCCTAAAATTCTCTGTCGGATTTGGTAAACCATTGTGGTCATATCAATCATCGCCTGACTCTACTGAATGGACTATCTCTAGAATTCCTCTTGGTGGTTACGTCAAAATGGATGAGACCACATTCAAGTCTAAAAAATTATGGCAACGATCTTTCATTGTGGCAGCTGGCCCTTTAGCTAATTTCTTATTGGCCATTATTCTCTTGGCGATATTGTTTCTTTCCGGTGTAAAACAGTTGCCATCTAAATTATCGGAACCACCAGTAGATTCTGTGGCGTTTGCAGCAGGTATTTATGCTGGTGATACCGTAACTGGCTGGAAAAGTGATTCGGCAGATCTATTTAGGCCCATTGTGAGCTGGAATCAGTTGAGATGGAAACTTATGGACTCTCTGACGGCTAAAAAAGGCTTTAGCTTGGAAGTTAGAACTGCCAATGGTGACACTCAAGTTATTGTATTTAAAGAAAAAAATATACCTAATCCAGTTCCAAATCAAGATCCGATTAGCCATTTAGGCATCAAACCTGATATCAATGAGCCCATTGCTTGGTTTAACCTCGAAATTAACCCCTTAGAGGCTATTCCCCTAGCTATTGAAAGGGTTTGGGATATTAGTAAAGTATCCGTTAGGATGCTGTTGGGTATGTTTACTGGGGAGTCTTCTATTAAGCAGATTGGGGGGCCTTTAAGCATTGCTGATATGGCTGGAAAGACTGCCCAAGTCGGCTGGCAGTCTTATTTAGGGTTTTTAGCCCTCATTAGCATCAGTTTAGGGATCTTAAATCTAGTACCTTTGCCTATGTTAGATGGCGGTCAGCTACTGTATGATGCATGGGAGTTAATAACTGGTAAAAAAATATCCCCCAGTTGGCAGGAGTTGTTTCAAAAAGTAGGTGTTGCTGGTTTGATGTTATTGACCATGCTAGCGTTGTTTAATGATATTTCGAGATTGTTTTTACGTTGAAATCAAGTAAAAAATTTATACGTACGCCATTAGCTGCTATTGCTATTAGTTTGTTATCAGCTCCAATTTGTGCAGCTGAACCATTTGTAGTGAAAGATATTCGCGTCGAAGGTCTTCAAAGAGTGGAGCCAGGTACTGTATTTACTTACTTACCAGTTCGTGTTGGCGAAACTTTTACAGACGACAAGGGCTCTGATGCCATTCGAGCGCTATATAACACTGGCTTTTTTAAGCATGTGAAAGTTGAGTCAGAAAATAATGTTCTGATTATTAACGTTGAAGAGCGCCCAGCTATTTCTCAAATTGAATTTACTGGACTTAAAGAGTTCGATAAAGACGGTCTTAAGAAATCACTCAAAGCAGCGGGCGTTGCTGATGGTCGTTATTACGATAAATCCATCATTGATAAAGCTGAGCAAGAGCTAAAACGCCAGTATGTTTCTCGTGGTTTTTATGGGGCAGAAATTAAGACTACCATTACCCCAGTTGATAGAAATAGAGTGGCTATTCTTTTCAATGTGGAAGAGGGCGATGTTTCAAAAATTAAATTAATTAATATCAATGGCGCTGAAACATTCAAAGAATCAACGCTGCTTGATGAGATGCAATTATCACAAGGTAATTGGTTATCTTGGTACACAAAAAACAACCTTTACTCTAAACAAAAACTGGTTGCTGACTTAGAGTCAATTAGATCCTTTTACCTCAGTCAAGGTTATCTAGAGTTCACCATTGAATCAACGCAAGTATCAATATCTCCAGATAAGACCGGCATGTACCTCAATATCAATATTAAAGAAGGTAAGCAATATAAGGTTTCTAGCGTCAAACTGGCTGGTGAGTTATTGGGTAAAGAAGAAGAGCTAAACAAACTTATTCAAGTAAAACCTGGAGAGATTTATTCTTCAACCAAGTTAGCCGCATCAACAGCTGCGATAGCTGACAAGTTGGGCGCTTATGGTTACGCATTTGCGTCAACGACACCTAGCACTGATTTGAAAAAAGATACTCAATTGGTTGACCTTACTTTAACTATTGAGCCAGGTAAACGTACATATGTTCGTAAGATTAACGTTTTAGGCAATACAAAAACTCGCGATGATGTAATTAGACGCGAAATTCGCCAATTGGAAAGTTCCTGGTATGACAGTGAAAAATTAAAGCTTTCTAAAGATAGAGTCAATAGAACTGGGTACTTCACTGATGTTGATATCGGTAATGAAGATGTTCCCAATACAACGGATCAAGTTGATGTTAATTTAAAGGTGACTGAAAAGCCTACAGGCTCATTAAGTTTAGGCGCAGGATTCTCTTCTACAGATAAGTTGATTCTATCTGCGGGTATTACGCAAGATAATATTTTTGGCTCAGGTACTAGTCTTGGTTTAAACGTTAATACAGGTAAAACTAATCGTACATTAGCTTTATCTAATTACGATCCATACTTTACCGAGGATGGAATTAGTCGCTTTACGGAGGTTTATACAAGATCTAGCAAACCCTTGTATTACGCTGGCGATACTGAATATCAAATTAAATCAACAGGTGGTAGCTTTAAGTTAGGTGTTCCATATTCAGAAGTTGATCGAGTATTTTTTGGTATTGGCATCGAAACATTAAGTATGACGACAAGCATTAATACCCCTATTGCTTATCAAAGTTATATTGGACAATACGGCACAAGCACATTAAATATTCCGTTAACAGTTGGTTGGGCTAGAGATGCTCGCGACAGTGCTTTAGTACCATCACGCGGTACTTACCAGCAAGCAAATCTAGAAGTTGGTACCGCTATTGGTGATCTAGAGTACTACCGCGCCTATTATCAACATCAATACTTTTTACCCTTATTTAAAGGTAATGTTTTGTCATTTAATGGTGAAATTGGCTATGGGGCAACCTATAACGGCAAAGAGTTCCCTGTTACTAAAAACTACTATGTAGGTGGTATTGGCTCTGTTCGTGGTTATGAGCCAGGCACGCTAGGGCCAAGATCTGTACCTAATTATTACGGTGTAACAACGCCATTAGGTGGCGCCTCAAAATTGATTGGTAACGTGGAATACACTTTCCCCATTCCAGGCTCAGGTGTAGATAAAACATTGAGATTATTTGGATTCTTTGATGCTGGTAATGTGTATGAAAAAACACCAACATTCTCAGATTTAAGAACTTCTTATGGTTTTGGTCTTTCTTGGATATCTCCATTGGGTCCGTTAAAATTTAGTTACGGTATCCCTTTAAGTAAAAAGCCTGAAGATCGTTTGCAAAGATTCCAGTTCCAAATTGGTACCGCGTTTTAATTATTTAAGGAAATAACATGATTCGTTTGAATACAACTATCCGATTACTAGCTGTTAGTGCAATGGCTACATCTTTAATTTCAGTAGCAGTTGCTGCAGATGATGCACCAAAAGACTCAGGTAGTCGTATTGGCGTTGTTAGCACTGAGCGTATTTTCAAAGAGTCTGCTTTAGCTAAAGCTAGTCAAGCAAAATTACAAAGTGAATTTGCTAAGCGTGAAAAAGAATTACGTGATGAGGCTCAAAAAATTAAAACAGCAGCGGAAAAGCTAGATAAAGATGCTGCTGTTATGTCAGATACTGACCGCGTTCGTAAGCAACGTGATTTAGCTGATTCTGATCGTGAGTTGCAACGTAAACAACGAGAGTTTACAGATGATGTTAATCAACGTAGTTTCGAAGAGCGTTCAAAAATTGCTCAAAAAGCTAATCAAGCTCTAAAACTTGTGGCGGAACAACGTAAATTGGATTTGATTGTTCAAGAGGCGGCTTATGTTAATCCTAAGATTGATGTAACTGACGATGTCATCAAAGCTTTAAATAACTTACGTTAATCGTCAGTATTAGAGATTCCTATGCCAACTATTGCTGAGTTAGCCGAACGTTATTCGGCTCGCTTGGCTGGTGACGGTCAGCTACATATTTCTGGCCTGGCCACATTAGCCGAAGCCAATCAAAGTCAATTGGCTTTTTTGGCCAATCCCCTTTATAGAGTTGATGCTATATCTAGCTCAGCAGCAGGCATCATTGTTTCAGAAGCTGATTATGAGTATCTTGTAACTCATTCAGACTCTAAAGTCAGCCGATCTTACTTAATCCACAAAAACCCATACGCTGTTTTTGCACGGATTGCTCAAGAGTTTGCTAGGCAATCAAAGCCAGCACTTCAACCTGGCATACATCCTTTGGCAGTTATTGAGGAGGGTGTAAGAATTTCTTCTTCTGCCCATATTGGTCCTTTTTGTCACATTGCAACCGGATCAACAGTAGGAGATAGAGCGATATTAGATGCGAATATTTCCATAGGCAATAACGTATCAATTGGTGATGATGTTCATCTTTATCCCAATGTGAGCATTTATAACGATTGCAGTATTGGTCATCGCTCCATTATTCATAGCGGTGCAGTTATTGGATCTGATGGGTTTGGTTTTGCGCCTGACTTAGCCGTCGGGGAGTGGGTAAAAGTGCCCCAGGTAGGCTCTGTTGAAATTGGGTGTGATGTAGAAATTGGCTCAAATACTTCTATTGATAGGGGAGCAATGGCTAATACGATCATAGAAAATGGCTGCAAAATCGATAATTTGGTGCAGATTGCTCATAATGTCCATGTTGGAGCGCTTACTGTCATTGCAGGTTGTGCAGCTATTGCTGGAAGCACTACTATTGGAAAAATGTGCATTATCGGCGGATCGGCTAATTTTGCAGGGCATCTAACGATTGCAGACAGAACAACTATTTCGGGTGGCACTAATGTTATCAAGTCAATTGACAAGCCAGGTCAGCAATTTACAAGCGTCTATCCTATGCTACCTCATGCTGATTGGGAAAAGAATGCTGCTATTTTGCGTGGTCTAGATAAAATGAGACATCGAATTAGAGATTTAGAAAACCAAATAAAAGCATTAATAGAACAAAAAAAATAAGGATCAAAAAATGAGTGAATTAGTCAACTTTGATATCAACCAAATCTTAAAGATGCTACCGCATCGTTATCCATTTCTTTTAGTTGACCGTGTTCTTGAGTTAGAGGCAGGGCAAAGGGTTAAGGCTTTAAAAAATATCACCATGAATGAACCTCAATTTATGGGGCATTTTCCGGAATTCCCAGTGATGCCTGGAGTTTTAATTCTTGAAGCATTAGCTCAAACAGCTGCTTTATTAACCTTTGGTAAAGATGCAGTAGACGATTCTGTTTATTTCTTTGTGGGCATTGATAATGCCAGATTTAAAAAGCCAGTTACCCCAGGCGATCAATTAATTTTGAATGCTTCAGTTGAGAGGTTCAAAGGTGGTATTTGGAAATTTAAAACATTTGCAACCGTTAATGATGCAGTAGTAACAGAAGCAGATTTAATGTGCACGATTCGTAAAAAGGAAGCCTAAGATGGCTTTGATTCACAAGACTGCTGTTATTGACCCTAACGCGGAAATAGCGGAAGGTGTTGAGGTTGGCCCTTACGCTGTCATTGGCCCCCATGTGAAGATTGGGGCTGGAACAAAGGTTGGGGCCCATTCGGTGCTAGAGGGTCATACAACTATTGGTATCGATAATAAGATTGGTCATTTTGCTTCGGTTGGTGGAGCTCCTCAAGATATGAAATATCGAGATGAGCCAACTCAATTAATCATTGGCGATCGTAATGTGATTCGTGAATTTACAACTTTGCATACCGGCACTATTCAGGATGCTGGTTTTACAAAAATTGGTAATGACAATTGGATTATGGCCTATGTACATATTGCCCATGATTGTGTTGTGGGAAATAACACTATTTTTTCTAATAATGCACAAATTGCTGGCCATGTACACGTGGGAGATTGGGCAATTCTTGGCGGTATGAGCGGTGTTCATCAATTTGTTCGTATTGGCGAGCATTCAATGATTGGTGGAGCTTCAAAATTAGTTCAAGATCTACCCCCTTATGTAATTGCCTCTGGAGCCATCGCAGAACCTCATGGGTTAAATGCTGAAGGTCTAAAACGTCGAGGTTTTACGTCGGAATCGATTGCCGCTCTAAGACAAGCTTATAAAATTTTATATAAACAAGGTTTGAGTTTTGAAGATGCTAAAAAATCTTTACTAGATTTAGCCACTGAAAAACAATCCGAATCTGACTCTGCCGAGAAAATAAAACTATTCCATGACTTTATCGCCGCTTCACAGCGCGGCATCGCCCGCTAATCAGATCGATCATTCATATTTAGCTTGTGTTGCAGGTGAACCCTCTGGGGATATGCTGGCAGCATCAGTTTTAGCTGGCATGAAACAAATCTCCAGCACATCAAGAGTGACCACTAGGGGAGTAGGTGGTCCAAAAATGATTGCTGAAGGTTTTGATGCCTTATGGCCAATGGAAACATTAGCGGTTAGAGGTTATGTTGAGGCCATTAAACAGCTCCCGGCTATTCTAAAATTACGCAAAGCACTTCTCCATGAATTGCTTCAAAATCGACCTTCAGCTTATCTAGGAATCGATGCTCCTGACTTTAACTTAGGTGTGGAAAGAAAGCTGAAGTCAGAGGGAATCCCAACAATTCACTTTATCAGCCCATCTATTTGGGCGTGGCGCGGTGAACGCATACACAAAATTAAACAATCTGTTGATAGGATGCTGTGTATTTTCCCCTTTGAAGCTGCCATCTATCAGGAAGTGGGGATGGAGGCTACCTATGTTGGTCATCCATTAGCATCAACTATTCCATTAGTACCTGATATAGCAACCGCAAGAAATAAATTAAGCATAGGGAGTGAGAAAGCTCTTGTTGCAGTTCTACCAGGTAGCCGTCAATCAGAAATTGATTTAATTGGTCCACGATTTTTTGATGCCATTGAACTAATGTATAAATCATATGGCTCAGATGTTGAATTTATTATCCCAATTGCTACTCCTGCACTTAAATCTAAAATTGAGTTAATGGCTGATCAAGTACGCCAGCGTCTAAGCTCAATTCAGATCCACCTAATCAATGGACAGGCAAGTCTAGCTTTAGAAGCTTGTGATGTTGTATTAATTGCCAGTGGCACTGCTACTTTAGAAGCTGCATTATGGAAAAAGCCAATGGTTATTTCTTATGTAGTCCCTAGGTTAACGGCATGGATTATGAAAAAACAAGGCTATTTACCTTATGTAGGATTGCCCAATATCCTGGCAAGAGAATTTGTTGTTCCTGAACTCTTGCAGGATGATGCAACTCCAGAAGCTTTGGCTCATGCCACATTAAATTGGTTAGATGAATCTGAAAAAGTTAGGTCACTAAAGAACCGTTTTACAGAAATGCACCATACGCTCAATCTCCCAACTGGTAAATTGGTGGCAGAGGTTATTGCGGATGTTATTCATGCTTAACGATGAAGTTGTTTGTGGTGTTGATGAGGCAGGTAGAGGGCCATTAGCTGGCTCTGTTGTTGCTGCGGCAGTTGTATTGAATCCAGCTAAGCCAATTTCCGGTTTAAAAGATTCTAAAAAATTAACCGCTAAAGCTCGTGAAGATCTGTATGAGCTAATTATCAGGGATGCTCTTGCCTGGTCGATTGCTGAAGCCAGCGCTGTAGAAATTGATTCCATTAATATCTTGCAAGCTACTATGTTAGCCATGAAAAGGGCTGTTGAGGGTTTGGAAAAGATGCTAGGAACAATGCCAGATAAAGCCTTAATTGATGGTAATCGTTGTCCACAACTTAATATTGAAATGGAAGCAATTATTAAGGGTGATAGTAAAGTTCAATCCATTTCAGCAGCATCTATATTGGCCAAGGTTAAACGCGATAGAGATATGCATCAATTACATTTAAGATACCCCATGTATGGATTTGATCAACATATGGGCTATCCGACACAAGCCCATTTTTTAGCTTTGAACCAATTTGGTCCTTGCCCTGAACACAGAAGAAGTTTTGCTCCAGTAAAGGCTGCTTTAGAGGTGAAATTATTATGAAACAAGCTAAGCTAATCAGCTCTTTGGATAATCCATTAATTAAACGCATCAAATTTTTATTAGACTCAGGAAGCAAAGCTAGCAAGATTAGAGGTGAGACAAATTTAACTGTTATTGAAGGAGTTCACCTAGCTCAAGCTTGGCTAGGGAGCGAAGATTTGCTGGAAATTTTTACTACAGAAGAAGGAATGTCTCAATCTGAAATCGCGGCTGTGATTGATACCCAGTTAGCAGTTTTCCCACAAACAGATTTATATATTCTAGATGCTGCATTGTGGAAAAAAATTACTGATCTTGGAAATGCCCCCCCAATCATGGCTTCTATTCGGATTTCAAAGCATGAATTTCCTATGAGCTTCAAAGATGATGTGTTGATACTAGATGCTGTTCAAGATGCTGGTAATGTTGGCTCCATGATGAGAAGTTCTTTAGCAGCCGGAGTTAAGAATATTGTTTGCATGAAGGGGACTGCTCAAGCTTGGTCTCCTAAGGTTTTAAGATCTGGAATGGGCGCTCATAGACATTTAAAAATTTATGAAGGTTGGACTCTTAATAATATTAGGGAAAAGATCAAGATTCCTTTACTGGCAACTAGCCTAAACTCAGAAACCAACTTGTATGATCTAGGCCAAGAGTTAAAAACTCCTAAAGCATGGGTTTTTGGTAATGAAGGTGCAGGGGTTAGCCCAGAAATATTGGCAATTGCAAAAGGAGTTTTGATTCCTCAGGATTTTTGCATTGAATCACTTAATGTTGCCGCAGCTACAGCCGTATGCCTGTTTGAAATGCTGCGGGTACGTCGCTATTAACTGATTTAATAATTAGTGCGTTGTTCGGGTTTAATTTCTTGAAGGATAGTTGTAGCAATTTCCTCAATAGATTTATTGGTCGTCGATAACCAAGGAATGCTGTGCTTGCGCATCATTGCCTCGGCCTCACTGACTTCATAACGACAATTGGCTATCTTGGCGTAATTACTTCCAGGTCGACGTTCATTTCGAATTTCTGATAGGCGCATAGGGTCAATAGTTAACCCAAATAATTTCTTTTTATAAGGCTGTATATCAACCGGCATTTGATTACGTTCAAAATCATCTGGAATCAAAGGGTAGTTAGCAGATTTCAGACCGTATTGCATAGCCAAGTAAAGACTTGTTGGGGTTTTCCCACTTCTAGAAACTCCCACCAAGATGACATCTGCATCCGCTAAGTTCTGATTGGACTGACCATCATCATGTGCCAAAGAGAAATTAATGGCTTCAATACGATTTTTATAGGAGTCTGTTGACGCATTATTGTGAAAACGTCCGATAGCATGCGTTGACTTAACTCCTAATGCTTGCTCAAGAGGAACAATGAATGTTTGAAACATGTCCATCATTAGCCCGCTTGAAGCTGTCACAATCTGATTCACTTCAGGGTCTACTAAGGTCGTAAATACAATCGGTTGCTGACCTGAAGTTTTAGCATGGTCATTAATTTCCCTAACCGCTTGATGAGCTTTATCAACTGTATCCACAAAAGGTAAGCGAATTTGTCTAAAAGGGAGCTCGAATTGGGCCAATATAGACTGACTAAAGGTTTCTGCAGTAATTCCGGTGCCATCCGAAACGATGAATACTGTACGGGGTTTAGCGCTCATAAGTGATTGTTCAGATGCATTTCTGTAAGTTTATTTAAGGATACAATAGACACATTAAGTATGCCCGATAGGTGAATTAGACCCTAATTTGGGCTGCAGTACAGATTTTCTATTACTTTGAGAGTTGTTATGTCCAATCCAAACCATGCTAACGCATACGTTTTACCTTTTGAAGAGCTAAGAATGACTGATGTTGAGTCAGTTGGCGGCAAAAATGCTTCACTTGGTGAAATGATTTCACAATTAAATGCATCAGGAGTTCGTGTACCGACAGGTTTTGCCACCACTGCCTTAGCCTTCCGTGATTTCTTAATTCACAATAAATTAACTGAACGCATTAATGTGCGTTTAGATGAACTCAACGTTGATGATGTTAAGGCTCTTGCAGAAGCGGGTGCTGAAATTCGTCGATGGGTTGAAGACGCTCCCTTTCAAGAACGTCTTGAAAAAGAAATTCGAGAGGCTTTCGCCAAGTTAGATGCTGATGGCAAAGGCTCTTTTGCTGTTAGATCTTCAGCCACCGCGGAGGATTTGCCTGATGCATCATTTGCTGGTCAACAAGAATCATTCTTGAACGTCGTAGGTATCGAAGATATTTTGCACCGCATTCGTGAAGTATTTGCTTCTCTGTATAACGATCGTGCTATTTCTTACCGGGTACATAAAGGTTTTGCTCACGCAGAAGTAGCTTTATCCGCAGGTATTCAAAGAATGGTTCGCTCAGACAAAGCAGCTTCTGGCGTCATGTTTACTTTAGATACAGAATCTGGCTTTGAGGATGCTGTCTTTATTACATCAAGTTATGGCCTTGGTGAGACAGTTGTTCAAGGAGCGGTCAATCCTGATGAATTTTATGTGTTTAAACCTACTCTAGCAGCAGGTAAATATCCAATTATCAGAAGAAGCCTAGGTTCAAAATTAATTCAAATGCAATTTACTGCTCCTGGAGAACAGGGTAGAGTAAAAACAGTAGAGGTTCCACTAGAACAACGTAACCGCTATTCAATTACTGATGAAGATGTTGCAGAATTAGCCAGATATGCAGTCATCATCGAGAAACACTATCAACGCCCGATGGACATTGAATGGGGTAAAGATGGCATTGATGGAAAAATATATATTCTTCAAGCTCGTCCAGAGACAGTAAAGAGCCAAGCGCAGGGTAAGGTTGAGATGCGCTATAAATTAAAGGGCCATTCAACTGTTCTAACAACGGGTAGAGCGATTGGTCAAAAAATTGGCACTGGTACTGTCCGAGTTGTAAAAGATGCGAGTGAAATGGATCGCGTACAACCAGGTGATGTATTAGTTGCTGATATGACTGACCCTAATTGGGAGCCAGTGATGAAAAGAGCCGCTGCAATCGTAACCAATCGAGGTGGACGTACGTGTCATGCTGCAATTATTGCTCGTGAACTAGGGGTGCCTGCTGTTGTAGGTTGCACTAATGCTACCGATGTTCTAAAAGATGGTGCTGTTGTAACGGTATCTTGTGCTGAAGGTGATGAAGGACGTATTTATGATGGTCCTATTGAAACTGAAGTTACCGAAATAAGCCGTGGTACCTTGCCTGAAATTCCAGTAAAAATTATGATGAACGTTGGCAACCCTCAGCTTGCTTTTGACTTCTGTCAGATTCCAAATGGCGGTGTTGGTCTAGCGCGTCTAGAGTTCATTATTAACAATAATATTGGCGTACATCCAAAAGCAATTTTAGAGTACCCAAATATTGATCTTGACCTGAAAAAAGCAGTGGAAAGTGTCGCTAGAGGACACGCTAGCCCTAAAGCATTTTATGTTGATAAATTGGCAGAGGGGATTGCAACCATTGCGGCTGCGTTCTACCCTAAACCAGTCATTGTTCGCATGTCTGACTTCAAGTCAAATGAATATAAGAAGCTCATTGGTGGCTCACGCTATGAACCAGATGAAGAAAATCCAATGCTTGGCTTCCGTGGCGCCTCACGTTATATCTCAGAAGATTTTGCAGAAGCTTTTGCTATGGAATGCGAAGCAATGAAGCGTGTTCGTAACGATATGGGATTAACAAACGTTGAAATCATGATCCCATTCGTCAGAACCGTCACTCAAGCAGAAAAAGTAATTGGTTTATTGAGCAAGCAAGGATTAAAGCGTGGTGAAAATGGATTGCGCGTTATTATGATGTGTGAGGTACCTTCTAACGCCATCCTGGCTGAGCAGTTCCTTGAGCACTTTGATGGATTCTCAATTGGCTCGAATGACCTAACTCAATTATCTCTTGGATTAGATCGAGACTCAGGCATGGAACTATTAGCTATTGACTTCGATGAGCGGGATCCTGCTGTTGAATTCTTAATTGCTAGAGCCATTGAGACTTGCCTAGCCAAAGGTAAGTACATTGGTATTTGCGGTCAAGGCCCTTCAGACCATCCAGACTTTGCTAAGTGGCTAATGGATAAAGGTATTAAATCTATTTCCTTAAATCCTGATAGCGTAGTAGATACTTGGACAATGCTAGCAAAAAAATAGCAGCAGTGATTTTGAAGCGGTAGCTTAAGAGCCACTTTAAAACCTTAATCTCTCAGCTTAGAGCCCGAACGCATAATTCGGGCTTTTTCTATTTGCCAGTCGCGATCCTTGCTTGCCTCACGCTTATCATGTTGCTTTTTACCTCGGCCAAGCCCAATTTCGCATTTCACTCGACCTTTACTGAAATGCAAATTAAGAGGAATTAGGGTGTAGCCACGTTGCTCAACTTTACCAATCATTTTCTTAATTTCGATAGCATTTAGTAATAGCTTTCTAGTCCGACCTGGGTCTGCCAATACATGAGTTGAGGCAGATATTAGTGGGCTAATATGGCATCCAATTAGATAAATTTCAGCATTTCTAATAACAACATAGGCTTCTTTAATCTGGACGCGTCCCTCCCTAATGGCTTTAACCTCCCATCCTTGAAGAACCATACCGGCCTCAAACTTTTCCTCAATAAAATAATCAAAGAAAGCTTTTTTGTTATCAATAATGCTCATAAATTTATATCGTTAGAATAGCGAATTATGGCAGACGTATTTAAGACCGTACTTATTCCTCATTCCGCAGAACGGATGTACCACTTGGTGACGGATGTGACTAAGTATCCCGAGTTCCTTCCATGGTGCGGTGGAGTAGAGGTTTTTGAAGAGAGTGAAAGTATTCTAGATGCCAAAATCCATATTAAATTTAAGGGATTAAATCAGTATTTTCATACAAGAAATACCAATACACGGGCATCCTCTATTGATATGAAGTTTGTGGATGGCCCATTTAAAAGTTTTGAGGGTAAATGGATATTTACCTCCCTTCGCGAGGATGCCTGTAAAGTTGAGTTTCAACTTCATTATGAATTTGAAAGTGTCCTACTTGAAAAGGTTATTGGGCCTGTTTTTGGAATGATTGCAGGAACCTTCGTGGACGGCTTTGTAAAAAGGGCAGATCAGCTCTATGGGACTTAAATTGAATATTCTGTTGTGTGACGCTAGATCAGAGCCTATTTTGCTTAAAAATTGCATTTGGGAGCCTGCACCCAATCAAGCTGTTACTGTTGGGCAAGCGCTCATAGCACTGGGGGTTGTAACAGGTCAAACCGACCCTAAAATTTCCCGAAAGGGCTGTTTTGGAGTTTTTGGGAAGCGTAAAGACTGGGATAGCCCTGTTTATGACGGAGATCGTCTAGAGCTCTATGGTGAACTGCTTATAGATCCCATGGAGGCTCGAAGGAAAAAAGCCAATAAAAACCTAGATGCAAGGCTTCAGGCCAAGGCAGCAGGTAGAAAAGGGCGTTTTTTAAGCAAATAATCATAAAACCTCTATAATTTGCTTTTGCGCATAGGGGTTTTGCATGAGGCTCATACAAAAAGCACTGACATTTGACGATGTGCTTCTCGTTCCCGCTTATTCAGCGGTTTTGCCACGTGATACGCAGTTGAGCACTCAACTGACACGTGATATTTCAATAAATATTCCTTTGGTGTCTGCCGCCATGGATACCGTCACTGAAGGCCGATTAGCCATTGTCATGGCTCAAGAAGGCGGCGTAGGCATTATCCATAAAAATCTAACGCCTGCTGAGCAAGCTCGGGAAGTGGCAAAAGTGAAGCGTTATGAATCAGGTGTGTTAAGAGATCCTATTACGATCTCTCCAGATATGACGGTTAGACATGTCATTGAACTCTCAAAAGAGCATGGCTTCTCAGGCTTCCCGGTTCTTCAAGGAAAAACGGTCGTTGGCATCATTACCAATAGAGATTTACGTTTTGAAGAAGACCTAGATGCCAAAGTAAAAGACAAGATGACGCCTAAAGAACGTCTAGTCACAATAAAGGAAGGCGCTAGCCCCGACGAGGCCAAACGCTTAATGAATAAACATCGCTTGGAGCGAGTTCTTGTTGTTAACGATGCTTTTGAACTACGTGGCTTAGTCACAGTTAAAGATATTCTAAAAGCTAAAGAACATCCTTTAGCTAGCAAAGATGCAAGAGGGCAACTTATTGCTGGGGCGGCTGTTGGTGTTGGCCCAGACAATGATGAGCGCATTGAGTTATTAGCAAAAGCAGGTGTGGATGTAATTGTTGTGGATACCGCACACGGTCATAGCCAAGGGGTGTTAGACCGAGTTAAATGGGTCAAAAAGAACTACCCTCAGATACAAGTTATTGGTGGAAATATCGCAACTGGTGATGCAGCTAAAGCTTTGGTGGCTCACGGTGCAGATGGTGTGAAGGTGGGTATTGGCCCAGGCTCAATCTGTACAACCCGTATTGTGGCGGGGGTTGGTGTGCCACAAATTACAGCCGTCGTAAATGTTTCTGAAGCATTAAAAGGTACTGGGGTGCCTTTAATTGCAGACGGTGGTATTCGTTATTCTGGCGATATTTCTAAAGCCTTGGCAGCCGGCGCTCATTGCGTCATGATGGGCGGTATGTTTGCCGGTACTGAAGAAGCACCTGGCGAGGTATTTCTTTACCAAGGCCGATCATATAAGAGCTACAGAGGTATGGGTTCAGTAGGGGCCATGAAAGACGGAGCTGCAGATCGTTATTTCCAAGAAGATAACAGCGCTAATGTGGATAAATTAGTACCGGAAGGTATTGAGGGACGTGTTCCTTATAAAGGTAGCGTTTTAGCGATTGTTCATCAACTAACAGGTGGGATTCGTTCATCAATGGGTTATTGCGGCTGCAAAACAATTACTGATTTACACGATAAAGCAGGCTTTGTAGAAATTACTTCTGCTGGCATGCGTGAATCTCATGTGCATGATGTTCAAATCACCAAAGAAGCTCCCAATTACCATATTGATTAATCGTTGTTTATTTTAGGATTGCCGTGCACGACAAGATTTTAATTTTAGATTTTGGGTCACAAGTTACCCAGCTAATTGCTAGACGAGTACGTGAAGCTCGCGTTTATTCAGAGATTCATCCATATGATGTTTCTTCAGAATTTATTGAGAAATTTGTTAAAGAGCATGGCTGTAAAGGCATTATCTTGTCGGGTGGCCCGAGTTCAGTCACTGAAGGCGATACACCAAGGGCTCCTGAAGTTGTATTCCAGTTAGGCGTTCCCGTACTTGGTATTTGTTATGGCATGCAAACCATGGCTGCGCAACTTGGCGGTAAAGTGGCTACAGCAGAATCATTAGGTAAGTCTCGTGAATTTGGCTACGCTGAAGTTCGCGCTCGAGGCCATACAAAGCTACTTGAAAATATTCAGGATTTCACTACTCCTGAAGGACATGGCATCCTAAAAGTTTGGATGAGCCATGGTGATTCAGTGACTGAACTGCCTGATGGATTCAAGTTAATGGCATCAACTGACTCATGTCCTATTGCAGGCATGGCAGATGAAACTCGTGGGTTTTATGCGGTTCAATTTCATCCCGAAGTAACTCACACCATTTTAGGTAAGCAACTGTTAGAGCGATTTGTCCATCAAATTTGTGCCTGCGGTACCGATTGGGTCATGGGCGATTACATTGCTGAAGCGGTTGCATCCATTCGTCAACAAGTTGGTGACGATGAAGTGATTTTAGGTTTGTCTGGTGGTGTTGATTCAAGCGTAGCTGCTGCTCTAATTCACCGTGCAATTGGTTCTCAACTCACTTGCGTCTTTGTTGACCATGGGTTACTTCGCCTAAATGAAGGCAAGATGGTCATGGAGATGTTTGCCAAAAATCTTGGTGTAAAAGTTATCCATGTTGATGCCACCACTCAGTTCATGAATGAGTTAGCTAATGTTTCAGATCCTGAAGCCAAGAGAAAGATTATTGGTAAAGAGTTTGTTGAAGTATTCCAAGTTGAGTCTGGAAAAATTAAAAATGCTAAATGGCTAGCACAAGGCACTATTTATCCTGATGTAATTGAGTCAGCAGGCAAAGGAAAGAAGGGGGCTCATACCATTAAGAGTCATCACAATGTAGGTGGCCTGCCAGAAGATATGAAGCTAAAGCTTTTGGAGCCTTTACGTGAACTATTTAAAGATGAGGTGCGTGAGTTAGGTGTCGCCTTAGGTTTACCCCATGAGATGGTCTATCGCCACCCATTCCCAGGCCCTGGGTTAGGTGTGCGTATTCTTGGGGAGGTTAAAAAAGAATTCGCTGACTTACTTCGTAGGGCCGATGCCATTTTCATCGAGGAACTAAGATCAACCATTGATGAAAACAGCGGAAAATCTTGGTATGACTTAACCAGTCAAGCTTTTGCGGTATTTTTACCGGTTAAATCCGTTGGCGTTATGGGTGATGGTCGAACATATGAATATGTTGTTGCCTTAAGGGCTGTACAAACCCAAGATTTCATGACAGCCCATTGGGCCCACTTGCCTCATGAATTACTTGGCCGTGTATCTAATCGAATCATCAATGAAGTACGAGGTATTAATCGCGTTGTCTACGATATTAGCGGAAAACCTCCTGCAACCATTGAGTGGGAATAATAAGGTCACTTCTAAACGATGACCTACAGTGTTAAAGAATTATTTCTAACCCTACAAGGTGAGGGAGCCCAAACAGGTAAAGTTGCAGTCTTTTGCCGTTTCTCCGGATGCAATTTGTGGTCAGGAAGAGAAGCAGATCGAGCTCATGCCATCTGCCAGTTTTGCGATACAGATTTTGTTGGAATTGACGGCGGCGGTGGTGGAAAATTTGAAACTCCAGAACTCTTAGCTGAAGCAATTGATCGCGAATGGGGGTTAGGTGATCCAACCCATAAGTATGTCGTGTTCACAGGTGGTGAACCTTTATTGCAATTAGATATTGCGCTAATTAATTCTCTCAAGCTAAAAGGTTTCAAAATTGGCATTGAAACAAATGGCACTATACGAGTACCTAATGGCATTGACTGGATTTGCGTTAGCCCAAAGTTTGGCTCTGAACTAGTACAACTTCAGGGTGATGAAATTAAATTAGTTATCCCACAAATAGGTCACTCTGATAATCTAAATAAAATTCTATCTAGATTTGAAAAGATGTCTTTTACTCATCACTTCCTGCAAGCCATGGATGGACCCAATCTAATGGCTAATCGTAATTTAGCCATTAAAATATGCCAGTCGCGCCCTTTATGGCGTTTAAGTATTCAAACTCATAAATTTTTGGGAATCCGCTAGATTAGTCTTTATGAATAAAAAAATAGCAATCACACGCAGATTAGAGTTTGATGCCGGCCACCGCATTCCCAATCATGAAGGACATTGTCGCCATATTCATGGGCATCGTTATGTGATGGAGGTGACTCTATTAGGTGATGTACTCAATCATCAAGGCTATTCTGATGATGGCATGGTATTGGACTTTGGTGACATAAAAAAACTAGCCAATGAGCTCGTCATTAATAAATGGGATCACGCTTTTTTAGTGGCAAAAGAAGATGAATCATTGGTCAATTTTTTAGCTAGCATTCCTGATCACAAAACAGTGGTCTTAGATACTATACCGACGGTTGAAAATCTAGCTCAAACAGCTTTTTCAATACTTGAGCCAGTATTCAAAAATAATTTCTCTGGTCGCCTTAACTTAAATCGACTACGTTTATACGAAACACCAAATTGCTGGGCCGATGTCTATGCCTAACATGCGTGATATTGAATTCATGCAGTTAGCTTTAGAGCAAGCAAAGGTAGCTCAACGGATCAATGAAGTGCCTGTAGGGGCTGTTTTAGTTTTAAATGATAGAGTGATTGCATTAGGGCATAACCAACCCATCAACCAAAATGACCCTAGCGCTCATGCTGAGATAGTTGCTCTTCGATTGGGTGGTCAAGCTGTAGGAAATTACCGACTACCAGATGCAACTCTTTACGTGACGCTTGAGCCTTGCATGATGTGTTCAGGAGCCATCATGCATGCTAGATTATCAAGGGTAGTTTATGGTGCCCAAGATCCTAAAACGGGATGTGCTCACAGCGTATTAAACCTCTTTGACAATAAACAGCTAAATCACCATACAATGATAGAAAGAGGAGTACTTGAAACTGAGTGCTCTCAAATATTGAAAGATTTTTTTAAAGAACGTAGATTACGAAATTCATGAAATTAAACTTGATTGCTCCTTCAGGTGCATTGCCAGATGTATCTATCTTAGATAAGGGATACACATGGTTTCAAGAACAAGGTATTGAAGTTTGTAACCTCTCATGTGGACACCGTCAATTTCAAAGATTTGCTGGAACTGACTCAGAACGCCTAGACGAAATTAATCTTATTTCCAAATTGCCATCTGACTCAGTTGTCATGTCTTTGAGGGGAGGGTATGGTCTGAGTCGCTTACTCAAAGATATTCAATGGGATGCAATTGCCTCACAAGTTAATAAAGGGCTAAAAATTATTGGGCACAGTGACTTCACATCCTTTGGCCTAGCGCTTTATGCGAAAACTGGTGCTTCTAGCTTTGCGGGACCCATGTTTGCTTATGATTTTTGTGGAGATATTTCAGCATTTACCTGGAAACACTATCAGCAGGCCATTCAAGATAATAAGCTCGATATACAAGTCTTATCACCACAAGAAATTGAAACACCACTTGGCGTTGAAATGAAGGATCAATCAGTTTTATGGGGTGGCAACCTAACAATGCTGACGAGCTTATTGGGCACAGCATACTTGCCAAGCCTGCAACAGGTGTCTAATGGTATTTTATTTATAGAGGATGTGAATGAGCACCCTTATAGAGTAGAAAGAATGTTGCATCAACTCTTTGATGCAGGCTACCTTTCCTCTCAAAAAGCTATTTTGATCGGGGATATTTCCTCTTATAAACTGGGAGAGGCTGATCGAGGATACAGCTTACCAGATGCACTTGCATCCATTAGAAACAGATTAGGACAAAAAATTCCGGTTTTAACTAACTTACCATTTGGCCATTGCGCTGATAAATTAACACTGCCATTAGGAAAATACGTTAGCTTATCAGCCAGCCAATCTGGCTATATCCTTAAAGCTAGCTGGTAGATTTCTGCAATATTCATCTCAAATAGGCCGATTGGTTAAAATAACGGTCTTTAGTTCGCATTACTCTTTTACAGGTAAATAACGTGCTTTCAGCAGCAAATATCACTATGCAATTTGGGGCTAAACCCCTATTCGAAAATATATCCGTTAAATTTGGTGGCGGGAACCGCTACGGTTTAATCGGTGCAAATGGTTGTGGCAAATCAACGTTCATGAAAATTCTTGGCGGAGACTTGGAGCCGTCAGCGGGTAATGTGTCACTTGAACCGAATATTCGCCTTGGTAAATTACGCCAAGATCAATTTGCCTATGAAGATAAGAGGGTGCTTGATGTCGTCATGATGGGGCATGAAGACATGTGGAATGCAGCTGCTGAACGCGATGCCTTATATGCCAATCCAGATGCAACCGATGAAGACTATATGCGTGCCGCTGAATTAGAAACTAAATTTGCTGAATTTGGTGGCTATACAGCTGAAGCTAGAGCTGGTGAATTATTACTAGGCATCGGTATTCCTATTGAGCAACACAATGGCCCAATGAGTGAAGTGGCTCCGGGCTGGAAATTACGTGTACTGTTAGCCCAGGCTTTATTTTCCGACCCAGATGTTCTGCTACTTGATGAACCAACAAATAACTTAGATATTCATTCTATTCATTGGCTTGAAGATATTCTTAACGAACGTAATAGCACAATGATCATCATCTCCCATGATCGTCACTTCTTAAATGCTGTATGCACACATATGGCTGACATGGACTTTGGAACCTTAACTGTCTACCCAGGCAATTATGACTCTTACATGTTGGCATCTATGCAAGCTCGCTCACAGCAACTTGCTAACAATGCTAAAGCCAAAGAGAAAATTGAAGAATTACAAGCATTCGTTAGACGATTTTCGGCTAATGCATCTAAAGCGCGGCAAGCAACATCAAGACAACGCCAACTAGAAAAAATTGAAGTTGTAGAAATTAAACCATCCTCACGTCAAAATCCATTCATTCGTTTTGAATACGATAAAAAACTACACAATATCGTTGTTGAGTGCGACGCCTTATCTAAAGCTTATGAACGTACAATTTTCAAAAATTTTAAAATGATCATTCGCCCAGGCGAAAAAGTGGCCATTATCGGTGAAAATGGTGCCGGCAAAACAACACTCCTTAAATCTATCTTAAGTGAGCGTTTTGGGGGAATTTCCACAGATTCTGGAACGGTCAAATGGTCAGAGAATGCTGATGTAGGTTATATGCCTCAAGACACTAGCGAATGCTTTCCGGTTGATACAACCCTTCTTGAATGGATGGGTCAATGGGGTAAGCCAGGCGATGATGATCAAGTTATTCGGGGAACACTAGGGCGCTTACTTTTCTCAGGCAATGAAATTGGAAAATCAGTTCGAGTGATTTCTGGTGGTGAAAAAGGGCGCATGATTTGGGGTAAGCTCATGCTACAAAAACATAACGTCCTCGCGATGGATGAGCCAACAAACCATATGGATATGGAATCCATTGAAAGTTTGCAAACATCCTTAGAAAAATATGATGGCACGGTTATTTTTGTTTCTCATGACCGTGAATTTATCACTGGATTGGCGACGCGCATTTTAGAAATAAAACACGATGGAACTGTGACTGACTTTGAAGGAACTTACGAAGAATATCTAGCAAGTCAGTCTTTAGCTGGCTGACTCTTCCTGACAAAACGCATTGCTGTCCCTTCTGAGGTGATACGAGCCCAAACAGCCTGTTTCTCCTCAGCAGTCATAAAAACCCAGTTATATACCTCTGCCGCAGTTCTACCGCAGCCTTGGCACACATCATCAAATAGGGTAGAGCAAATGCCAATACAAGGAGAATCAGAATTCTCATCATTGATAGATAAAGATGAATTGGAGTGATTGTTTTCAGTCATAAAGGCGTACAGGTTAATATTTCGCCGGCTCTTTTCCAAAGGCCTGTTTTAGGTACAAAGCTAATGACTGACTGTTCAACAGCGCCAGAACAATTAGCGTCGAAATAACTTTGAGAACCCAAGCTGCCACAGTAGTTATAAACCTGGTTAGCAATTCTCATGGAGGATCCTGCCAAAATCATGCGCATTGGTTTTTCATTTAGGTCAGAAGGATTAACTTTGCAATGCCAAGTAACGTAATCATTTCGATCACAAGCCATTAAACTCATTGATAATAACAAGAGTATAGGTAATTTTTTTAAGAACATGTCTTCAAATATAGCTCAATCTCACACAACTCGCGAATCTTGGTTACAAGCTGCTGTTCATTCACTAGAACCAACTTTCTCAAAAGCTGGCTTTGCGATTCCTCCAGTTAAGATTTCGTGTGGCTGGCCAGCATCTAGCGCCCCTAGAACTACATTAGGTCAATGTTGGCCTCGAGAACGTTCTGGAGACCTTGTTAATGAAATCTTTGTCTCCCCTAAATTAGAAGATCCTGTAGAAGTTCTAGATACTCTTGTTCATGAGCTGTGCCATGCAATTGACGATTGTCATAGTGGCCATGGCGAAGACTTCAAAGAAATTGCTCAATGTGTTGGCCTTGAAGGTCCGGCGAGAAGTGCCCATGCTACAGAAGAACTTAAAGTAAGACTGATGATGATTGCCGAGAGATTAGGGCAGTACCCGCATAAGGCAATTGTTTTCCCACCTCCTAGAGCGAACAATACTCAACGAGCTAAAGCTAAATGCGGGCAATGTGGCTATGAAGTCAATCTGCTAAAAAAATGGGCCACAATGGGCGCACCCATTTGTCCTAAAGACAATGTGCGAATGGAAGAAGTTGTAACAGATCTTCTTCAAGAGACACCAGAAGAAGAGAAAGAAAGAAAAGATAAGGAAAAAGAAATTAAGAGGGCCGTTTCCTAACTCATCCACCAGATCTTCATTATCTTTAATGCTGAATTAATTCAATCTTATATCCATCAGGATCTTGGACAAACGCAATTAAAGTATTACCACCTTTCACAGGGCCTGCTTCACGCGTAATCGTGCCCCCAGCGGCACGAATATCCTCGCATACCTTATAAATATCTCTAACTCCAATAGCAATATGACCGTAAGCAGATCCGATATCGTAGCCTTCAATGCCATAGTTATAGGTTAATTCAATCTCTGCTTGCCCAGAAACATTACCTTGCTCAAACGCAACAAAAGCTAAAGAATATTTCTGATCAGGGCGATTTGTTGTCCGAAGTAAATTCATCCCCATTACTTCGGTATAAAACTTAATGGATCGCTCTAAATTGCCGACCCTTAACATAGTATGTAGCAGTTGCATTTCTTAAAACCTCCTAACTTATTCACTCAACCAAACTAACTCTGGGGCTTGTCCGTTAATCAACATGACCAGCGCATTTTGTTGATAGAAACGGCCTAATTTACTGGCGAAGTCAGAATCCATCCCCATAACTAAATAACTATCCTCATGCCATTCACCCACAGACCCTTTTCCAAACCCACTGAAGTAGGGTAGCCCTAACTCTTCTATAGCAAGCTTGAGCTGATTCATAGCTAACTTATTTAATTCGTCAGACTGCTGAATGCCATGAGGATTACAGGCAGTTATAAATCCTGCTGTACTAACTCCATAACGCAGCATTAATTGATCTAAATCTGGCGACCTCTGATCAACCTTAAAACTAATGGGGGGAGAACTTAGGATCACATATTCAGCACACTTATAGATATCTGAAAACTCTGAATATATCTTACTTAACATAATAATGATTATGCGAATAATTTTAATTGGTATAAGGGGTGCCAAATAACTTGACCCACCTAGACCTCAAGCCTAAAGCTATTTCAGACTGATTCCCTGATTCTGCAAACTCAATAACTGTCATACCAACAGCATTCTTAATCGTCATATCAGAGCCACGATCCAATAACAGCTTAACTATGTGGATATGACCAGCTCTCGCTGCCAACATTAAAGGCGTTGTTCCATTAGGACTCAAGGCGTCAATATAAGCATGGTGATTTAATAAGTACTCAGTCATGCTCAAGCGTCCATTAAGAACCGCATAATGCAAAACCGTCCAACCGGGCTTATTTATCTCAACATCATATTTATCTACCAAATCAACAACTAACTCTTCATGGCCATTTAAGGCTGCCAACATAACTGGTGTTTCATTGGCAATATTGGGTTTATTCAGATCTATTGACGGCACACTCATCAATAATGTCGCTGTTTTAAGTGATTTTTCAGTAATAGCAACCAATAATGCAGAATTTCCTTTTGAATCAACAACATTTGGGCTTAAACCATCACGTAAACTTTTTTTAACGGCATCAACATGATCCATTCTAATATCGCGGAAAAATTCATCCGCTCGATACTGATCTTGCTCAAGTTGATTAGTTTGAGCATATAAATTTGAACTTAAACTAAAACATAAAAATAAAAATATGAAACAATTACTTATATTTATATTTGAAAGTTTTTTGTGAGGAATTTTTAACATCAATTAAATAGGGACCTTAAATAACTGCTTGAAGTTTTTAGTTGTCTGAGTAGCTAACTCATCCACAGAAACCCCCTTTAAATTGGCCACAAACTCACCAACATGAGCAACCCAAGCAGGCTCATTAGTTTTACCCCTATGAGGTATCGGAGCCAAAAATGGAGAGTCTGTTTCTATTAACATTCGATCCAGCGGGACCTTTTTACAAGTTTCCTGCAAATCTTTAGCACTTTTAAAAGTAACGATGCCTGAGAAAGAAATATAAAACCCCAAATCCATTGCTTTTTGGGCAACATCCCAGTTTTCAGTAAAACAATGCATTACGCCACCAACGCGACTAGCCCCCTCTTCACGCAGAATCTTGATAGTGTCATCTGAAGCACAACGCGTATGTACGATTAAAGGCTTACCCACTGCTATAGCAGCTTTAATATGCGTTCTAAACCGCTCGCGCTGCCACTCCATGTCCTCATAAGCCCTATCCCCCATTCTGTAGTAATCAAGGCCCGTCTCACCAATTGCTAAAACCTTAGGATGCTGAGAAAGCTCAACTAATTGCTTCACACTTGGCTCAGGTGTGTTCTCATAATCAGGGTGCGTACCTACTGAAGCAAATAGATTATGATAGGTCTCAGCTAATGCTAGTACTTTTGGAAAATCAGGCATATCTACAGAAATGCACAATGCATTCTGAACCTGAGCATCCCGCATACGCTGAAGTAAAGCGGGAACCTGCCCCTCATACTCGGGGAAATCTAAATGACAATGCGAATCAACAAACATAACAGTTGAACTTCCATATTTAAGATTTATTTAAACAAATCTTGATATCTAATTAATAGCGCCTCGATTTGGACTCTATTAGCTAAAGCATGTAGCTCATGCCTTCTAGCATCTAAAAGCAAGCGCCAGAACTCCGACAATTTATTTGAATTTACCTGTTCTGCACACTTAATAATGGAGCTACTTCTCGTTGGGTAATAACGGATATACCCCGCTTGTTGTTGACCTAAGATATCGGCAATCCAACGCTCAAGCCCAATTAACAATACTGACATTGGTGCTTTATATACTAATTCAGATGTAGCTAACCAATCGATCCGGCTCCCCTGCTCTAACCCTTTTAATAGGTCAAATGTTATCTGTTGATGAAGTTCAACGGCATCATCTAATTTGAGCAAACGAGCTCGCGCATCCAAAACAGCGCCACCCGATTCACCCAACACCTCCTCAAGATGACTACTATCAGACCGAACTCCTTCATGCACCAACTCAAGAGCTAACCAATCCAAAGCCATTTGTTTACTTGGTCTATTTAAAGTCAATAAACGGCAACGAGAACGAATCGTTGGAAGAATTCTATCCAATCGATCGCTTACCAAAATAAATAAGGTGCTTTGAGGTGGCTCTTCTAAAGTTTTCAATAGCGTATTAGCAGAAACAGCCTGTAAACTTTCAATGGGGCTAATAAGCACAACTCGCCATTTCCCCCTATGAGGCGCGGTATTGATACCATCCAAGGCATCTCTAATTTGCTCCACCTTTATAAAAGAACTAGCCTTCTTATCAGGTTTTTCTGTGTCATCCTCTGTTTTCTTTTTAGACTTTTTAGGTTTCTCATCATCTCCCGCCATCATTTCATGAGGCAATAAATGAAACTGGTCTTCAGGCACCAAACCTAAAAAATCAGGATGATTACCAGCATCAAACCAATGACAGGCCTCACACTCACAACAAGGCTTGTCCTTTATTGGGGATTCGCACAACAAAGCTTTAGCTAAATGAAGGGCAAAATCAAATTTACCAATACCGGCCTGACCATGTAGCAACATAGCATGCGGCACCTGATTTAGCGTTAACTCTGACCAAGTTTGTTGAAACCATGGATATAGTTTTTTACTGACGCTCATCGCTTTGATTCATATTTAAAAATAGTTATATAAATCATATGGATAAAGATGCCTCTTTAAGCGAATTCCATATAACTTCTTTAGATTGGTTCGAATCAATAATCCTAAATCTAGCAGGGTCATCTTCAGCCCGCCTTAAATACTCTTGACGTACTTTCTCAAAAAACTTGGTATTCAGTTGTTCAAACTTATCAGGCTCACGAGCAGCACTTCTCCTTGATTCCGCAACTGCACTTGGCAAATCAAATAAGAACGTTAAATCAGGTTGTAAAACATAGCGTTGCTCGACCCCACCCTCATTTTTCATCCGCATTTGCACCCACACTTCTAGCTCATAGAGTTTAGCCAAATCCAAACCCCGGCCACCGCCCTGATAAGCAAAGCTAGCATCTGTAAATCGATCTGAAATAACAATTTTTCCGTCTTTCAAGGCTGGTTCAATCACGGTAGCTAAATGCTCACGACGGGCAGCAAACATCAATAAAGCTTCCGTTTCTAGATGCATCGGATGATGCAATAAGATCTCACGCAACTTCTCACCCAAGGCAGTACCACCCGGCTCACGTGTTAAAACAATTTGCCGACCAGGGAAACGCTGTGACAGTTCATCAGCAAAAGCTTGTATGTGGGTGCTTTTACCCGCACCATCAATACCTTCAAAGGTGATAAAGAAACCGGGTTTATTTGCTGACTGAGTCAATAAAGACATGTAATTATTTTCTAAGTTGATATTGCTGAACAGCTTGATTATGCGCCACCAGTGTCTCAGAGAATACACTTCTACCATTCCCTTTAGCCACAAAATAAAGCGCCTTTGATTTCGCTGGTTTTGCGGCAGCTAAGAGAGCATCCTTACCAGGCATTGCAATAGGGGTTGGTGGTAACCCATAACGTGTATAGGTATTGTAAGGCCCATCCTTCAGCAAGTCTTTTTTCCTAATATTGCCATCAAAAGCATCACCCAATCCATAAATAATAGTTGGATCTGTTTGTAGTTTCATCCCCAATTTCAATCGGTTATTAAATACTGCTGCCACCAAACCACGATCATCAGGATGACCCGTCTCCTTTTCGATGATTGATGCTAGCTTTAATAATTCATAAGCATTTTTAATTGAGCTATCAGACGATCTCACTTCCCAAGCGTTATTTAAATTTTTCATCATGGCTAGATAAGCACGCTGATAAATAATGAGGTCTGAATCACCTGGTTCATAAACATAAGTATCTGGAAAAAAGACACCTTCCGGATGAAGTTCTTTAGCCTCAATTTTTGCCAAAATTTGTCCAGCACTCCAAGACTTGGCTTCCTTTTTAAGATCAACTTGGGAATCAATTGCTGCCTTAAACTGCTTAAAAGTCCAACCTTCCACCAATGTAACGTTTAATTTGACGCTATCACCCCGTCCCATTTTGAATAAAACGGTCGCCAAATTAGCACCAGGAGGAAAGTCATAAAAACCTGATTTCAATTGTTTACCTAGGAAAAACCCACGAGCCACAATTTGTACGTGCCAATTGGATGTTTGAACCCCTTGTGACATTAATTGCCTCGCCACACTAGAAACATTCGAGCCAGGAGTAATCCTTACCCTCACTTGCCCTTCTTTCGTCGAAGGTTCAATATTTTTTGGAATAACTACGGCAACAAAAGCTAGGTAAGTAAATGAAAAACCCAATAAGATAGCTATTGAGGCAATAATCTTTAAAAATTTTGAGGTAAAAATACGCTTCATGCGTCAATGATAAAAGCTTATTTAAAAAATGCTTAGAAAAATGGGAATATGACTCCATTAGAAACAACTACTCTAACTAAATTAGATTACTGGTCACTCATCACAGTAACTGGGCCAGATGCTACTGATTTTCTTCAAAATCAACTAACCAATAGCGTTCAATCGATTACCGCTACTCCAACCGGTGGCATAGCTCAAGTTAATCAACAACATCTATTTGCTGGTTACTGCTCTGCTAAAGGTCGCTTGCAAGCTTCATTTTGGGTAAGTCGAATAGATATCCGATCAGAAACTGGTGAGATCATTCCAGAATATAGATTACTTGTATCAAAAGATTTAGCATCCTTTATTACAAAACGACTATCCATGTTCGTTTTAAGATCAAAAGTCAAAATTACTGATCAATCTGCGGCCATCAAAATTTATGGTCTAACACATACAGGTGATAAAGAGGCACTAATGAATATTAGTGTTTTAGAAAATATTCAAATCCTCGAATTGCCTGCTGTCAAAGCTAATCAGGCATTTTTTCACCGCCATATTATTTATGCTCTAGGAGCCACACCAGAAAACTTTGAGAAACATCTACCCAATCAAGTCATCACTGCTTCATCTGAAATCTGGGATTGGCTAGAGGTCATCAGCGGTATCCCTAGGGTTACCGAGGGAACCTTAGAAAAATTTGTCCCTCAAATGATTAACATGGAATCTCTTAATGGAATTGACTTTAAAAAAGGTTGTTACCCTGGGCAAGAAGTCGTGGCAAGAAGCCAGTATCGCGGAACCATTAAACGTCGTTTACAAATTGCATCTATAGAACATGTAAATGCTCCAACGGCTGGGGCTGATATTTTTCATAGCGAAGATATAGACCAACCTTGTGGCATGGTTGTTCTATCAGCTAGAGATCCAATCAATCCCCAGATAATTCACTTACAAGTTGAATGTAAATTAGAAGCTCTTCTACAAGGTCAAATTCATCTTGGCTCACCACAAGGCCCTACCTTAACTTTTGATCAACTACCTTACGCCCTCATTGAAATTTAACTAATCCATATGTGTCTAGTCCTGACAGCTTGGCAAACTCATCCTCAATATCCGCTGGTTGTGCTTGCTAACCGGGATGAGTTTTATGAACGTCCAACAGAACCTATGAACTGGTGGAAAGACCATCCACACATATTGGCTGGAAAAGATAAAGCTGATGTTTTAGGAGAGTCTGGAACATGGATGGGTATCAATAAAAATGGTAAGTTTGCAGCTCTCACAAATATCAGATCTCCCAACGAGAAAAATCCTGCAGCTCGCACGCGCGGTGAAATAACTGCTAAATATTTAATTAACCGACATGCACCTGAAGAATTTATTACTACGCATGAAAAATCTTTCAGTCGATATAACGGATTTAATTTCTTAGCAACGGATCTCTCCCAAAAAACACCTCAATTAATTTGGCTTAGCAATAGGATATGGATGGGAGACCATTTCCGCGCCAGAAAAATAGTAAAACCCCAACAACTAAATCCAGGCTTGTATGGCTTATCTAATGGGACCCTTGATAGCCCGTGGCCTAAAGTTCAACACCGCATAAGCGCTTTTGCGCAATTACTAGCCATGGATACAGGTGAATTTAAAAAAGCAGACCAGTATCTGCACATCATGGAAGATCCTACTCAAGCGCCTGACGAAAAGCTCCCTCAAACAGGTGTTTCTTATGAGTGGGAAAAAATGCTTTCATCAGCATTCATCAAAACAGAACTTTACGGTACAAGATCCATATCACTCATCCGAGTCCGCCATGATGGTCATTTTGAGGTCATGGAAAAATGCTTTGATGCGCAAAAAGAAATAGGACTACAAGTATTCGAAGGGCAGCTACAACAGCCACCTTTAATCGCTTAAGATAACTTTTATTTCCGGGCGGGTAACTCTTTAAAATACTTAAATGTGGCGCTTCCCATACAGCAAATACGACTATTTTCGTCATATAACTTAGCCTCAACAAAGGCAAGCGTTGGCGTAACATGTACAGTCTTTGCCGCCACCCGCACAACTCCCTTAGCAGCCTGCATAAAATTATTTTTAAGCTCAATCGTTACAACACCTCGACCCGTTGCATCTGCAGCTCTTGCAGCAATAGCCATACCAACATCCATGAGGGTCAATAAAACACCTCCATGAGCCACATCCCAACTATTATTATGTTCAGGCTTTAATGAAAGAACCACCTCACCCTCACCTAAATCAGCTCGAAGACAACGCACCCCCAATAATTTAAGAAAAGGAACATCTAGCTCCACACCCATATTTTTTAATTGATCTTGATTCATATCTATATATTAATCGGGGTTATGCCCATAAGATATATTTATCTGCAAATACTTACCAAGCCCCATAAAATAAGCGTATTAATCTCAAAAAGCACATGAAAAAAACCAACACCGAATACAAACAAACCTTAAGCGACACTCAATATAGGGTAACAAGAGAGTCTGCTACAGAACGCCCATTTAGCGGCCAATACTGGGATCATTGGGAGCCCGGACAATACTTATGCATTTGCTGTGCGACCCCCCTGTTTCAGTCAGATACCAAATTTGATGCCGGCTGTGGCTGGCCCAGCTATTTTCAACCTATAAATCAAAGTGATATTCAAGAACTAAAAGACATAACGCATGGAATGATCCGAACGGAAGTTAGATGCGCTAATTGCGAAGCTCACCTAGGTCATGTATTTGAAGATGGCCCAGCACCAACAGGTCTTCGTTACTGCATCAACTCAGCTTCATTGAAATTTAAACAAGAAAATTAAAATTTTTATCCTCCAACCATTCAATTCTATACACCCAATGAAAATATTTTTTGATCTATTTCCAGTCATTGTTTTCTTTATTGCCTTCAAGTTTGGAGACATTTATGCAGCAACCGCTGTTGCTATGGCTGCAACACTAATTCAGAT
Organism: Polynucleobacter sp. MWH-Spelu-300-X4; assembly: GCF_018687515.1. Taxonomy (NCBI): domain Bacteria; kingdom Pseudomonadati; phylum Pseudomonadota; class Betaproteobacteria; order Burkholderiales; family Burkholderiaceae; genus Polynucleobacter; species Polynucleobacter sp. MWH-Spelu-300-X4. Next base: position 916,629 of record NZ_CP061294.1, read on the forward strand.
TGTTTGGGTAGCTATTAAATATAAAAAAGTAGAGCCCATGCAATGGGTCAGCTTAATTCTAATCATGGTCTTTGGTGGACTCACAATTGGGTTACAAGACAAAACTTTCATTCAGTGGAAACCCACCATTCTTTATTGGCTATTTTCTTGTGGATTAGTAGGCAGCGCCCTTATTTTTAAAAAAAATCTCATTCAAGCAACAATGGCCCATCAGGTAACTCTTAAACCTGGCGTCGTGGGACATAAAGTTTGGATGAAATTAAATAATACTTGGGCACTATTTTTTGCCCTAATGGGAATACTTAATTTATATGTCGCATACCAATACGACGAATCCACTTGGGTTAATTTCAAATTATTTGGCGGCATGGGCATACTATTCATTTTCATCATTGCTCAAGGAATTTGGTTAAATCAATTTGTTATTTATGATAAGAAATAACTCATGACAAATAATGAAAGTAAAAGAATTATCCAATTTGAAGAAGCCTTACAAAAAGCTCTTCCAATCGATAAACTACGCATTGAAGATGAAAGCGATTTGCACACCGGCCATCAAGGCGCGCAAGGTGGTGCTGGGCATTATCGAATCCATATAGAATCTTCAGCGTTTAAAGGTTTAAACAGGGTTCAAAAGCACCGTCTAGTGTATGATGCCCTATCCGCTTGGATACCAAAAGAAATCCATGCTTTAGCGATTATTACTAACTAATTGATTATTATGAAACTATCTCAAATTGCTTTATCTTTAGCTTTATCAGCAGCTCTTATTAGTCCAGCAATTGCTCAAAATGCAGCGGTTGTAAATGGCAAATCAATCCCAAAAGCCAAACTAGATAAATTAATGGAAGGCTCTGGTCAAGCTAACAATCCTGAGCTACGTGAACGTGCTAGAGATATGTTAATCACACGAGAATTAGTTAACCAAGAAGCCGTTAACAGAGGCATTATCGCCAATCCATCTATTCAAGCGCAACTTGAAGAGGCTCGCTTGAACATTCTAGTTGGCGCGGTATTTGATGACTATGTAAAACGTGATGGCGTAACAGATGCAGAATTAAAAGCCGCCTATGATCAGGTTAAAGGTCAATTTGAAGGTAAAGAATACAAAGTTCGTCATATTCTTGTTGAAAAAGAATCAGATGCCAAATCAATCATTTCTAAGTTAAAAGCTGGGGAAAAGTTTGAAGAATTAGCCAAAGCTAACTCAAAAGATACGGGCTCAGCAATCAATGGTGGCGATCTAGATTGGATGAACGCACAAGCTCTAGTACCTGAATTTTCAAAGGCTATGATTGCTCTACAAAAAGGCCAGACAACAGAAAAGCCTGTTAAATCACAATTTGGCTACCACATCATTCGCCTAGATGATATTCGCGAAGCTAAAACTCCTACTATCGCAGAGTTAAAACCTCAATTAATTGAAATGATGAACCAAGATCAAAATTGGCAACGCAGTAAATTTAATGAAATGATTGCCAAATTAAAAGCAAAGGCAAAAATTCAGTAACTAATCAATGCTTACTTCTGAAACCACCTACGGGTGGTTTTTTCTTATCTAAAAACTTCGTCACAAGTTCAATACTTAAATAGATAAACGAATCTCTTGCCTAGCATTCTCAGATCTCAAACCAGAAACCCATGACTGCGTCGGTAAACCATACTGCTTTTGAAGGTGAATTGCTCTAGACTTGACCGTATTCCAATCAACCTCCAAATAAGGTCCTTTAAATGCAAGAACTACCACATTGCAATCATGTACTTGCTGGAACACCAACACACGATTATTAAATACATCACAAATATTCTTGATATTTTTTTTAAAACTTTTATGATTTCCGAAGAGATTGACCGTCATAACCCCAGGTGCCTTCAAACTGTCATAGCAGCCTTGATAAAAATCAACAGAACTTAATACTGGACCTCTAGCAGTTGCATCATATAAATCCACCTGCAGCAAATCAACTGTTTCTTTATTCTTCTTATGAACAACATACTTAAGCGCATCACCCTCTAATATCTCCAAACGTTTATTAGGGGCAGGCAAATGAAACATCACCCTTGCAGCAACAATTACAGCTGGATTTAAATCTACAGCCGTCACTTTAGACTTTGGAAAATTTTTATAAGCAAACTTTGTCAAAGCACCTGTTCCAAGACCCAACTGAACCATATGAAATGGTTTCTCTCTATTTAAATGCAAGCGCTTGTCATTGGGATCTAAAAATAAAAGCCCAGCCATCATCTGCTGCGCGTACTCCAGTTCAATGTGATCTGGTTGGTCAATTCGCATGGCACCCTGAACCCACCAAGTACCAAAATGCAAAAATCTAACACCATGCTCTTCTGAAAATGTGACAGATGCAAACTGTGGTTTGTTATCTTTTTTAGATGATTTAATATTTTTATTGGAAGACATAAGCGCCTCAGATAAAAGAATCAGGCCCAACACTTGTTGAGCCTGATGATTTTTAGTCAATTTATTAACTAATGAAACAATATTACTTAGCCCAAACTCTTGCATTGCGGAACATGCGCATCCACGGACTCGCTCCATCAGGAATATCATTCCATGACTGAGGAGCCCAACTCATCTGAACTGTTCTAAATACACGTTCAGGATGTGGCATTAACACCGTAAATCGACCATCTGGTGTCGTTAACCCTGTAACACCTTCTGGCGAGCCGTTTGGATTTAAGGGATAAGTTTCTGTAGCTTGACCTAGATTATCAACAAATCTTAAGGCCACCAGCCCTTTATCCTTCAGTTGCGCAAGATTGCCTTGCTGACTAAAGTTCGCGAAACCTTCACCATGAGCTACGGCGATAGGCAACTGACTTCCCGCCATACCTTGCAAGAAGATCGACGGTGACTTAGGCACCTCGACCATCACTAAACGAGCTTCATACTGTTCAGATTGATTACGGGTAAATTTTGACCAAGTCTCAGCACCAGGAATAATGCTTGCCAAATTAGACATCATTTGACATCCATTACAAATACCTAAACCAAAAGTATCACTTCTATTGAAGTAAGTCTGAAACTGATCTTTAATGGCAGAGTTAAATAAAATTGACTTAGCCCAACCCTCTCCCGCACCTAAAACATCACCATAACTAAAACCACCACAAGCCACTAAACCTTGGAAATCTTTTAGATTAATGCGACCTGCAATCAAATCGCTCATATGAATGTCATAGCTTGAGAAACCAGCCCAGTCCATTGCGTAAGCCATTTCTAGATGAGAATTAACCCCCTGCTCACGCAAAATAGCAACTTTAGGTTTAATGCCTTTAGCAATATATGGCGCTGCCACATCTTCACTAGGATCAAAAGTTAACTGAGGCTGCATCCCTACATCGGATAACTGATCAATTAAATTGTTTTCACTATCGGCACAAGCTGGGTTGTCACGTAAACGTGCAATCTGCCAACTTGTACTCTGCCAAAGTTTTTGAAGTACATGACGAGGCACATCAAAAATCTTCTTAGCATCTCGCCAAACCTCAACCTGACCAGTCATATTAGGTTTACCTACCACATGACTACAAGCATATAGATCATGCGCCTTTAGGGTTGCCAAAACAGCATCCCGATCGGAACGCCTAACTTGAACCAAAGCTCCCAACTCCTCATTAAAAAGAGCTCTTAGCGTTAAATCATTTCTACGACCTGAAACTTGTTGGGCCCAATTTTTAGCATCGCCAAAATCTGACTCATGATCTTTATCAAGAACTAACATATCAACGTTCAACGATATGCCAACATGGGAAGCAAAAGCCATCTCAGCAGCAGCAGTAAATAAACCACCATCAGAGCGATCGTGATAAGCCAACAACATACCCTTGCGACGTAGCTCAATAATTGCCGCAGCAAAATTTTTCAAGTCTTTTGGGTTATCCAAATCTGGGGTCGATTGACCAGCTTGATTAATCACTTGAGACAAAATACTGCCAGCCATACGACTCTTACTGCGACCTAAATCAATCAATAAAATCTCAGTATCTAAAGCAGCACCCTGCTCATCTTTAAGCTGCAACAATGGGGTGGTTGTTTTACGCACATCTACTACCGGAGCAAATGCGGAAATAATTAATGAGACAGGAGATGTCACAGATTTTTCTTCTTGAGTCTTATCATCAGACCACTGTGTACGCATAGATAAAGAATCTTTACCCACCGGAATGGATATACCTAGAGCTGGGCATAATTCCATACCAACAGCCTTAACGGAATCAAACAGCTTAACATCTTCGCCCGGATTGCCACAAGCAGCCATCCAGTTAGCTGACAACTTAATATCTTCTATCTTATCAATATCAGAAGAAAGTAAATTAGTGATAGATTCGCTAACAGCCATCCGCGCTGCAGCTGGTGCATTCATAACAGCTAATGGCGTACGCTCCCCCATCGACATCACTTCGCCACGATATCCTTTGTAGTCCATCAAAGTAACAGCAGCATCTGCTACTGGCACCTGCCAAGGCCCCACGAATTGATCGCGTGCATTCAAGCCACCAACCGTTCTATCACCAATCGTAATCAAGAATGATTTACTTGCAACTGTTGGGTGCTGTAAAACTAGACTTGCAGCAACATCTAATTCAACATCTGTCAAATCAACTTCGGGCAACTGCTTCTCTAAACGCGTGACATCTCGGTGCATACGCGGAGGCTTTCCTAAAAGCACCTCCATCGGCATATCAATTGGTAAACGCGCAGGATGATCCGCTGTCTCTTTTGTGTCAACCAATAGCAGTTGGCGCTCTTGGGTTGTTTCCCCCACCACAGCGATTGGGCAACGCTCACGCTCACACATAGCAGTTAACAGCGGCAAACTCTCTTTAGCAATTGCTAATACATAGCGCTCTTGAGACTCATTACACCAAATCTCCGCAGGACTCATGCCACTTTCTTCCAAGGGCACTTTACGCATATCGAAAATAGCACCTAAACCTGCACCATCAGCTAATTCAGGAAATGCATTAGATAATCCCCCTGCACCAACATCATGAATAGAAATAATTGGATTTTTATCACCTAAAGCACGGCAAGCGTTAATAACCTCTTGAGCACGACGCTCAATCTCAGGATTACCACGTTGAACAGAATCAAAATCTAAGTCAGCTGTATTAGCACCCGTGGCCATAGAGCTAGCCGCACCGCCACCCATACCAATACGCATACCAGGGCCACCCAATTGCACCAACAAATTACCAGCTTTAATTTGTTTTTTATGTGTATGTCCATCATCAATGGCGCCAATACCGCCAGCAATCATAATTGGTTTGTGATATCCACGTCTCTGACCATCGATTGTCTGTTCAAATACTCGGAAATATCCACCCAAATTAGGACGGCCAAATTCATTATTAAATGCGGCACCACCCAAAGGGCCTTCAATCATAATTTGCAATGGCGAAGCAATGCGCTCTGGCTTGCCATATACATCCTGATCCCAAGGTAATTGACTACCTGGCAAATTCAGATTTGAGACGGAAAAACCGCACAAGCCAGCCTTAGGTTTACCACCAATACCTGTAGCACCCTCATCACGAATCTCGCCACCAGAACCCGTTGAAGCACCTGGGTATGGAGCAATGGCAGTGGGGTGATTATGTGTCTCCACCTTCATTAAGGTATGAGTCAACCTTGTCTTCTTAACATACTCCTGCTGTTCGTTAGGAGCCCAAACTTCAGCTTCACACCCAGACATAATTGCTGAATTATCTGAGTAAGCAACGATGGTGCCATTAGGTTGTAATTGATGAGTATTACGAATCATCGCAAACAAAGATTTATCTTGATTCAAACCATCGATTGTCCAAGTTGCATTGAAAATCTTATGTCTGCAATGTTCACTATTTGCCTGCGCAAACATCATCAATTCAACATCACTTGGATTACGGTTTAATTTTTTAAAGTTATCAACCAGATAATCAACTTCATCATCGGATAACGCCAAACCCATGGTCACATTGGCCACTTCAAGAGCTTGCTTTCCACCATGAAGAATATCGATACGCTCAAAATGTTTATCCGCCAATGTTTGATACAAATCTGCCGCGGTCCCTACTTCAGGTAGGGTAATTTCAGTCATGCGATCGTGAATAGCAGCCAAAATAATTTGCTCTTGATCGAAGCTTAAAGTTTTTTTACTTACCCAAAAAAACTGAACCCCACGCTCGATACGTAAAACATCCAAGCCACAATGATGAGCAATGTCCGTCGCCTTACTCGCCCAAGGAGAAATAGTTCCTAACCGAGGGGCAACTATCGCAGATTTAAACTTACCAGCAAATAATCCTTTCGCTTCATTCAAGACAAAAGGGTCTCCATAATTCAATAAACCCTTTAAAACATCCAAATGGCTATCCGATACCGCAGTAGCAGACCACACAAAGTGGACATATTGAGCTTGAATTTGTGTCAACTCTACACCCTGAGCTTGCAAAGAGCTCAGCAAACGCTGTTGACGAAATTGAGAAAGGGCTTCAGCCCCAGGAAGGCTTAAAAAACAGTGGTTTACAGGCATTCCAAGATTATAAATCGAATGCGATTTATGCTCTTATTTTTAAAGAAAAAATCCTGTGTTTCCTGTTTTTAAAAGGCTGGGGCGGGGCATTTATCTACGCAGATGTCAGTTTTCCCGCATGGATGAGAATTTGACGCTGACACCGCTGCGCCAAAGCTAAATCATGGGTCACTAACACTAATGTTGACCCTATATCCCTATTCAATTCAAATAATAAATCAATTACTTTTTGCCCATTTGCATCATCTAGACTACCCGTTGGCTCATCAGCAAAAAGAATGGCTGGCTTAGTCACAAAGGCTCTAGCTAAAGCAACCCGCTGTTGCTCCCCTCCTGAAAGTGTCTTGGGACGATGATTCAAGCGCCCCACCAAACCTACTTTCTCAAGCCAAAATCGAGCATGACTAGTAGCCTCCTGACGAGAAATACCTTTAATTTCTAGAGGTAACTGAACATTTTCTAATGCACTCAGATGATCCACTAGCTGAAAAGACTGAAACACAAAACCAACATACTGAGATCTAATTTTTGCTCGTAAATCCTCGCTAGCCGATGAAATATCCTGCCCCATCAAAAAAACAGCCCCAGAACTAGGTGCATCTAATCCAGCCATTAAGCCCAATAAGGTACTTTTTCCAGACCCACTAGCCCCAACAATCGCCAAGCTCTCCCCATTTGCTACTGAAAAACTAATATCATGCAAGATGGTGAGTGGGCCGTCTACGGTATCAACCACTTTGCTTAAATGATTGATTTCGATAGCAGGATTCAGTAAACGGGTTGGCACAATATGTTTGGCAAAAAAATTAAATCAATTAATCAATTAAATATTCATCACATAGTACTGGTGTTTGCATTAACTTGCATCACAGTTTGTATACCTAAATTCAGCTTAGCTGAAGACAAACACCCGGCCCATACGCCATCTATATTAATCTTAGGCGATAGCCTTTCTGCTGAATATGGCATAACAAGGGGCACTGGCTGGGTAGCTCTTTTAAATAAACAGCTCAAACAAGAGAAAAAGAATGTTGCTGTTATAAATGCCAGTATTAGCGGCGAAACTACAGCCGGTGGACTAAATCGATTAAATAATCTATTAAAGCTTCACCAGCCTCACATAGTCATTATTGAACTTGGTGCCAATGATGGCTTAAGAGGCCTACCTATTCAAACAGCTGAAAGCAACTTAAAGCAGATCATTCAACAATCTCAAAAATCAGGAGCAAAAGTGCTACTCCTTGGTATGCGTATTCCACCAAACTATGGGCAAGACTACACGCAAAAATTTTTCAATATGTATGGCAAATTAGCTCAAGCAGAAAACGTAGCTTTAATACCATTTTTCTTGACTAAAGTAGCCGATAAGGTGGAGCTATTTCAAACTGACCGCATCCACCCTAATGAAAAAGCTCAACCCATCTTGCTTGAAAATATTTGGGGAGAACTTAAAAAACTATTGCCCTAAGAAAATTATTTCACTTGGTTAATTAATTTAACCCCTGCACGATCACGAACGCTTTCAAAATAACCGGCTGCCTCTGCCTGCATACTTAACTGCATGATCTGCTGAGCCTGAGCTGCTCGCACCTTCGCATCTGAATTAGCCGGCTGCTGGATTTTTGAAATACGATAAATCGTCACACCACCTCCATTTGCATTGGCTGCAACCACCGCTGGGAGTTTGTTCACATCAACTGACATCACCGCATCCATCGCAATACTTGTTAAATCAGCAGGCTTATTACGTGAAACCCATTTAGCAGGACCAAACCCAGCCGCTTCAGCAGGAGACTTTTGTAAGGTCTCAAATCTAGTCCTACCTGCCTGAACAGCCATTTCTTCAGCCATACGCAGCCCCACTTGCTTTTTAACATCAGATGCAACAACTTCAAATGACAATGCTACTTTAGGCTGATGATTTGCTACTCGAGCCACCACTATTTTTCCAATGCCAATCTCTTGAGCCTCAATATTTTTTCGATTTTTAATTGCGTCATCTGAAAATACAGCCGTTAACAACTTAGGATTATTCAATGGATGATCACTAGCCAACCCCTTAGCACCAGCTCTTGTAATGCCCTTCACTGATTGAATCGTTAACTTTAGACGATCAGCTACAGGCTTAAGACTATCCGGCTGCTCATAAGCCATATTTGCTAACAAATCAGCCTTCTCAGAGAATAATTTCCCATCTTCTTTAACTGATGCAGACAACAACACAAACTCAACATCCACAGTCTCAATAGATTGATAAGCATTGATATTAGCCTGATAAAAAGCTTCCAAATCCTTTTGAGTAGGGGAAACCTTAGATAAAAAATCTGCTGGCGCAAAACGTATAGCCTGAATTTCTCTTTCAGCTTCAAATGCCTGAGAGATTTTTTCAGCTACTTTTCTAGAGCCAATACCAGTTGCCAATACGGTGGTTAAAGCCTGGCGGCTTAATAAATCATAACGACGACCACCTTCAAACTGATCAACTGTCATGCCATTATTGGCTAATAATTGTTTATAACGCTGTGAATCAAATTGGCCATCTTTATACAATGCTCTAATTTCCGGAATCTGCATCAACTCTTTAGAAAGAGCTTCATTCCCGACGGCCAACTTTAATGACTTTAACTCGTAGGCTAGCAAACGTCTTTGCACAATCTCACTTAAAACTGACTGTTTAAAAGGTACGCTGTTAACTAAATTGCTATCAACTTTACCTTGCTGCTTTTGCAATAAATCAGCTTTTGCCTTAACAGCGCTATCCAACTCTTGGCGCGTAATACTATTACCAGCAACTTTTACTAAATCAGCATCACTGCCAACATTGCGCATATAGCTTTCAATGCCAAAGAATGCGAAAGATGGGAATATAAGAAGTAGCAAAAGCCACTGAAGCAATTTTTGGTGCTTGCGGATCGATTCGAGCATGGGTATTTTTATTAGATTTGACGTTGAAAAGTCAGAAGAAATCTGTGGTGGGTGCTGAGAGGGTCGAACTCCCGACATTCGCCTTGTAAGGGCGACGCTCTACCAACTGAGCTAAGCACCCACAGAGAAGACGAAAGTATACAGCACCTTCATCATCACTGCAAATTTTTCTTACTTATATTAATTCTTCCGCCATGACTCATTTTTCTCAAAATGCTTCACAGCGGCCCTATTTTTAATGCTTAATAACTTCACCTGAACTAGCTGATGTACCTTTACTTGCTTCAGCGGCTTTAGCAATTTCTTCTGGTGTTAACTCAGGTAGAGCAACTGGCATTTTCTCCAATGCAAGCTCCAATACCTTATCAATCCAACGAACCGGAACAACTTCAATTGCATTCTTCACATTATCAGGAATATCAATTAAATCTTTAACATTCTCTTCAGGAATTAAAGCTAACTTAATACCACCCCGATGGGCAGCCAACAACTTCTCTTTAAGCCCACCAATTGGCAATACTTCACCACGCAGAGTAATTTCTCCCGTCATAGCCACATCAGCCCTAACAGGAATACCCGTTAATACAGAAACTAAGGCTGTTGTAATTGCAATACCAGCTGATGGTCCATCCTTAGGAGTAGCCCCCTCTGGGAAGTGAATATGAATATCCTTCTTCTCAAAAGCGTCCTCCGTAATACCCAACTTACGTCCTCTGGATCTCACAACAGATCGAGCTGCCTCAACAGATTCTTTCATCACATCACCCAAAGAACCTGTGCGAATCGTATTACCTTTACCTGGCATGACAGCTGCCTCAATAGTCAACAAGTCTCCACCGACCTCTGTCCAAGCCAACCCGGTTACTTGACCAACTTGATTTTGTTTTGCTGCTAAACCAAAGTCATAGCGACGAACAGATAAGAACTTATCTAAATTCGAACCATCCACCTTGACAGGAGCTGCCTCTTTCTTTAACAACAGCAACTTCACAACTTTTCGGCAAATTTTGCTAATTTCACGTTCAAGCGCACGAACACCCGCTTCACGTGTGTAGTAACGAATAATGTCGCGAACAGCACTTTCATCGACTTCGATTTCACTAGTCTTTAATCCATTACCCTTAATTTGTTTAGGCAACAAATAACTCATTGCAATATGTGTTTTCTCATCCTCTGTATAACCAGCCAAACGAATAACTTCCATACGATCCAATAAAGGACCTGGAATATTTAGAGAGTTTGAGGTGGCAACAAACATCACATCTGATAAGTCATAGTCAACTTCGACATAATGATCTTGGAAAGTATGATTTTGCTCAGGATCCAATACTTCAAGCATAGCGCTCGCTGGATCCCCTCTGAAGTCCATACCCATCTTATCAATCTCATCTAACAAGAACAAAGGATTACGCACCCCCACCTTCGTTAAGCTAGACAAAATTTTTCCTGGCATGGAACCAATATATGTACGACGATGGCCGCGAATCTCTGACTCATCTCGCACACCACCTAACGCCATACGAACAAACTTACGATTAGTTGCACGAGCAATTGATTGGCCCAAGGACGTCTTACCAACACCAGGAGGGCCTACCAAACACAAAATAGGCGCCTTCACCTTCTCCACCCGCTGTTGCACAGCGAGATATTCCAAAATACGCTCTTTAACTTTATCAAGGCCATAGTGATCCTCATTGAGAACACGCTCGGCATTAGACAAATCATTATTAACCTTGCTCTTCTTTTTCCAAGGTAAGTTGACTAAGGTCTCAATATAGTTGCGAATCACAGAAGCTTCAGCAGACATCGGCGACATTAGCTTTAACTTCTTCATTTCAGATTCAGCTTTCTTTAAAGCTTCCTTAGGCATCTTGGCAGCTTTGATACGCTTTTCAAGCTCCTCAATATCTGCCCCCTCTTCACCTTCGCCTAACTCTTTTTGAATCGCTTTAACTTGCTCATTCAAATAATATTCACGCTGACTCTTTTCCATCTGACGCTTAACGCGACCACGGATACGTTTTTCAACCTGAAGAATGTCAATTTCACTTTCCAAATGAGCCAAAATAGCTTCCAAGCGCTCAACAACAGTTGCTAACTCCAACAACTTCTGTTTCTGCTCGAGCTTAATGGGCAAATGAGAGCAGATCGTATCGGCTAAACGACCTGCATCATCAATCCCCTGCAAAGTTGCTAAAACTTCTTGAGGTATTTTTTTATTTAGTTTGACGTATTGATCAAATTGAGACACTACAGCTCTTCGCAAAGCTTCAATCTCAGGAACTTCTGTTGAGGCTAAAGCTTGAGGGGTTGCTTCACAAGTGAAATACTCCAAACTATCTTCCACATTGCTCACATCTGCACGTTGGGTTCCCTCAACCAACACCTTAACGGTACCATCAGGCAATTTGAGCATTTGCAAAATCTTTGCAATGCAACCGACTGTATATAAGTCTTCCACGGTTGGCTCGTCTTTTGCCGCTGCTTTTTGAGCAACCAACAAAACACTCTTGCCAGTTTCCATGGCGGCCTCTAAGGCCTTAATAGATTTTGGTCTCCCTACAAACAATGGAATAACCATGTGTGGGAATACCACCACATCTCTTAACGGCAACAATGGCAGTTGGATGGGTTCAGAAGGAAGTAACAAGTCACCAGGCATGGTTCATTCTCCAAAAAAGTGTTTGTAATTTCCTACAAAGTAAGAATACATTGAATTTGGGGTGTTTTTACACAAAAACAAGGGTAAAAATGAATAAAAATGCTAAAAAATATCAATTTTTTACTTATTTTTATGTTTTATTCATAGTTTCAATCAAGTAAAAAAGAAAAATCCCCTATTTAGGGGATTTTGGAGCATTACAGCGAATTAAACACTAAGTCTAGTAAATTCAGACCTTAAGAAGCAGCTTTCTCAGAAGCTTCTTGGTACAACATCAAAGGCTGACCATCTCCGTTAATAGTGCTTTCATCAATCACCACTCTCTGAACATTTTTCAGACTTGGCAAATCGTACATTACATCCATTAAGGCATGCTCAATAATTGAACGCAAACCCCTAGCACCGGTTTTACGAGCAATAGCTTTTTTAGCAATTGCACTCAAGGCACCAGGCCGAATCTCCAACTCAACGCCCTCCATATCTAGCAATGCTTGATACTGCTTAACCAAAGCATTATTAGGCTCCGTCAAAATTTGCACCAAAGCAGCCTCATCTAACTGAGCCAATGTTGCAACAACAGGTAGACGACCAATCAATTCAGGAATCAGTCCAAACTTGATTAAGTCTTCAGTTTGAACTTCTTTTAGAAGCTCAGAGATAGAGCGATCATCTTTACCTCTTACCTGCGCACCAAAACCAATACCAGCCGTAACTGTACGTTGCTGAATGACTTTCTCTAAGCCATCGAAAGCGCCACCACAAATAAATAAAATATTCGTTGTATCAACTTGTAAAAAATCTTGATTAGGGTGTTTGCGACCACCTTGAGGTGGCACAGACGCCATAGTACCCTCAACCAACTTTAATAAAGCCTGCTGAACACCTTCACCAGAAACATCGCGCGTAATTGATGGATTGTCTGATTTGCGAGAAATCTTATCAATCTCGTCAATATAAACAATACCCTTTTGAGCTTTTTCAACGTTGTAATCACAAGCCTGCAATAACTTCTGAATAATATTCTCAACGTCCTCACCCACATAACCCGCCTCGGTTAAAGTAGTGGCATCAGCAATAACAAATGGCACATCTAACAAGCGAGCAAGTGTTTGAGCTAGCAATGTTTTTCCTGAGCCCGTTGGTCCGATGAGCAAAATATTACTCTTGGCCAACTCAACACCATTGTGAATAGTTTTCTTATTACTTGAGGCGCCTTCTTTTTCAATATGCTTCAGACGCTTGTAGTGGTTATAAACTGCAACAGCTAACTGCTTTTTAGCATGATCTTGACCAATCACGTACTGATCTAGACTCGCTCGAATCTCATGGGGAGTCGGCAACCCGTCTCGAGCATCTTCCTTGGGAGCATTTTTTGCCTCTTCAACTATGATGTCAGTACATAAGTCGATGCACTCATCGCAAATAAAGACTGATGGACCAGCAATTAGCTTCTTTACCTCATGCTGGCTTTTGCCACAGAAGGAGCAATAAAGAGGCTTCTCACTTGAAGTAGTCGTATCACTCATAACTAATTAGTCTTATCGCTTTTCAATAACCTGATCAATCAAGCCATATTCTTTAGCCTGATCGGCAGACATAAAATTATCACGATCAGTATCTTTCGCAATAGTCTCAATGGTTTGCCCTGTACGATCTGACAACACTTTATTTAAACGCTCACGCAAATAAAGAATCTCACGCGCCTGAATTTCAATATCAGAAGCCTGACCACGGGCACCACCTAAAGGCTGATGAATCATTACTCGGGAATTAGGCAACGAAAAACGTTTACCTTTTGCACCTGCAGCCAACAAGAAAGCTCCCATACTAGCAGCCATACCCATACATAAAGTACTTACATCAGGTTTGATAAATTGCATGGTGTCGTAAATAGCTAAACCAGCAGATACTGAACCGCCAGGAGAATTGATATATAAAGAGATATCCTTCTCGGGATTTTCACTCTCCAAGAAAAGTAACTGCGCAATCACCAAATTAGCAGTTTGGTCATTTACTTCCCCAACCAAAAAAACAACACGTTCTTTCAATAAACGTGAATAAATATCATAAGCACGCTCACCTCGCCCAGAAGTTTCAATCACCATAGGCACCATGCCTAAAGCTTGAGTATCAAGAGCATGATCAAATGTGTTGCTGTTCATTATTTTTTCTCCAAGCGCTAATTTCAGCACTTAATTTAATTGGCTCAACTCTTCAAACGTCACAGCTTTATCTGCAACTTTTGCTAAACCATTCACATATGCCACCACATTATTTTCTAAAACAAGCGCTTCAACATCTGCCAAACGCTTAGGGTCACTGTAATACCAACGCATCACTTCCTTAGGATCTTCATAGCTAGAAGATTGTTCTTCAATTTCCGCCTTAATTTGCTCTGGCTTTGCTTCCAAGGACTGTTGTTTAACAAGCTCATTCAAAATCAAACCTAACTTCACACGCTGCTCAGCTTGAGCAGTAAACAACTCAGCAGGAATAGGCGCATCCTTAGCATTAGGAATACCACGAGCCGCTAAATCTTGACGCGCATTAGCAATTAAACGCTCTTGCTCTTGTGCAGCCAAACCTTTTGGCACATCTAGTTCACAAACCTTTGTTAATGCTTCCATTACTTGGCTTTTTAATAATGCCTGTGTACGGCGCTTTACTTCACGAGTCAGATTAGTACGAATTTCTTCGCGCATTTTGGCCACACCTTCAGCGACACCCAAAGATTTAGCAAAATCATCATCGACAGTTGGTAAATGTGGCCACTCAACTTTCTTCATAGTAATTGTGAAGTCAGCTGTTTTACCCGCCACATCCTTGCCGTGATAGTCAGCAGGAAATGCCAATGGGAAAGTTTTAGATTCACCAGCTTTAAGACCTGTTGCTGCCGCCTCAAACTCAGGCAACATACGACCTTCACCCAAAATAAATGCGAAATTCTCGGCTTTACCGCCAGCAAACTCAATGCCATCAATTTTGCCCACAAAGTCAACAGTTACTTGATCGCCAGTTTGTGCAGCGGTGTTATCACCGCCATTACCATGAGCGCCAGCATCTCCACGCACATGAAAATGAACACGTTGCTTACGCAAAATTTCCAATGTCTTATCAATCTCAACATCATTGACATCTGTTGTATAGCGCGTGATTTCCGCCTTTGTTAAATCTCCAACTTTGACCTCTGGGAAAACTTCAAATGTGGCGTCATAAACAACAGGGTCAGCAGCAATCTCACTCTTTGGCTCCAAACGTGGCTGACCTGCAATTTTTAAACCTTCTTTTTGGCTCAATTCATAAAACAAATTAGAGGCGTGATCAAATTGAGTTTCAAAATCAACTTGCATTCCATACTGAGCCTCAACCATCTTCATTGGCACTTTACCTGGGCGGAAACCAGCCATCTTCACAGTCTTAGATAGTTTTTGTAAACGTGCTGCGCGAGCTTTTTCAGTATCAGCCTTTGGAAAGCTAAGAGTAATTTTTCGATCTAAATTGCCAAGGTTTTCAATTGTTACAGACATGCTGGGTATCCCGTTTAAGCTAATAAAAATTTTGGTTCTGTTTAAAGACAAAAAAGCAAAGCTAGGTAGCTCTCTTTAGCCTTAATTACAAAAGCTCATTATTCTACATGAGTAACAAAAGAAAAAGTCTTTTTAGAACCTTCTAGCCTAGACAAATCATAGACTTACTGAGGCAACTCAACTAAGAATGTTGTTCCAATCCCCTTTGTGCTTTCAAAGGAAATTAGACCACCATGCCCTCGAACAACAGTTTGACTCAACCAAAGCCCCACCCCCATTCCAGCAGCTTTACTGGTTTTAAACAACTGGAAAATAGAATCTTTAATATCGCCTGACATCCCCTCGGCGTTATCTTCAACCTTTAATTGTGCGAAATTACCCCCTGACTTCAATGAAATTTTCATATTTTTCATAGATTTACCGGAGTCAACAAGAGCATCTAAGGCATTATTCAATAAGTTTAGAACAACCTGCTGAAGCTGAGTTGCATCACCACGAACCTGAATCTTTTCATCAATATCTAATTCGATATTAATGTTTACTTGCTTAGTCTTAACCCTTACCAAATCTAAGGTATCAATAACAAGCTGACTTAAATCAAAAGGTGCAAAATCTACCCCTTCTGGATTGGCGAACATATTGCGCAACTTTCTAATGATTTCAGATGCGCGTTTATTGTCTTTAATCACAGAATCAATAATTTCTTTAGCCCTTAACGGATCCATTTGCATCTGCTCAAATTGATGCTCCATCAACTGAGCATTTAACCTAATAGCACCCAAAGGTTGATTTAATTCATGGGCAAAACTAGCTGCTAGAGCGCCCATACCGGCAGACTTATTGCTAAGAATCAGCTGGCGAATCATCTCTTCTCGCTCATCAATTAATACTTGAAGCTTTTGGCCATATTCAGCTAAATAATTAGATCGTGCCTCTGATTTGCTCAAATCAGATTGAACTTTCAAATTACTCTCCTCTTTAATGGCTAAAAATACTTGTAAAAAACCCATATTTGAAAGAGTAATCGCTAGAATTTGGCCAACAATCATTACCCCTTGGTCCCATGTGGCTCCATAAACATCAGGACTACCCCATCCCGCATAAATTGCAAAAGCTCGCTGCCCCAAAGTACTACAAAAAACAAAGCCAGCAATTGCAATTAATAAACCGCCGGTGTATCGATGTTTTTTATAAATTTGATACCCCACAACACCATAATCAAGACAACCGATAACCCAATATGAAAAATACAAAAGCATGACAACTGTTAGTGGATACCCAGCCTCATGAAGATAAGCGCTCCAAGCCATATATACAGTGGCACAGACTAAATTGAAATAGTGATACTTTTTCTGAGGGGCATCAAGGTACATTCGCAACGCAAATAACCTACCCAAATTACCTACAACCATTAAAAATGGAGCTATGTAATAAAACAAAAACTCAGACACTAAACCATGATTTGCAGACAAAACAACTGAAAAACCACTTAAAACCCCAGAGCCTGCCCAAATATCAACTTGTAGATTTTTTTGCCCTCTCAACACCATCCAAATAGCGCCATGTAGAACAAAATAAACTACACAAATAATCAAAATACTGGTTTGTATATCAAGCTTCATATGAAATATATTTTTAAACGACTTGGAATTGATACATACTAAAAAATAAAATAGTGAGCCACAAGATTAATTAACACATACAACGTATCATTCTTTAATTAATACTGATTAACAGAAGGCATCTATGAATATATGGCAAGAATTTCGCGCCTTTGCAGTTAGAGGCAATGTGGTTGACCTAGCAGTTGGTGTAATTGTTGGTGGTGCTTTTGGCAAAATAGTCGACTCCCTCGTTGGCGATGTTGTCATGCCCATTGTTGCATGGCTTATTGGCGGAAAATTAGATTTCTCCAACTTATTCATTATTCTAGGGGATGCTCCTGAACATATTCCTAGAAATTTAGATGCCTTAAGAAAAGCAGGAGTGCCTTTATTCGCATACGGCAATTTCTTAACTATTACCCTTAACTTTATAATCTTGGCATTCATAATTTTCCAAATGGTGAAAATTATTAATCGAATTAAACTTCAAGACGAAGCTAAAACAATTGCGGAACCTTCACCAACACCAGAAGATATTCAATTACTTAGAGAAATCAGAGATAGCTTAAAAAAATAAGGAATTAAGATGATTACAACACCATCAGGTTTACAGTATGAAGACACCATCACTGGCTCAGGAGAAGAAGCCAAAAAAGGTAACTATGTCTCCGTTCACTACACAGGTTGGTTATATGAGAATGGTCAGGTTGGTCAAAAATTTGACTCAAGCAAAGACCGCAATGATCCGTTTGAGTTTCCATTAGGAGGCGGCATGGTTATCAAAGGCTGGGATGAAGGCGTCCAAGGCATGAAAATTGGTGGCACACGTCGCTTAATTATTCCTGCTGAATTAGGGTATGGTGCCTATGGTGCCGGCGGCGTTATTCCACCCAATGCAACTCTACTATTCGAAGTGGAGCTCTTAGGAGTTTAAGTTACTTAAGAAATAAAAAAACGCTTGCAGATTATTAATCACAAGCGTTTTTTATTCTAATCTTTGTGTATTAAGGCAATGGCATGCACAGCAATGCCTTCACCACGACCTAAATGACCTAAACCTTCATTTGTTTTAGCTTTAATATTCACATGACTCGCTGAAATACCAAGATCGCTAGCAATATTTTTAATCATCTCTGGAATATAGGGTGCCATCTTCGGTGACTGACAAATAATCGTCGCATCCACATTACCCACCTGATACCCAGCGGCTTGAATTAAGGCCACTGTCCCCCTCAACAAAACACGGCTATCTGCACCTTTATAACGCTCATCAGTATCAGGAAAATGGCGTCCAATATCTCCTAAAGCTGCAGCTCCTAATAAAGCATCAGTTAATGCATGCAATAAAGCATCTGCATCAGAGTGTCCTAATAATCCATGGGTATGGGGAATATGCACACCGCCCAAAATTAAATTTCCAGATGGCACCAATGCATGCAAGTCATAACCCTGACCTACGCGAAATGGTATCGATGAATGCGCTGTTGTCATGATATTTTTTTTAAATTAAGCAAGTCATTCATTAAAGCCCAGTCTTGTGGATATGTCACCTTTAAATTACGCCACTCCCCAGGAACTAATAAAGGCTCAAACCCAGCTTGCTCCATAGCACTCGCTTCATCAGTTACATTTGAATGCCTCACAATAGCATCATCTAAAGCCCTCTTCAGGGCTTGGATACGGAACATTTGAGGTGTTTGCGCCAACCATAAGCCATCTCTTGGCAAAGTTTTAGCTATGCAATTAGTTGTTTTATCTGAAACCATCTTTAAAGTATCGGCTAAAGGCATCGCTAATATGCCCCCGGAAACATTCACGTCTTTTGTAACTACTGCAATTAAACGTCTCGCTGCCTCGACCGTTAAACCAGGTCTAGCTGCATCATGAACCAAGACCCAATCATTACCAGAAATACCTGTTTCAAGCATCGCACTCAAAGTATTTAAAACTGTCTGGTGGCGTGTAGCCCCGCCTGTTTCTTTAATACGAAGCCGTTCTTCATCCGGCCACATATCTTTCGAAAAGCCTTTAGCTTCAGCAGAAACTCCCACCCAAACCGTTTTGATTTCAGGCATCTGTAAAAAAGTACGTATTGAATGTAAGGCCATGGGCTGACCGGCCAACTCTTCGAACTGCTTGGGCACATTCAAGCCCATGCGTGAGCCACTGCCAGCACATGGAATTAATACATGGAGAGAATTAGGTATTTGTACTGAATTCATATCGCAATTCTATAATGTCTAGCTTATGCAGAAGTTATCGGCTGATTTACAAGCCCCATTAAGTTCGGTGACTTGGTCACCCCCCCTACCTGGACCGCGGGAGGGGCAACGTTTAACTATTTCAAACCTGATTGGCTCTGCTGATGCTGCGGTCATTGCGCAGCAAGCCTTACACCATCGAAAAGCATTTTCGGTCATGGTTATTATTTGCGCAAATGCATTAGATGCCTCTCGCCTACAAGAAGAAATTCCCGCATTTGCCCCTAATTTATCAGTACGATTATTGCCCGACTGGGAAATTCTTCCTTATGATGCCTTCTCACCCCACCAGGACCTTGTTTCCGAACGCCTGGCCACCCTGCATGAGTTACTAATTGGCGCTTGCGATATTGTCCTTATTCCAGTTACAACAGCCCTTCAAAAATTAGGTCCTCCCAGCTTTCTAGCGGCTCACACTTTCTTTTTTAAGAAAGGCGATAAATTAGATGAGAAAGCTTTACGTCTTCAATTACAACAAGCGGGCTATGACCCAGTTAGCGCTGTTGTAAGACCAGGAGAATATAGTCTACGTGGTGGCCTAATCGATTTATTTCCAATGGGCTCCGCCCTACCTTATCGCATTGATTTATTTGGGGACGAAATCGATCAAATTAGATCATTTGACCCAGATAGCCAAAGAAGTCTTTATCCAGTCCAAGAAGTTCGCCTGTTACCAGGTCACGAGTTTCCAATGGATGAGGCGGCTCGCACAGCTTTTCGCAGTCGTTGGCGTGAGGTCTTTGAGGGAGACCCCAGTCGATGTAGCATCTACAAAGATATAGGAACAGGTATCCCGAGTGCTGGCATTGAATCCTATTTACCCTTATTTTTTGATAATACCTCTACCGTTTTTGATTATTTACCCAAAGAAAAAGGGGCCGTTTGGATGGGTATTCATGGCGACCTAGAAATTCAAATTAGAGGCTTTTGGCAAGATACACAACAACGTTATAACTTCCTTAGCCATGACTCTTCTAGACCTGTTTTAGAGCCCAAACAGCTCTACCTACAGCTTGATGAATTATTTACTTTATTAAAACCATACGCACGACTGGCCCTTGAAAAACACACTCAGAATATTGATGGTTCTGATAATGAGTTAGATACTCGATTTTTACCTTTGCCAAACATCTCCATCAATCGCAAAGAACAAGATCCCATATCAAAACTTAGGCAACTTACCCAAACAAGCCCTTATCAATTACTCATTAGCGCTGATAGTCCAGGCAGACGCGAAACCATCCGTCAGCTGCTAGAAGAAAATGGTCTAAAAATACAGGTATCAGATAGCCTAAGTGACTTTTTAAACAGTCAAACATCTTTAGGAATCACCCATAGTGCTATACATGATGGCTTTGTATCTAAAGCTGCACAAATTGCCATCATTACTGAGTCAGAATTATTTGCAGCAAGTGCTAGAACACGCCGCAAAGGTAAGGACAAAGAAGCTAGCAATGTAGATACGCTTGTTCGAGACCTTTCTGAGCTAAAAGTTGGAGACCCAGTGGTTCACGCAGAACATGGTATTGGTCGATACCAGGGTCTCATTCTGCTAGACGTTGGTAATGGCGAAGAGGAATTTCTACATCTCCTTTATGCCCATGCTGCAACTTTATATGTACCTGTCCAGCAACTACAGCTTATTTCTCGTTATGCAGGAGCTGACCCTGATAGCGCCCCACTCCATCAATTAGGATCAGGTCAATGGGAGAAAGCCAAACGTAAAGCGGCTCAACAAATTAGAGACACAGCAGCAGAATTGCTTAACCTCTATGCAGCTAGAGCATTACGTCAAGGCCATGCATTTGAATTCTCTGCTCATGACTATGAAGCATTTTCCGAAAGTTTTGGCTTTGAAGAAACTGCAGACCAACAAGCAGCTATTGCAGCTGTGATTCAAGATATGACAAGTGGCAAACCAATGGATCGATTGGTTTGCGGTGATGTTGGCTTTGGCAAAACTGAAGTGGCTTTACGTGCAAGCTTCTTAGCCGTTATGGGCGGCAAACAAGTGGCCATCTTAGCCCCTACAACATTACTTGCAGAACAGCATGCTGAAACTTGGAAAAGCCGTTTTGCTGATTGGCCAGTAAAAATCGTTGAGCTTTCTCGATTTAAGACAACCAAAGAAATCAATGCTGCTTTAGATGCCATGGCTAGAGGTGAAGCAGATATTGTTATTGGCACCCACAAACTTTTTTCAGCAGACGTTAAATTCCCACGACTAGGGCTCGTGATCATTGACGAAGAGCATCGTTTTGGTGTGCGCCAAAAAGAGGCTCTCAAAACATTGCGGGCTGAAGTGGATATATTAACCTTAACCGCAACCCCAATCCCTAGAACATTGGGCATGGCGCTTGAAGGTCTGCGTGATTTTTCAGTCATAGCTACAGCTCCACAAAAACGCCTCGCCATTAAAACATTCGTACGACGCGAAAGTGACGGCATCATCAGAGAGGCAGTACTTCGTGAGATTAAACGTGGCGGACAAGTCTACTTCCTGCATAACGAAGTTGATACCATTGAAAACAGGAAACAATCTCTAGAAAAGCTATTACCTGAAGCTCGCATTGTTGTCGCCCATGGTCAAATGCATGAAAGAGACTTAGAGCGAGTGATGCGTGACTTCGTAACACAACGCGCAAACATATTACTGTGTACAACCATTATTGAAACAGGCATTGATGTGCCAACCGCTAATACCATCATCATGCACCGCGCCGACAAGTTTGGTTTAGCCCAACTTCATCAACTACGTGGGCGCGTTGGACGCTCACATCATCAGGCCTACGCCTACTTAACCGTACCCGACCCTGATGCATTAACTAAACAGGCCAAATTACGTCTCGAAGCTATTCAAGCAATGGAAGAACTTGGCTCTGGTTTCTATTTAGCTATGCACGATCTAGAAATTCGTGGAGCTGGGGAAGTTTTGGGAGACAAACAGTCTGGAGACATCTCTGAAATTGGCTTTCAACTCTATACAGAAATGCTCAACAAGGCTGTTAAGTCTCTTAAGAGCGGGAAAGAGCCTGACTTAATGGCGCCAATGGAAATCATTACGGATATCACCCTAGGAGTTCCGGCGCTACTCACCAATGATTACTGCCCAGATGTTCACGAGCGGCTATCACTATACAAACGCTTAGCGAGCGTTGAAAGCCATGAAAAATTAATTGAAATTAGAGAAGAATTGGTTGATCGCTTTGGTGAATTACCAGAGCAAGCGCAATCTCTATTCGAAACTCACCGCCTACGTTTAAACATGGCTCGTTTAGGCATCAAGAAAATTGACGCAAATCCAGTTCAGATTACTATTCAATTCATTCCTAACCCACCTATTGACCCAATTAAAATTATCCAATTAGTACAAACCAATAAACGAGTGCAATTGAATGGTCAAGATAAGCTCAAAATATTGCCATCTGATAAAGAAGCATTTATTAGTCTAGCCCAACGACTAGAAGCAATTCGTTACCTATTTAAGCACTTAGGCGATACTATCGCTAAAGACCCAACATAAGAGTTGATATGCAAATAGCCCTTTTTCACAAGACAAATATCCAGGAATCTTTGATTCGTGAAATTGAAAAATCTCACGCTGTTAAAGCTATTAACCAAAAAACGCCTAAAACAACCTTAATTGAGTTAAATGAAACTCTCAATATGACTCAAAGAGCTCATTTACGTCATTTGGGTGTTCTGCATGAAACTGATTTGGGATTTATACCCAAACATTTTCATTCATCACTGATCAAAGTTCTCGCAATGGATATGGATTCAACCATTATCAATATTGAATGTATTGATGAAATTGCTGACGCCGTTGGTAGAAAAAAAGAAGTTTCTGAAATTACAGAAGCTGCTATGCGCGGTGAAATTAAAGATTTTAGCGAAAGCTTACGCCGACGAGTAGCTCTACTGAAAGGGGCCCCTGCATCAGCACTTGAAAAAGTTTTCAATGAGCGCCTCCGATTAAATGAAGGTGCTAAAGAGTTAATTGCAAAAGCCCATCAAAAAGGTATTTATACCCTCCTTGTATCAGGTGGATTTACTTTCTTCACGGAAAAACTTCAAAAAGAGCTAAATCTTTCAGAAACTCACGCAAATCAATTGGAAATCGTTGATGGAAAATTAACAGGTAAAGTTGTTGGCAATATTGTTGATGGGGTAGCAAAAGCTGCTTATGTTGAGGCTTGTTGCATTAAGTTAGGCACTAATAAACATGCAGCTGTAACCATGGGTGATGGTTCTAATGATCTACAGATGATGCATGGTGCCGGTCTGTCGATTGGCTATAAAGCAAAACCTGTCGTGAAAGATCAGGCAGATATTGCTTTTGACCATGTTGATTTAGATGCCTGGTTAGATTTACTATAAACAGGTAATAGCCACCTACGGCTAACACTCGAAGGTGAAATAAAAAAGACCGCAAATGCGGCCTTTTTATATGGCATCAGTTAATCAAAGGCGCTCAAATATAACAGCGATACCTTGACCACCACCAATACACATAGTTACCAAAGCGTATTTACCACCCGTACGATGCAACTCATAAATAGCTTTTGTTGCAATGAACGCGCCTGAACAACCAACTGGGTGACCCAAGGCAATCGCTCCACCGTTTGGATTAGTCTTAGCCATATCCAAACCTAAACCTTTAGACACAGCAATCGCCTGAGCAGCAAAAGCCTCATTTGACTCAACAACATCCATCTTGTCGATAGTCAAACCAGCACGTTGCAATGCAATCTTAGAAGCCGGAATTGGACCCTCACCCATAATATCGTTAGGAACCCCCGCTAAAGCATATGACACTAAACGAGCCATTGGTTTCTGACCTGACTTAGCTGCTGCCTCAGCAGAAGCCAACACAAAGAATGCCGCACCATCATTAATGCCTGAAGCATTACCAGCAGTAACAGAACCATCTTTCTTGAAAGCTGGCTTCATCTTACCTAAGCTTTCCATCGTTGTATTAGCTTTTACATGCTCATCAGTATCAAACACAACATCACCCTTACGTGTTTGCATAGTAATTGGCACGATTTGAGATTTAAAACGACCTTCAGCAATCGCAGCAGCAGCTCGACGATGAGACTCAACGGCTAATGCATCTTGCTCTTCACGACTGATATTCCATTTAGTTGCCAGGTTCTCAGCTGTAATACCCATATGGCCAGCACCAAATGGGTCAGTTAACGTGGCAACCATCATATCAATCATTTTCGTGTCGCCCATACGAGCACCCGTACGCATCGCAGGAGCTGCGTAAAGGCCTCGAGACATTACCTCCACACCACCACCGATACCATACTCACAATCGCCTAACATAATGGCTTGTGACGTTGTAACAATACCTTGTAAACCAGAACTACATAAACGGTTCACCGCCATAGCCACTGAATCCATTGGCAAACCAGCCTGAATTGCTGCTACACGAGCAACATACGGAAAACGGCTTTCTGTTGGAATACAGTTACCAACAGTTACATAATTAATCTGTTTAGGGTCAACGCCAGAACGGTTCACAGCTTCTTTCATCACTGTGCCAGCCAACTCTGAAGGCTCCATACCGCTTAAAGAACCACCAAAACCACCAATAGCAGAACGAACTGCACTTAATACAACAACATCACGTGCCATCTGGAACTCCCTTAATCACTTTTAATTAATAGAAAAAACTAGTCTGTAGGGCTAATCTTACGAGTAACTGTCTGAAAGCGTCTATTAGGGCTTACTAGGGGTATTTACCCATAAAAACCTTAAAAATACCAATACAACGAACCTCACAAACCCTATTTATAACTGGGCAATCAAATCATGCCCTTGGGTACCAACCACTGTAGCCTTCACAAATTCCCCCACCCGATAACGCTTAGAAATTTTATCGGTTGGTAATAAATGAACAAGCCCGTCTATTTCAGGCGCGTCCGACTGACTACGCCCAACACCCCTTGAGCCATTGACTGAATCGACTAAAACGCGAATACGCTTGCCTACTTTGGCTTCCAATAGCTTTGCCGAAATCTCTTCAGCCACCGCCATAAATCTCGCCTGTCGCTCTTCACGCACCTCATCAGGCAAGGCACCCTCTAACTCATTAGCTTTAGCACCTTCGACTGGTGAATAAGCAAAACAACCCGCACGATCAATCTTTGCTTCACGCATGAACTCCAACAAATAGGCAAATTCAGCTTCTGTTTCACCAGGGAAACCCGCAATAAAAGTACTGCGAATTGTTAGATCTGGGCAAGCAGATCTCCAGGCCATGATGCGATCTAAATTTTTCTCACCACTGGCTGGACGTTTCATTCTCTTTAAAACATCTGGGTGTGCATGCTGCATAGGTATATCCAAATAAGGCAACACACCACTTCCTTCATCGGAAAATTGAGCCATTAAGGGCAAAATATCATCGACGTGTGGATATGGGTAAACATAATGTAAACGTACCCATGCATCATGTTGACGGGCAAGCTTACCCAGTGCTTCGACCATATCAAATAATTTAGCCTTAACGGGACGACCATCCCAAAAGCCAGTTCGATACTGAACATCAACACCATAGGCACTAGTGTCTTGGGAAACCACTAACAACTCTTTAACACCAGCCTCAAATAGATGCTGCGCCTCTAACAAGACCTCGCCAATTGGCCTAGAAACCAAATCACCGCGCAAGCTTGGAATGATGCAAAAGGTACAACGATGATTACAGCCTTCAGAAATCTTTAGGTACGCATAATGCTTGGGCGTTAACTTAACTCCAGCAGCAGGCACTAAATCTGTAAATGGATCATGTGGCTTCGGTAAATGCTCATGTACCACAGCCAACACCTCATCAGTAGCGTGAGGCCCTGTCACCGCCAGCACTTTAGGATGAACTGAAGTAACCACATCAGAACCATCAATATTTTTTTTAGCTCCCAAGCAACCAGTAACAATTACCTTACCGTTCTCAGCTAAAGCTTCTCCAATTGCATCAAGACTTTCTTGAACTGCAGAATCAATAAAGCCGCAAGTATTAACCACGACTAAATCAGACCCACTGTAATCTTTAGCTATTTCATAGCCCTCAGCACGCAATTGAGTAACGATGCGCTCGGCATCAACCAAAGCCTTGGGGCACCCCAAGGAAACAAAACCAATTTTTCCGCTCAATTATTTATCGCTCTTTGTAGGTGGTGCAAAAGGAAACCCGCTAAACACGTTAGCTTGATCCTTCATCTTTTCTTGCATTTGAGCAAATAAATTTTTGCTCTGCTCCACGTAATTACCCATCACATTTTGCATCATTGGGTTTTGCATGTTCATAAATTGAGCCCAACTCTCAGGGGTAATATTGACACCACCTTGTTTAGATTGTTCAGCAAATTGGGTTTGCATATCAATAAACGACTGAATATTTTTTTCCAAATATCCACCCACCAAACCTTGCATTGAATGACCATAAAAACGAATCATTTGAGAGAGCATCGGCGTTGTGAATAAAGGCACACCACCAGCCTCTTCTTCCAAAATAATTTGTAACAAAATAGCTCGGGTTAAATCTTCTTCTGTCTTAGCATCAACAACTTTAAACTCCTCTTGAGCCAAAACAAGATCTTTAACGTCGGACAATGTGACATAAGCACTAGTTTGTGTGTCATATAAGCGACGATTAGGATATTTCTTAATCGTACGAACGCCACCAGATTTAGCAGATTGTTTTTTAGTAACCATAGTAATTAATTAGGGCTTGAATACCCACATTGTATGTGTAAATTCAAGCCCTCATGCTGCTTCGCAACAATACACCCCATTTTGAGGCAAATTGATGCTTAGCCCATATGCAAACCACCGTTTAATGAGAAGTCTGCACCCGTTGAGAAACCACCTTGATCAGAAGCTAACCAAGATACGATAGAGGCAATCTCATCTGGGGTACCCAAACGCTTAACAGGAATTGTAGAGATAATTTTCTCCAAAACATCTTCACGAATTGCTGTCACCATATCAGTACCAATATAACCAGGAGACACTGTATTAACAGTTACACCCTTAGACGCAGTTTCTTGGGCTAAAGACATAGTGAAACCATGGATACCAGCTTTAGCTGTCGCATAGTTAGATTGGCCAAATTGACCCTTCTGACCATTAACAGATGAAATATTAATAACACGACCCCAGCCAGCATCAACCATGCCATCAATGACCTGTTTTGTTACGTTGAATAAAGAGTTCAAGTTGGTATCGATAACCGCTCTCCAATCTTCTGGGGTCATCTTACGAAATACTGTATCGCGAGTAATACCAGCATTGTTCACAAGTACATCAACTTTACCGTGCTCTGCTTTAACTTTTTCAAAAGCAGCAACAGTACTTGCCCAATCGCCAACGTTACCTTCTGATGCAACAAAATCAAAACCTAAAGCTTTTTGCTGAGCCAACCATTTATCTTTACGCGGTGAATTAGGACCACAACCAGCGATGACCTTAAAACCATCTTTAGCCAAACGCTGACAAATAGCGGTACCGATACCACCCATACCACCTGTTACATACGCTACTTTCTGACTCATGCTGCTTCTCCTGTTATCGAATACAACTAATAAATATTTACAACTTTTAAAAAATTAATCTTTAGCTTTCTCTTTTACATAACTACCTGGTGCTGGCTCAATCGCTTTGTATTTGCCACCACCATATGATTTAGGCGCTGCTTTTTGCTTACCACCCAATGGCGCCAACCAACCTGCCCAATCAGGCCACCAACTACCCGCAATTTCTTTAGAGCCATCAAACCAAGCATCAGCTGTAGCAGGCAATTTGGCATTTGCCCAATAATTACGTTTTTTCTTAGCTGGTGGATTAATAACACCTGCAATATGCCCAGATGCACCCAAGACAAAGTGTACTTTTGCACCTTTTAGGAGTTTGACGGACTCATAAGCAGACCACCAAGGAACAATATGATCTTCTCTTGACGCATATAGATAAACGGGACATTTAATTTTTCCTAAATCAATCTTTTCACCGCAAACTGTTAAGCGACCTGGAATCTTCAATTCATTTTGCAAATACATATGACGGAGATACCAAACATACATGGCACCTGGCAAATTCGTGGAATCACCATTCCAATACAACAAATCAAATGGTGGGGGTGAATTACCTTTTAAATAACTATCTACTACGTAATTCCAAACCAAATCATTGGGTCGCAAGAATGAGAACGTATTAGCCAGCTCTACGCCACGCAACATACCGCACTTGCCATTTTTGCCACCAATGGTGTTTTCACGTAACTGAACTAAAGTTTCATCAACAAAAACATCCAAGATGCCTGTGTCTGAGAAATCTAGTAATGTCGTCAAAAGAGTTAAGCTAGCAGCTGGATGAATATCTCTTGCAGCTAAGACAGCTAATGCTGTTGTTGTGATTGTTCCACCTACACAGAAACCTAAAATATTAATTTGTTTCTGGCCGCTGATATCTTGAACAGTTTCGATAGCTTTAATAGCGCCATCACCGATGTAATCATCCCAAGTCGTATCGGCCATGCTTGGATCTGGATTCTTCCAAGAAACCAAATAAACCGTATGTCCTTGCTCCACTAAATAACGAACCACCGAGTTATCTGGCTGCAGATCAAGAATGTAATATTTATTGATACAAGGCGGAATCATCAAGTAAGGGCGTTCATACACCTTTGCAGTTAAAGGCTTGTACTGAATCAGCTGGAAGAGCTCGCATTGAAAAACAACAGCGCCTTCAGTGGTCGCCATATTTTTACCAACCTCAAAAGCAGTCTCATCTGTCTGAGATACCTTGCCCTTACCTAAATCTTGAAGGGCATTCAAAATACCAGTGCGAAGTGACTCACCCTTGGTATCCAATAAACGCTGAATAGCATCAGGATTAGTCGCCAAAAAATTTGAAGGGGACATCGCATCAATCATTTGCTCAGTTGTAAAGCGAATACGCTGACGAACTTTAGCTTCCGCCTCAACAGCATCAGCTAAATTAAGCAAGTGTCGAGAGTTTAATAAATAAAAATTAACAGTAGCTTGGTTCCATGGACTCTTCCATGCATCACTAGAAAAACGGCGATCCTTAATTTCTATACCAGCCGGATTTAACCAAAGAGCTGCCAAATCTTTCGCATACTGTTGCTCAATTTCAACCAACTTCTCTGGCGGAATTAAAGCCATATGCTGCGGAGCGAGGCTGGGACCTGGGCCGAAGCCTTGCATGTTCACCATAGAATTTCCTAAATAATTATTAAAAACTTATCCCTACAGCTACATTCTGAGGTGTTATGCAGGAATTAGTTATAAGAATTAACCCTATCTTAAACTTCCTCCAAACTTACGAACTTATGATGATTAAGAAGGGTTGAGCCAAATAAAACTAGCCATACGACCAGTCTGTTGATTTCTTCTGTAAGAGTAAAACCTCTGGTCCAAATAAGTACATTCAGCACCACTGGCAACCTCAGTAATACCCAATCTAGCAAGCCGCTGCTTCGCTAACTTATATAAATCTGCTAAGTATTTACCTTCCTTGCCTAGTGGCTCAAAAGCTAAATCATCTTCAGGGAATAGCTGAATAAAAGCCGCCCTAACCTCAGACCCTACCTCAAACGCTGTAGGACCTATCGCTGGTCCTAAATACGCCCTAAAATT
Source organism: Polynucleobacter sp. MWH-Spelu-300-X4 (assembly GCF_018687515.1). NCBI lineage: Bacteria > Pseudomonadati > Pseudomonadota > Betaproteobacteria > Burkholderiales > Burkholderiaceae > Polynucleobacter > Polynucleobacter sp. MWH-Spelu-300-X4. The sequence goes on from NZ_CP061294.1 coordinate 946,811, forward strand.
AGATGCGTCAGAATCCCCAACCTTTTTCAACATAGCACTAACAGTCTGCTCTACAACGCCTGCACACAAACCCCTCCACCCAGCGTGAGCAACGCCAACCACTCTAGCATTCCAATCGCATAACAATACAGGCAAACAGTCTGCTGTCATGACGCCCAAAACGCGCCTAGGCACCGTTGTAACAGCAGCATCTGCAACAGGCACATGATCCGAATCCCACTGATCCGCATCGAACACCTCAACCCCATGAACTTGGGTTAACCAGACAGGCTGAGAAGGCAATACTGCCTGCAACATAGATCGGTTAGCTAGTACATCAACGAGGTCATCCCCCACATGCAAAGCTAAATTAAATTCATCATAAGGTGGCAAACTGCGGCCGCCAAAACGAGTAGTGATACAAGTCTTTACTCGCTCCTGTGCCTGCCCCCCAAGCGGCCAAGGGGGATATAAATATGAATTAGACATCCAATGCATCCCAATCAGGCCAAAGCTGATCTTTTGCAAAACCTAATGCCAAACCTAAATCTTCCATATCTTTTGGTAAATGAGCCGTCCAAATCATTGACTCTCCTGTTTTAGGATGTTTAATTCCCAAGACAGCCGCATGCAACGCTTGACCAGGTCTTGTAAATTCAAGCTGATGAGCATCAACAGGAAGCCTCTTCTTATAAACAGGATCGCCCAATAAAGGATTGCCCAAAGACTCTAAATGCACACGAATTTGATGGGTTCGCCCCGTCTCTAAGCGACAAGCGATTAAAGATATTTTGGCTCCACCAAACTCCACCATACCCAACGGATGTACATGGGTCACAGCAGGTTTACTGGCCGACCCTGTCATCAATGCCATTTTTAACCTATCCCTTGGATCCCTGCCAATTGAGGCATGAACTGTTTGAGCCTTAACCAAACCCCATGCAAAAGCCAAATAACGCCTCATAACTTGCCTAGACTGCAACTGCCTCACTAAATCAGTTTGAGCTTCTAAAGTCTTAGCGACCATTAATAGGCCAGATGTATCCTTGTCTAATCGATGAACGATGCCAGCTCTAGGCACCTCTGAAATCTCTGGATAGTGAAATAACAAGGCATTCAGCAAGGTTCCTGACCAATTACCTGCCGCGGGGTGAACCACCATGCCTGCAGGCTTATGAATCACTAATAGCTCAGAATCCTCGTAAACAATATCCAAAGGGATATTTTCGGCCACATAAGCCTGTTCCTCTGCGGTGGGCTGAGGCAAAACCTCAATTAACTCACCAGCCTTCGCAGAATGACGAATTTTTAGCTTTTGACCAGCTGAAGTAACAAAACCAGCCTCAATCCAAGATTGCAATCGATTACGTGAATGTTGAGGAATTAATTGGGCTAGAACCTTATCCAAACGTTCACCAGACAATATATCTGGTACAACAACTGTAATAAGTTCTTCCTCATCGATATAATCTGATGCATTGATTTCTGGAGAATCTGGTAATGCCAAAATTTTGGGCCCTTCCTTGTATGAACATCGCTAGTTTAAGTCGCATTTCTATTCGCCTAGCATCACCTTTAGCTTTAGCCTGTATTGTGACATCAACCGCCCTCTTATCAGGTTGCGCAGGGGATCCTACAGATGAAACAGCAGGCTGGTCTCAAAATAAACTCTATACCGAAGCAAAAGACGCTATGGATGGAGGGGACTACCCAAAATGCGTTAAATACTTTGAAAAATTAGAAGCTCGCTATCCTTTTGGCCCATATGCACAACAATCACAAATTAACGTCGCATATTGCCACTGGAAAGATGGTGAGTTAGCTCAAGCAATTCCTGCTGTTGATCGCTTCATCCAGCTTCACCCAGGACACCCCAATATTGATTACGCCTATTATCTAAAAGGCTTAATTACTTTTAATGACAATATGGGCTTCCTTGGAAAATTAACGGGCCAAGACTTAAGTGAACGTGACCCTAAAGCTGCGCGAGATGCTTTTGAAGCCTTCAAAATATTAACTACTCGCTATCCCGATAGCACGTATACACCCGATGCTTTAGATCGCATGCGTTATATCGTAAATGCCTTAGCGGATAGCGATGTGAATACAGCTCGTTATTATTTCCGACGTGGCGCCTACTTAGCTGCTGTTAATCGCGCGCAACGTGCCATGACAGACTATGATCGTGCACCAGCTATCGAGGAAGCTCTATACATTCTTTATAAATCTTATGATGCTTTAGGCATGAAAGACTTGAGTAATGATGCGCTACGTGTCTTAAAGCTAAACTATCCTCAAAGCAAAATTACTGAAACTGGGAAGCGCACCAATACAGAAGATACCACTCCGCCATGGTGGCAAATTTGGCGCAAATAAAACCAGTTCTTGCATCATAAAAATTATGTAATAAAAAAGAGGGCTTTCCCTCTTTTTTATGATGCTTTCACTTTAACCAGAATTAATCAACAATAGAACGCTTCACTCGCGGTGCTACTGCGCATAAAAGCTCATACCCAATCGTGCCAGCAGCTTGAGCGACACGATCAACCGGTAAATAATCACCCCACATCTCAACGACAGTTCCAATATCAGCATGTGGCATATCGGTCACATCAATCGTTATCATATCCATGGATACCTGACCGGCTATTGGGCAAATTTGACCACTTTCCAACCCCTGTTTACCCGACACCCAAACAGGCGTCCCATCTGGCGCATGCCTTGGATAACCATCCGCATAACCACAAGCAATTACAGCAATACGTATAGGTACATCTGTTTGATAACGAGCCCCATAACCCACCGCATCCCCCGCTTCCAAATGTTGAATAGCGATAATTTGCGTACGAAGGCTCATGACTGGCTTTAATTTTGCATGTTCAATATCTTCATACTTACCTGAAGGAGATGCCCCATACAACATAATCCCAGGACGAATCCAATCAGACTGAACTATATGGTGATGCCATAAAATAGCTGCGGAGTTAGATAAAGATGTTTCTCCCGGCAACCCTTCAATTGCTTGACTAAACACCTCCAACTGCATATCCACACTCGGTTGCTTATCCACATAATCGGCATTAGCAAAATGCGTCATATGAGCCACTTGATAGCCGGCCGAATGCAAGCGATGAAAAACTTCACGATACACCTCAGGCTCAAAACCCAAGCGATTCATACCCGTATTCATTTTCATGAATACCCGCATAGCCATTGGCTTAGATGACTGCTTAGCCTCTGCGAGATTCTCTAACCAATCGACCTGATCTAAATGATGTACAACACAATCACAACCCAAATCAATCGCAGTAAAAACATCCTCTTGGCTAAATAACCCCTCTAATAACAAAATTGGCTTCACCCACCCCTGCTCCCGAAGAATAGATGCTTCCGCAAGATCCAACAAAGCTAAACCATCAGCCTGAATAAGAGCAGAATTCACCATCACCAAGCCATGTCCATAAGCATTAGCCTTCACCACCGCCCATATTTTCGAGGTTGGCATGATTTCCCGGACACGTTGCAAGTTATGACGCAAGGCATCAGAATTTAAGAGGGCATGTATCGGTCTAGACAGAGTTTTCTCACTTTCGTGTTTTAATGACACTTCATAACTGAATTGTACGAATGAAACCAGGTTTTTACACAATTATGGCGGCGCAATTTTTTTCGTCGCTTGCCGATAATGCATTGCTGATTGCAGCAATAGCATTACTTTACCAACTTCAGGCTCCAGCCTGGATGACTCCCCTTTTAAAACTCTTCTTCGTCTTATCTTATGTTGTACTTGCAGCTTTTGTAGGCGCATTTGCTGACTCAAGGCCTAAAGGCAATGTAATGTTTCTAACCAACAGTATAAAAATTATTGGTTGTTTAGCGATGCTCTTTAGCGCTCACCCCCTTATGGCATATGCCATAGTAGGACTTGGCGCGGCAGCCTACTCTCCTGCTAAATATGGCATTTTGACTGAATTACTACCTCCAGAAAAATTAGTGGCTGCCAACGGTTGGATTGAGGGTCTAACTGTAGGATCAATTATTTTAGGGACTGTCTTTGGTGGAATGCTTATTTCCAACCAAATTTCAACATTTTTACTATCTTTTGATTTCCCATTTATCGATACCAGCATTGATACAGCCCCTGAAGCAGCCATATGTATCATTGCATTTATCTACCTAATTGCAGCTGCATTTAATTTAAAAATACCCGATACAGGTGTTAAATACCCAAAACAGGGAAAAAATCCCATTCAACTTATCAAAGATTTTGAATACTGCTTCACCACTCTTTGGAAAGATCGTCTAGGACAAATTTCTCTGGCAGTAACCACACTCTTCTGGGGGGCTGGTGCCACGCTTCAATTTATCGTTCTTAAATGGGCTGAATCAGCACTTGGCATGACTCTTTCTGAGGGCGCCATCTTGCAAGCGGTTGTCGCGTTTGGCGTGGCGGGTGGCGCAGTATGGGCAGCATGGAAAGTACCACTTAAAAAATCACTTGATGTACTCAAATATGGCGTCATGATGGGAGCTCTTGTCATGCTCATGGCCATTTTCAAGAAAGATCTCCTGCCTCATATTGATATAAATTTTGGCATTTTTCAGATACCACTCTATTTGCTTGTAACTTATATCTTCCTTATCGCCATTGGCTGGATGTCTGGTTTTTTCGTTGTTCCCATGAATGCCCTCCTACAGCATCGAGGCCATGTTCTTTTATCTGCGGGACACTCTATTGCTGTACAAAACTTCAATGAAAATCTTTCTGTACTAGCGATGCTTTGCATCTACTCTTTACTCATATGGCTGAATGTTCCGGTCACCATTGTCATATTAATTTTTGGTAGCTGTGTTTGTCTTCTGATGCTAAAAATCATGAGTTGGCACGAAAGAAACCAAAGTGAATATGACTCACTGCATCTGATAGGTGAACAGAAACACTAATCCGCACAACTGCACACAACCCTTCCAATAATAAGGGCATTACGAATAGTTAAAAATGCTATCGTAAATCCAACATCCATTAAAAAATATTTACATGATTGACTTTCTACTAGACCCTAACACGATCATTGCTTTTTTCACTTTGGCAGCTCTAGAAATCGTTTTAGGTATTGATAACATCATTTTTATAAGCGTATTAGCCAATCGTCTACCCCACAACATGCGTGATCGCGTGAGGCGCCTAGGCTTACTTTTCGCATTAGTAACAAGAGTCCTCCTTCTTTTGAGTCTCAGTTGGGTAATGGGATTAACAGCGACACTCTTTACCCTATTCAATCAGGATATTAGCGGCAGAGACCTTATTCTTTTATTGGGCGGATTATTTTTATTATGGAAAGCCTCAAAAGAAATCTATCTTGAAGTAGAGGCTGAAGAAGAAACATCAGACGAAATATCTAGCACTACCGAAAAAGACAATTCGGCCAAAGTATTTTGGTCTGCCGTCATCCAAATTGGAATTTTAGATATTGTTTTTTCTTTGGACAGCGTCATTACGGCCGTAGGACTCGTTGATGATATCTCCATCATGATTGCAGCTGTTCTCGCTTCTGTTGCAGTTATGTTGTTTGCGGCAAAACCGATTGGGGACTTCGTTCACCATCACCCATCCATTAAAGTTCTAGCCTTATCATTTTTAACGATTGTTGGCTTAGTGTTGATTGCCGAGAGCATGGATGTTCATATCCCCAAAGGATATGTTTACTTTGCAATGGCATTCTCTCTAACAGTTGAATTCTTAAATATTCGAGCCCGCACGAAGAAAAATAAATTATCCGACTAAAGAGCGCGCCAAAATAAGGTCTTGCCAAGCGCGGGCCTTATCCGCAGGTTTTTTTAAAAGATGGTCTGGGTGATAACTCAACACAAGGGGTAACTCTTCCCCATTTATCTCGAGTGAATGAACAGCACCTCTTAACTCATCGAATGGTTCTTGCAATTGCAATAACTTCTTCCCCTGCTCAACACCCATCGCAACAAGCACTTGTCCAAACACTTGACCAGAAAGAGCTTCAGCACTAGTTATCAATTGAATATCTGCCCGTTTTAACATTAAAGATGCCAACATCTTATCGAACAAAATATTTGCATCACCACTTAATTGATCAACAATAAAAGTCCAAACCACATGGTCCCCAGTAGCAACACTTTCATCTTGAGAGCTAATTTTTGAGGGGACCGCTTGAGATTCAATATCGTCAGAAGCTACTACCCACGTACTAATACCCATCGCATTTAAATAATCAATTTGACTCACTACAAATCACTCTTTCTTTAAGTCTTTCATCATGACCTTAGCATCTTCTCTTACCCCATCATGAGCTGGGTAATACTCCTTGCGTATGCCAACCTGACAATATCCTAATTTCTCATACAAGCCAATAGCTTGCTTATTACTGAACCGCACCTCTAAAAATATTTTAAAAAGCTCTCTACTAATGGCTAAATCTTCGACAGTCTGCAGAATTCTCTCGGCAAGACCTCGTCGACGGTATAAAGGGTTAACAGTAATATTTAATAAATTTAGCTCATCAACGCCAGGCATTAAAACGCAGTACGCTAGCAAGGGATCTTTTTCATCATCTCCCTCAGCTAGCTCTCGCAAACAATAAGCCCAATAACCTGCTGTTAAAGAATCTGTAAAATTACCTTTAGTCCAAGGAGCCACATGAGTCAAGTCTTCAAGAGCTATCACATCATCTAAATCACGGACTGCCATTGGCAATAAACGCATCTGCAGCACCTATCATCCTTGGCTATTTTGAGCACGCTCAGCAATCGTTTGAGCCACCTTATCTCGAACATAAATGGGCTGCAGATCCATAGCACTAACTTGAAGACCTTTTCGTAAAGCATCCAAGCCCAATGTAGCAATTGATCTAGCATGAGGAACCACTAATGCATCAACAGCTATAGCTTGCGACATCAAATTTGACATAGCTTCTGGATAAGCAGTGACTGCATTACCTAATAAATAAAAACCCGATGAAGGCGGCTCTACTGTCTCAGGGGCGGATAAATAGATATCACCCAAGCAAACTGGTAAGCCATCTGCAGATACTTCATAACTAGCCCAGTAAACCTCATTCATTCTGGCATCAGTTGCAACAAGTAAGTGCGCTCCTGAAGGAATATTAAGGGAACGAATACCCTCTAATGCAACTGCATCCAAACAAATAACCGGTAGACAAGGCAAATCGCCGCCCAAAGCCATACCTTGACCAATACCCACACCAATACGAATGCCTGTAAAGGCCCCAGGACCTATACCAACGGCAATACCTTCTAAATCTCTAAAACTTAGCTGGGCCTCATCTAATAAGGCCTCCACCCAATCTAGGGCATGCTGGCTAGATTCTGGGCCAAGGTTCTCATGACGTACTAAAGAAAAAGGAGCTTCTTGCCCATGAGCAGAAACTCCTCCAAATTGAACCAAAGCCACAGAACACCATTGTGTTGAGGTGTCGATGGCCAAAATGGTCAATTAAATCTCCTCGTACAAAGGTAACGTCAAGAACTCTTCAAATTTCTCGCTAGTACTCATCGTGTCAAAAATCTCAGCTGCACGATCCCAATGACCAGTTGCACCTGAAGCTTTTACTTTAGGAAGTTCTTCAGCAATTAACTGACGGACCAACTCTGCAGTTACCTTTGTACCATCTTCCAATTTACCTTTTGGAGAACGGATCCATTGCCATACTTGTGAACGACTAATCTCAGCAGTAGCTGCATCTTCCATCAAGTTATGAATAGGTACACATCCATTACCAGCTAACCATGCGCCCAAATAATGAATACCGACATTGATATTCATACGCAAACCCGCCTCAGTAATTGGTGTTTCTGGCTGGAAATCCAATAACTGCTCAGCAGTCACATTAACTTCTGGCTTTTGCTTATCAAATTGATTCGGTCTATCACCCAACACCGCCTTAAATTCAGCCATAGCAGGCTCAACTAGACCTGGATGAGCAACCCAACCACCGTCATAGCCATCTGTTGCATCACGCTTCTTATCATTAATAATGCCTTGCATAGCAATCGCATTTTTTTCCGGGTCATTCTTAATAGGAATTAAAGCGCTCATACCACCCATAGCTGGTGCGCCACGCTTATGACATGTCTTCAACAACAATAATGCATAAGCACGCATAAATGGGGATGTCATTGTCACTTTGGCGCGATCTGCCAAACAGAAATTTTTATCCACTTTAAATTTCTTGATACAAGAGAAAATATAGTCCCAACGGCCAGCATTTAAGCCAGCACTATGCTCACGCAACTCGTAAAGGATCTCATCCATTTCAAAGGCAGCCAAAATGGTTTCAATCAACACAGTCGCTTTGATCGTCCCACGTGGCAGACCAATCTCATCTTGAGCCATGCAGAAAATATCATTCCACAAACGCGCTTCTAAATGACTTTCCATTTTTGGCAAATAGAAAAACGGGCCAGCGCCACGAGCAATTTGCTCTTTAGCGTTATGAAATAAGAACAAAGCAAAATCAAAAATACCACCTGAAATACGCTGACCATCAATAGTTACATGTTTTTCATCCAAATGCCAACCGCGTGGACGCACTTGCAATGTAGCAATCTTGTCATTTAATTTATAAATTTTGCCATTTTGTTCTAAAGACAACTCGCGACGAACGGCCTTTTTCATATTAATTTGACCTTGAATTTGATTCGTCCAGCTTGGGCTATTTGAATCTTCAAAATCAGTCATATAAGAGTCTGCACCTGAATTGAAAGCGTTGATCACCATTTTCGCTTCAACAGGGCCAGTAATTTCAACTCGACGACATTGCAACGCTGCAGGGATTGGCGCAACTTTCCAATCACCCTCGCGAATATGTTTTGTTTCAGCTAAAAAGTCAGGTCTCTCGCCTGCATCTAAACGCTTAGTACGTTCAACACGGGCTTTTAGCAATTCTTGGCGACGTGGCTCAAAAGCACGGTGCAACTTAGCGACTAAGGCTAAAGCTTCTGGGGTCAAAATTGTGGCAAATTCTGGGGTAATTTCGGCATTAATTGCCATACCTTGGGGCAAATTAGACATTAAAGCTCCTGAAAAAACAAATAGTTAGAGATTTAGCAAACAAATTACAAATTTGTTAAACCTCTATTATGCCTTTTCCATAAAAAATGTCCCAAACAACTCCTAAGAGCTCATTTGGGACATCAGTTATGACGCCTAAAATTAACCTAAAGCTGCAATTACCTCTGGCGGAGCTTGCACCAATTCAATCAAAACACCCTCCCCACCAATTGGAAATTCATCATTTCCTTTTGGATGCAAAAAGGTAATGTCATATCCTGCCGCACCTTTACGAATACCGCCAGGAGCAAAACGAACTCCCTGAGCAGTTAACCACTCAACAGCTAAGGGTAAGTTATCCACCCATAAACCAATATGATTCAAAGGAGTTGCATGAACAGCCGGTTTTTTTTCAGGATCGATAGGCTGCATCAAATCAACTTCAACCTTATAAGGGCCCTTACCCATAGCACAGATATCCTCATCCACGTTTTCACGTTCTGACTGAAAGGTGCCAGTAACTGCGAGGCCAAACATCTCAACCCACAACTTCTGAAGTTTCGATTTATCTGGACCACCAATAGCAACCTGCTGGATACCTAATATTTTGAATGGTTTTGTCATAAGAACACCTTACTCAAAACGCAAGATAGGTTGATCGACAGCTAGGCTCTCACCTTTGGCAGCCATCACTTCAGCCACTACACCATCTTGAGCCGCGACTAAAACGTTTTCCATCTTCATAGCTTCAATAGCAGCTAAACGTTGGCCTGCCTCAACTTTCTGACCAACTGTCACAGCAACATCCACCAATAAACCTGGCATTGGAGAAAGTAAGAATTTAGACATATCAGGCGGTTCTTTGAAAGGCATCAGTTTTTGCATCTCAGCGCCTCTCATAGTCAACACCAAGCTATCTACGCGCACACCATCAAATTGAATACGGTAGAACAAACCATTGCGATCTAGCTGGGCGGAAATTTCTTTTCCATTCACAACAGCGTTGTAAACGATATTTCCAGGAGTCCAATCTGTATCAATGGCGTACACCTGACCACCTACTGTTACCTCATAGCCTCTAGCTGCCTCTTCCACAGAAGTTGACACATAATCCATCTTGCCAGGCTCACCAGAACCCACGACAAACTCATGAGGAATCTTTACCTCATGACCTTCTAATTGCCCATAAATACCGGCAGCACGATCCAAATAACGGCGATGAATCGCAGTTGCTAAAGCATCCATCAAACCAGGATCACTCGCTTTAACATCACTTGCGCGGAACCCATGTGGAAATTCTTCAGCAATAAATCCTGTATTGAAATCACCAGAAATAAAGCGAGGATGCTGCATCAAGGCAGATTGGAAAGGGATGTTTGAATGGATGCCGCGAATCACAAACTTATTCAACGCTGCACGCATTTTTGTAATGGCATCCATACGATCTTTACCATGAACAATTAGCTTAGCAATCATTGAGTCGTAATACATCGGAATCTCACCACCCTCATAGACTCCCGTATCAACACGCACACCATCAACTTCCTCTGGTGGTTGATATCTCACCAAACGACCTGTTGATGGCAGGAAGTTACGGTAAGGGTCATCTGCATTAATACGGCACTCCATCGACCAACCATTACGTTTAATATCCGCTTGACCAAATGAGAGCTTTTCACCAGAAGCAACGCGAATCATTTGCTCAACCAAATCTAAACCAGTAATGGATTCAGTAACAGGATGCTCCACCTGTAAACGAGTATTCATTTCAAGGAAATAGAAAGACTGATCTTTACCTACCACGAACTCAACCGTACCAGCAGATTGGTACTTCACGGCCTTAGCTAAAGCAACAGCCTGTTCACCCATTGCTTTACGAGTTTCCTCGCTAATAAATGGTGATGGAGCTTCCTCAATCACTTTTTGGTGACGACGCTGAATTGAGCACTCGCGCTCCCACAAGTAAACCGCATTACCGTGAGAGTCACCCAAGACCTGAATCTCAATATGACGAGGTTCTTCAACAAACTTCTCAATAAAGACACGATCATCACCAAAGCTATTACGCGCTTCATTTTTACAGGCTGAGAAACCTTCAAACGCTTCCTTATCATTGAAAGCAACGCGTAAACCTTTACCACCGCCACCAGCAGATGCCTTAATCATGACTGGGTAACCAATACCTTTAGCAATCTCAACAGCTGATTCAGGTGTATCAATCGCATCGTTATAACCAGGAATTGTGTTTACTTTTGCCTCATTCGCCAATTTTTTAGAAGCAATTTTGTCACCCATTGCAGCGATTGAGTAATGCTTAGGGCCAATGAAAGTGATACCTTCTTCTTCTAAACGTTTTGCAAAAGCCTCGTTCTCCGACAAAAACCCATAGCCAGGATGAACCGCTTCAGCCCCTGTATCTTTACAAGCTTTAATGATGTTATCCATCACTAAATAAGATTCGCGAGAAGGTGCTGGGCCAATACAGACAGCTTCATCAGCTAATTCAACATGACGTGCATCCTTATCCGCTTCAGAGTAAACGGCAACTGTTTTGATGCCCATTTTTCGGGCTGTTTTGATAACGCGGCAAGCAATCTCACCACGGTTAGCAATTAGAATCTTTTTAAACATGTTCTTTTCCTAATCGATTAGAGGGGGATATTGCCGTGTTTGCGCCATGGATTTTCCAAATCCTTATCTTTAAGCATTGCCAAAGAACGCGCTACACGTTTACGTGTTTCATGAGGCATGATCACATCATCGATGTAACCACGACGACCCGCCACAAATGGGTTAGCGAATTTAGACTTATATTCAGCCTCGCGTTCAGCTAACTTAGCAGGATCTCCTTTCTCTTCACGGAAGATAATCTCAACCGCCCCCTTAGGACCCATCACGGCAATCTCAGCTGATGGCCATGCAAAATTCACATCACCGCGCAAATGCTTAGATGCCATCACATCATATGCACCACCATAAGCTTTGCGTGTAATTACTGTAATTTTTGGAACCGTACATTCAGCATAAGCGTAAAGTAGCTTTGCGCCATGCTTAATAATGCCACCATACTCTTGAGCTGTACCCGGCATGAAACCTGGCACATCAACAAAAGTAACGACTGGAATATTAAAAGCATCACAGAAACGGACGAAACGTGCCGCTTTAATTGATGACTTAATATCCAAACAACCAGCAAGCACTAATGGTTGATTAGCGACAATACCAACTGTCTGGCCCTCAACACGAGCAAACCCAATAATGATATTTTTAGCGTAATCAGGCTGTAATTCGAAGAAATCTCCATCATCAACAGTCTTACTAATTAACTCATGCATATCGTATGGTTTATTAGCGTTGTCTGGCACCAATGTATCTAATGAATAATCCAAACGCTCACCACTATCGGCACCCTTACGGACAGGTGGTTTTTCTTTATTCGAAAGAGGTAAATAATTGAAGAAGCGACGCAACATCATGATGGCTTCAACATCGTTCTCAAATGAACGGTCACACACACCCGATTTAGTAGAGTGAGTTATCGCTCCACCTAACTCCTCAGCTGTCACCTCTTCATGTGTCACAGTCTTTACAACTTCAGGACCGGTTACAAACATATAAGAGCTATCTTTCACCATAAAGATGAAATCAGTTAATGCTGGTGAATACACAGCACCGCCAGCACTAGGCCCCATAATCAATGAAATCTGAGGAATCACACCAGATGCAGAAACGTTGCGCTGGAAAATTTCAGCGTAACCACCTAGCGATGCTACACCCTCTTGAATACGTGCACCACCAGAGTCATTAAGACCAATCACTGGTGCGCCAACCTTCATTGCCTGATCCATCACCTTACAAATTTTCTCAGCGTGCGCTTCCGATAAAGAACCACCGAAAACAGTGAAGTCTTGCGAGAATACGAATACCAAACGGCCATTGATCATGCCATAACCTGTTACAACACCATCACCAGGCACAGACTCATTAGCCATACCAAAGTCATTACAACGATGTTCAACAAACATATCCCACTCTTCGAAAGAGCCTTCATCTAATAAAAGCTCAATACGCTCGCGCGCAGTCAATTTACCTTTGCCATGTTGGGCATTGATACGTTTTTGACCACCCCCTAAGCGTGCCTGCTCGCGCTTGGCTTCCAGTTGCTTAATGATGTCATGCATAAAATGCTCTCCCTTGTTTCTAAATCATCAAAATTAAATCAATACTGCTTCTTATTTCATCAAATCTAAAAGCCGTCTAGCCGCTACTGATGCTGCAACTTGACCATCATTGACTGCCTGACTTAACTTAGGCAATAACGCCTGAACGGCTTGATTAGATCTAAAATTTTGTTTCAATCCTGCTTCGATACGCTCCCACATCCAAGACTGAGCTTGTTGCTTTCTGCGTAGTTGAAATTGACCATTCTTTTTTTGAATATTTTCAAAATTAGTAACGGCACCCCAAAACTCAGCAATACCCTCTGACTTTAAAGCGCTCATAGGCATCACATGGGGGTGCCATAAAGAATCGTCATGATGCGCATGCTCAGGGTTACCATGCATTCCTAACAAACGTAGGGAACTCACAATTTGAAGTTGAGCCCTCATGGCTGCGTCTGGGTCAAGATCTACTTTATTAATAACCACCAAGTCAGCCAATTCCATCACACCTTTTTTAATGGCCTGAAGATCATCACCTGCATTAGGAAGCTGCAATAACACAAACATATCTGTCATATTAGCGACAGCTGTTTCACTTTGCCCTACTCCTACTGTTTCAACAATCACTACATCATGGCCAGCGGCCTCAGCCACCAACATTGCCTCACGAGTCTTTTCAGCAACGCCGCCCAATGTTCCGGAAGAAGGGCTTGGGCGGATAAAAGCTTTTTCATTTACTGATAAAAACTCCATCCGAGTCTTATCACCCAAAATAGAGCCGCCCGAGACACTCGAAGAAGGGTCAATAGCTAAAACAGCAACCCGATGACCTTTACCAATTAGATAAAGCCCTAAAGCCTCAATAAATGTTGACTTACCAACACCGGGAACACCAGAAATACCTAATCTAAAAGAATTGCCACTTTTAGGGAGAATTGCATTTAGCAGTTCATCTGCACGCAAACGATGATCTGCTCGAGTTGACTCAAGCAAAGTAATCGCCTTAGCAACTGAACGACGCTGAGATGGCCCAGGTATAGCCTCTGGGCCACATATCGCATCTACCAAGGATTGATCTTGTAATTCCACAGGCGTCTAGATGGCTTATTTTTTAGCTTTACGAATTTGCTCTAAAACATCTTTAGCAGATGCAGGAATAGGCGTACCTGGACCATAAATTCCTTTTACACCAGCCTCATAAAGCTCTTCATAATCTTGACGGGGAATCACTCCACCAACGAAAACAATAATGTCATCAGCGCCTTGCTTTTTCAATTCAGCAATAATTGCTGGAACCAAAGTTTTATGACCAGCAGCTAGCGTAGAAATACCTACCGCATGCACATCATTTTCAATAGCTTGGCGAGCACACTCTTCAGGGGTCTGGAATAAAGGCCCCATATCTACGTCAAAGCCTAAATCAGCAAATGCAGTGGCAACCACTTTCGCACCTCGATCATGTCCATCCTGCCCCAATTTCGCAATCATCACACGTGGGTGACGGCCTTCTTGCTTAGCGAAGTCGGCAATTTCTGTTTTTAATTTATCCCAGCCTTCTGCTGAGTCATAAGCAGCTGCATACACTCCGGTCACCTTTTGAGTATCAGCGCGATGGCGCCCAAAAACTTTCTCTAATGCATCAGACACTTCTCCAACCGTTGCTCTTAAACGAATCGCATCAATTGCCAAACCTAATAAATTACCTGTATTAGTCTCAGCTGCTTTCGTCAACGCATCTAATGCCGCCTGTACTTTAGCGTTATCACGCTTAGCCTTAACGTCTTTCAAGCGAGCGATTTGAGAATCACGCACCTTATTGTTATCAATTGCCAAAATATCAATACTGTCTTCTTTGGCTAACTTGTACTTATTAACACCAACAATGACATCTTTACCAGAGTCAATACGAGCCTGCTTTTCAGCAGCTGCGGCTTCAATCTTTAATTTAGCCCAACCACTTTCCACTGCTTTTGTCATACCACCCATGGCTTCAACTTCTTGGATGATTTCTAAAGCCTTATCAGCCATATCCTGAGTTAACTTTTCCATCATATAAGAACCAGCCCAAGGATCAATCACATTCGTAATATGAGTTTCCTCTTGAATGATTAACTGTGTATTACGTGCAATACGTGCTGAGAATTCAGTTGGTAAAGCAATTGCCTCATCGAATGAATTAGTATGCAATGACTGTGTACCACCGAATACCGCAGCCATAGCCTCAACAGTAGTACGCACCACGTTGTTATAAGGATCTTGTTCTGTTAAAGACCAGCCAGATGTTTGGCAATGTGTGCGCAACATCAATGATTTAGGATTCTTTGGACTGAACTCCTTCATCACTTTCCACCACAAAAGACGAGCAGCGCGCAACTTGGCAACCTCAAGATAGAAATTCATGCCAATAGCAAAGAAGAAAGATAAACGACCAGCGAAGTCATCAACATCTAAACCTTTGCTAAGAGCAGTTTTCACATATTCTTTACCATCAGCAATCGTGAAAGCCAACTCTAAAGCTTGGTTAGCTCCGGCTTCCTGCATGTGGTAACCAGAAATAGAAATTGAGTTGAACTTAGGCATGTACTGAGAGGTGTACTCAATAATGTCGCCAATAATTCTCATTGATGGCTCTGGTGGATAAATATAGGTATTACGCACCATGAACTCTTTCAAAATATCATTCTGAATAGTTCCTGATAACTGATCCTGCTTAACACCTTGCTCTTCTGCGGCAACAACATAGCCGGCCAAGATAGGTAATACCGCACCATTCATTGTCATAGAAACAGAAACCTTATCCAACGGAATCTCGTTGAACAAAATCTTCATATCTTCAACAGAATCAATTGCAACCCCTGCTTTTCCCACATCACCAGTTACACGCGGATGATCTGAGTCGTAACCTCTGTGTGTTGCCAAATCGAACGCAACAGAAACACCTTGCCCCCCAGCAGCCAAAGCTTTACGGTAAAAAGCATTAGATTCCTCTGCAGTTGAAAAACCTGCGTATTGACGTATAGTCCACGGGCGCACTGAGTACATAGTTGCCTGAGGACCACGAACAAACGGCTCAAAACCAGGCAAAGTATTAGCAAACGGTAATCCTTCCGCATCTGCTGCGGTATACAAAGCTTTTAATTGAATATCGTCTGGCGTCTTCCAACCTAAAGCATCGATATCACCATTAGGCGCGGACTTTCCTGCTGACTTATTCCAAGCCTCCATATTAGGTGTAGAAAACTCTGGCCACTTGTTATTGTTTGCTTTGCTCATTATTTCTCCGCAGACACATTATTCGATAGTTATATTGGACTCAATGGGGTTGACAGATACCTGACAAATTTGCTTTAATGAATTCATAATTATGAATTCAAAAATATCATTAGCCCCGCGCCCATTATACGAGGAAGTCGCAGAAAGATTGCGATCAAGCATTTTTTCTCATGAATTAACCCCAGGAAGCTGGATTGATGAGCAAGCTATTGCTGCCCAATACGGCATTAGTCGCACACCCATGCGCGAGGCAATTAAAGTATTAGCTGCTGAAGGCCTCATTACTATGAAAATGAGGCGTGGCGCTTATGTGACGGAAGTTAGTAAATCGGATACCAGTGAAATATTCACAGTGCTAGCTCTTCTAGAAGGGCAAGCTTGTCGAGAAACTGCTACTAAAGCTACTGAAAAACAGCTACAAGACCTAGATTCCATACACATGAAGCTAGAAAGAGCCGCAGCAGATCGTGATTTAGATCTATTTTTTGCAGTCAACCAGGCTTTTCACGACAAAATTCAAGAAATTTGCAATAACTCATGGATGACGGGAGTTATTAATGATTTAAGAAAAGTTCTTAAACTCCAACGTAGAGACTCATTAAGTAAGCGTGGACGACTAGAAAGTTCGCTCCAAGAACACAGGAAATTACTTAGCGCCCTACTTGCTAGAGACCCAGATCTCTCAGAAAAACTGATGAAAGAGCATCTACTTAAAGGGCAGCAAGCCGCAAAATAGTACTCTAGAAAATAAAAAAGCCACTCTAAAACTCATAGAGTGGCTTTCATAAAGCTAAAAAACTTACTTCTTCATCACCAAAGTGCCAGGTAGACTAGAAATGTAAGCAGCTATATCTTGTAAATCCTTATTGCTAAGTGCAGCAACTTGTCCAGCCATGATGGCGTTGTTACGGCCAACATTTGGATGATTAACTGTTTTATAAGCTTTTAAGGCATGAAATAAATAATCGGCATGCTGACCAGCCAACTTAGGATACTCAGGAGCAACAGGCTTATTCAACCCCTCACCATGGCAAGCAGCGCAGTTGCCTTTAGCAACAAGCTCTTGGCCTTTATTAACATCAGCAGCCTGGGCAGCGAAAGCAAAAGAAGCTAAAGTCGCAGCAATCAAAAGACGTTTCATATCGACTCCTCTTACTTCAATTTATTAATAGTTGTTGCAGACGTTTGCGCTGCATAATATTCGCTAATGTCAGCCATATCTTTATCAGACAAACTAGCAGCAATACTTCTCATCGTTGGGTGCTTACGATCACCTTTTTTATAGGCTTGTAATGCAGCCACGATATAGCCAGCACTTTGACCGCCCAATAAAGGAACGGAATAAATTTCTGGAAAGCTAGCACGGTAACCTGGAATAGCATGGCAACCAATGCACATCGCCACCTTAGCTTCAGCAGCTTTAGCGTCACCGGTAATTGTTTCAGCATTTACAGCCGTGCCAACTAAAGTCATAGCGGCAACAGCAACAGTTAATAGTTTTTTCATAGTGACCAAATATTGAGTTAGATCAAAAAAATTGTTCGATGCGAGTATAGCGGAGACTTGACCAAATTTGACTTACAAATCTCATTTTTCAGTAATTTTTGAGCATTTTCCCTAACTTTTTATGGAAAACTTTACCTAAATCGCCCTCTAAACAGCCTACCTTACTCTGCTATAACGGTCCGTCAAATAAGCTAAGCAATACAATCATAAAAAATTAACGGAGAAAAGCATGTCGAAAATTGCACAACGTTTAGCAGAGCTTCAAATTAGCCTACCTACAGCTGGGGCTCCTGCCGCAGCCTATGTGATGTCTGCCCAAACAGGTAACACCTTGTTTTTATCTGGTCATATTGCAAAAAAAGATGGGAAACCTCTTGCGGGCAAATTAGGCCTCAACATGAATACAGAAGAAGGCAAGGCCGCTGCTCGTAGCATTGCAATTGATCTTATGGCAACGATGCAGGCTCATTTGGGTAACCTAGATCGTGTCAAACGCATCGTTAAAGTCATGAGCCTTGTGAACTCTACCCAAGAATACACCGAGCATCATTTAGTAACAAACGGTTGCTCAGAACTATTATTTGAGGTCTTTGGTGAGGCAGGCAAGCATGCTCGTAGCGCCTTTGGCGTGGCGCAAATCCCACTAGGAGCATGCGTTGAAATTGAATTAATTGCTGAAGTTGAATAAATGCATCCTAGCCTTCACATTCAAGGTTCTGTTGCAACCATTACGCTGCAAAACCCTGAGCTAGCTAATAGATTAAGCGTTACAGACCTTGAAGCTATTCAATCACACATTAACGCAGTTAATAAAAACCCTGATATTTTGGCTCTAAAGCTCCAATCAACTGGTGACTATTTTTGTTCGGGCTTTGATATCAGCAGTCTAGATAAAGGCGCTGAAGAAAAATCACTTTTATTTGAGGTCATCGTGAATGCCTTTGAAGACTGTCGCCCCATCACAGTTGCAGTAATCCAAGGCGGTGTTTATGGCGGTGCCACCGATATGGCTTTGGCATGTGACTTTCGTATTGGCAGCACTGCGACAGAAATGTTCATGCCAGCTGCAAAATTAGGTATCCACTTTTATCAAAGAGGTCTTGAACGTTATGTATCTCGCTTAGGCATTGATACAGCTAAACGTCTTTTACTATGTGCTGAAAAAATTCAATCTGAAGAAATGAAAACATTAGGGTTCTTAACAAGCTTAACTTCCCCAGAGCACCTGACGCAAACAGCGGACGATTTAATAACCAACCTATTAAAAATGGCACCACTTTCATTGCTAGGCATGAAAAAACATCTAAATCTAATTGCGCGTGGCTGTTTAGATATTAATGAACTAGCTAAAGACATTGCTCAAGCCCAAAACTCTCAAGACCTTCAGGAAGGTCGGGCCGCCTGGAGTGAAAAGCGTCCACCCCAATTTACTGGTCGTTAATAGAATGATTTCTAGGTATTTTTATACCTAGCCATTACTGCCGCAGCCCTTCTTCCACGTAAGATATGCCAAGGGAATAGTATTAATAAAAAAATACCCAAGACAATATGAACCCAACGGGCTTCATCATGAAATGAAGCAGCACCGTAATAAAGTACCATCACACTACCTAAAAGTAATCCCAATAAAAAAGTCGAAAGGCCTCCACCGCCACGATTTCTTTTAGCCTTCCACGCTACTGAAATATGTTGCGGCAATGCAGCCCCTATCAATAGCAAACTTAGCATCGCAGTCACGCCATGCAAAACCCACCAAACCTTTAATTGTGGGGGCATCCATTCTAATAAATCAGCTAAAACAAACCAGACAAACCCAGAACTAACGCACAGCGAAAAAAGCACATAACTAGTCCATCTTTGCCACTTAGCCATACGCCCCAAACGCAGGCGACCGTGATTAGTTGAAGAACTCACAAAATCACCCCAACCGCTTCATATTTTTTTAAATACATGGCATTTACATCTTGATGAATGGCCAAGGCCTTTGTTAAACCATCAGCAACCACACACCTTTTAGCCATTACTGAATAGCTTTGGTTTTTCAACATAGATTGTTTTCTTTTAGGTATAACTAATGCCGATTGCTTTTTATAAAGACTTTTATCTTTAGAGTAATAAATGCCCGACGTCGCAATTGAGCCATCTGATAGCTGACCAATATGAATTAATTGATGTGGCCTTAACGGATGTTTAATATAAATATCTTCAGCCTGATTACCCAAGATCCTCATATCACCACCCGCATTCACCACGGCATGAGTGATGCCATAATTGATTAAAACCTGAACTGCCTTATCAACTGCATAACCTTTTGCAATACCTCCCAAATCCAAACAAAGTGGCTTCCTAAAACTAACAGCATAGTTAGTTTTAAAATCCAAATCCCTCAAAGTACCTCGCTCAACCTCATCTATCTGATAGGTTTCTGGAAGCAATCCCCATTTTTGCAACTCAGGGGCAACTGAACAATCAAAGGCACCTTCGGTATCTTCGAATAACTGTTTAGCCATCACCAATACTTCATAGGTATAAGGATGAACTATGACATCTTTTTCATAAGCATGATGATTGATACAACTCAAATCACTACTAGGCACATGAAAAGACATCAATTTTTCAACTAATTTAATCTCTTTAAATGCATGATTAAAAACATCGCTCACATGTTTATCTAAATACTTATTAGGAATAGTAATTTCCACAAAAGTTCCTAACAAAGCTTGGCAACGCTTCACCATTAGATATTCTTTAAAGCCAAGTCATGCATCACCATCAAACGTTTAACGCCATCAGTCAAATGTTTGGAAGATAAAGTGGCCCCTGAAATATTCTGAATATCTTGATTTAACTTCAGCGGAGAGGCTACTTTCTTACCAACAAACTGTTGGCGCCACGATGCTTCAGAAACTTCAAAACCGTAAGACTCCCTATACTCAAGAATCTCCAATTGCTTAATGCTGCCATCAGGATTAATCCCTACTGCATAGGTAATCATTTCATGTTTGCCTACAACCTCATCAACAATGAACCATCCGCCGTTAGGAGTCTTCCATATGCGACTGGAATCAAAGGGATGAGTCACTGAAGATGCCTGCTGCATCTTTTCTTGTATAGGCTTTGTCAAAATAATTGGGCGATGCTGCATATCCGTTGTACCAAACATTATTTTTTTAGCTTGATCAATAGATAAATACACCTTGGCATGGGCTACCATCGGTATAGTAGCCATACCCAATGCCAAGCCTGAAATCAAAGGATTAGGTATCCATTTCATTTAAAAGGCACTCCAACTTTAACGATGAATTGATTTTTCCCGTGACTATCCCAGACCTTTCCATCTGAACACTCACCAACACCATCCCCAAAACATTTACCGCCTATTTGATAACGCCAAGCAGCAGTTACCCACCAGTCTTTTTCAGCATAATGAAGATTGGGTCCTATGAAATTTGCTCTTTGAGTATGCGTATCAAAGTTATAACCCGTGAAATCATTGTGAAAACGTCCTTCGATTCCCGCGAACCACTTTGGAGCAAAACGATAGGTTGCACCATACAAAACATCAATCATTGATTCTTTTGATGGTGTGGTTCCAGCAAACTTATATTTCTCCATTTCAGCAATCACATTGACTGCAAGAACTAAGCGATCATCTAAGAAATTAGACTGCATTAAAAGACGCGTCTCTAATGCATCCGCAAACTTACCTTTACTCATCTCGGCATAGAGGCCAACACCAACAGGGCTAAGAACTGGATTTAATACACGCCAAACTCCCTCTACAGACGCTCCCTCAAATTGAGTTTTATTAAATGCATGTCCACTAGCAGATTCAGGAACGCCAAAACCTCCTGTACATGGAGATGGATCAGCTCCACAATTTGTATAGTTATGATTTGCATTAACCGAGTAACCATTGAGATACCCTGTTAACTGAAAATCATTTGTCACACCATACTCAAGACCTGTTTTTGTTTTCCACAAGTCATAGGTACCAGCAGCTTGGCCCTTCGTTAAATCAACTTTTTGCTCAAACTCTAAAGTTCCTTTAGGTTGTAGATCTAAGGTATACAACCATCCAAAACTCCCTTCGCCAGCCATCACTGGCGCAGTTAAAGCCATTAAACAAGCAACGCTTACTAACTTTTTATTTCCTCGCATACCATCCTTTTTCTAATTGTTGATTGATCATTAAATGATAATGATTATCATTAACAAGTCAAGGGTGGGCAAAAAAATACCCCCAATTAATGGGGGCATTCTAGGAAACTAACAACAATTAACTAGTAACGACAGCTGTTAATTTTGCATCCTTTAGTTTAGGTTCAAGAGCATGGCCTTTCCTTGCCCGATGAGCAGCAAAAGATTTTAAAGTTTTGCCATCTAAAGCTGCTTCAGTTGGTTTACCTGCTCTACCAAGACCCGATAGCACAGCACCAGCATCACCAACTGCTATAGCAGATTGGAGTTTTTCACCCTTTTCTAGATCCATCAAAATAACGCCCTTACCACCTGTTGGTAAACGCTTTAAATCATCTAATGGAAATACTAATAAACGACCCAACTCTGATAAGCACGCAACAGATTTCATACCTTCATGGACTTTAGCTGGAGGTAACGGAGCATCTCCAGGAGCAAATTTTGTATCAACCCCCACAAAGGCCTTGCCAGCTTTATTACGCGTAGTCATATCAGCAACATTCGCCAAGAATCCATTACCGGATCTCATCGATAAGAGCAATAAATCATCAGCATGACCAGCGTAGTAAGCAACCATCTGAGTACCGGCAGCCAAATTAACATAACCAGTCAACGGTGATCCATCACCCCTAGCGCCAGGAAGATCACTAGCTGGAATTGTATAAACGCGACCATTGCTACCGAAGGCCAAAACAACATCCGTTGTACGACACTCAAAAGCCCCATACATACCATCACCAGCTTTAAACCCAAATTGCTGAGGATCATGTCCATGACCTTGACGCGCACGCACCCAACCACGCTGAGAAATAATAACTGTCACAGGTTCATCAATGACCTTAGCTTCTGCAATCGCTTTTTTCTCTTCCTGAATGACCGTGCGGCGTTCGTCACCAAACGTCTTCATATCAGATTCAATTTCTTTTACGATACGTTTACGCATCGCAGCATCACTTCCTAAAAGCGTCTCTAAATCATCTTTTTCAGATTTCAGCTCTTTAAGTTCTTGTTCAATTTTGATCGCCTCTAAACGAGCCAATTGACGCAAGCGAATATCAAGAATATCTTCAGCCTGACGCTCTGATAACTTAAATTCCTTGATTAAGTCAGCTTTAGGCTCATCACTACCACGAATGATCTTAATAACTTTATCAATATTGAGAAGGACCATCTGACGGCCCTCCAAAATATGCATGCGATCATTAACTTTCGATAAACGATGTTCTGTTCTACGAGTAACAGTCGCTACACGGAACTCAATCCACTCTCTCAAAATCTCGCTTAAACCTTTTTGACGAGGACGGCCATCATTACCAATCATCACCAAATTAATAGGCGCATTCGACTCAAGTGATGTATGCGCCAATAGAGTTGTCACAAACTCATTCACATCAATGTTTTTTGTTTTAGGCTCAAAAACCAAACGAACTGCTGCATCTTTACTTGACTCATCGCGAACAGAATCCAACACAGACAAAATTGTTTGCTTTAAATTATTTTGATCAGCCGTCAAAGTCTTCTTACCAACTTTAACTTTTGGATTAGTCAGCTCTTCAATTTCCTGCAACACTTTTTGAGTGGATGTTGCTGGTGGCATTTCGGTAATCACCAATTGCCATTGCCCTCTCGCCATTTCCTCAATCATCCAACGTGCTCGAACTTTTAAGCTTCCACGGCCCGTTTCATAGATTTGAGAAATCTCAGTAGCAGAAGAAATAATCTGTCCGCCACCCGGGAAATCTGGTCCTGGCACATGAGTCATCAATTCTTCATGACTCAATTTAGGATTTTTCATTAATGCAATCGTAGCGCCCGCGATCTCATTCAAATTATGAGATGGCACTTCAGTCGCCATACCCACAGCGATACCAGATGCTCCATTTAACAAAACAAATGGTAAACGAGCTGGCAAAAGCTTAGGCTCCTGCATCGATCCATCATAGTTTGGAATGAAATCAACGGTTCCCTCATCAATTTCATCCAATAACAAACTTGCAATTTTGGTTAATCTTGCCTCGGTATAACGCATGGCTGCTGCACCATCACCATCACGAGAACCAAAATTACCTTGACCATCAATTAACGGATAACGCAACGAGAAGTCTTGCGCCAGACGAACTAATGCATCGTAAGCAGATTGGTCGCCATGCGGATGGAATTTACCCAACACATCACCAACTACACGAGCACTTTTTACTGGTTTTGCATCAGAACGAAGATTCATCTCGTTCATCGCAAAAAGAATTCGTCGTTGAACTGGCTTTTGACCATCTGCCACTTCAGGAAGCGCACGCCCCTTCACCACGCTAATAGCGTAATCAAGATAAGCGCGCTCGGCATAGGTCGCCAATGTTAACGAATCAACATCAGAACTACTCGGCACAATTCTTGGTTCACTAACCTGAGTAGATAGATCCCCAGACGAACCACCTTCACTCATATCACTGAATAAATCAGGTTC
Organism: Polynucleobacter sp. MWH-Spelu-300-X4; assembly: GCF_018687515.1. Lineage (NCBI taxonomy): Bacteria > Pseudomonadati > Pseudomonadota > Betaproteobacteria > Burkholderiales > Burkholderiaceae > Polynucleobacter > Polynucleobacter sp. MWH-Spelu-300-X4. The sequence goes on from NZ_CP061294.1 coordinate 971,436, forward strand.
TTGGTTAGACGTATTTTTCTTTTTAGTCATGTTTAATTTTTTCTTAGGCTTCGGACTTAAATATCAGCTTCAACTTCGTTACCGCGCTCTTCCAACCATGTTTTCCGTGCGCCAGACTCTGATTTACCCATCAACATATCCATTGTCTTAACAGTCTCAACCTCACCAAATTCGCCTTCAGTTACAGGTAATAAACGACGTGTATCTGGATTTAATGTTGTATCCCAAAGTTGTTCTGCATTCATCTCACCCAAACCCTTGAAGCGGCTAATTTGCCAACTACCTTCACGCAAACCATCTTTACGCAATTTATCTTCAATCGACTTCAACTCACCTTCATCCAAAGCATAGAGTTTTTGAGCTGGCTTCTTACCTCTTGCAGGAGCATCAACCCTAAATAAAGGAGGCCTTGCAATATACACATGCCCTCTCTCCATTAACTTAGGGAAATGCTTATAGAACAACGTTAACAGCAATACTTGAATATGAGCACCGTCAACGTCCGCATCAGAAAGAATACAAATCTTTCCGTAACGCAAGTTACTTAAATCAGGCTCATCCTTATTACCATGAGGATCCACGCCAATAGCTACAGCAATATCATGGACCTCATTATTTGCAAATAAACGGTCTCTTTCCGCTTCCCAAGTATTCAGAACCTTACCGCGCAAGGGAAGAATTGCTTGATACTCTTTATTGCGCCCCATCTTGGCAGAACCACCAGCTGAATCACCCTCAACAAGAAAAATTTCATTATTAGCGATATCTTCACTCTCACAATCAGTGAGTTTCCCAGGTAACACTGCCACACCTGATGATTTTTTCTTTTCTACTTTTTGACCAGCACGCGTTCTAGCTTGCGCCTGCTTAATCACAAGTTCCGCTAACTTTTTGCCGTAATCAACATGTTGATTCAACCAAAGATCTAGTGCTGACTTCACAAAACCTGAAACTAAACGAACTGCATCGCGAGAATTTAAACGCTCTTTAATTTGACCTTGGAACTGAGGATCCAATACCTTCGCTGAAAGCACAAATGAAGCACGCGCAAAAACGTCTTCAGGCATCAACTTCACGCCCTTAGGTTGCAACGCATGAATATCAATAAAACTTTTCACTGCATTAAAAAGGCCCTCACGTAAACCACTCTCATGAGTACCACCTGCAGGTGTCGGTATCAAATTCACATAACTTTCACGAACAGGTGCACCTTCCTCTGTCCATGCCACAACCCAACTAGCCCCTTCGCCTTCTGCAAATGAATCTTCACCCGCACGATTAGGATCAGCAAAATGCTCACCATCAAAAGCTGGGATTACAACAGGGCTATGGCCACCTTGAGCCATTGCCTCATCTAAATAACCCTTCAACCCTTGGGCATAAAGCCAAGTTTGAGGCTCGCCGCCCTTTTCTTGAATCAAGGTCACTTTAACGCCAGGCAATAACACCGCTTTCGAGCGCAATAAACGCTGTAGTTCGGCTAATGGAATGCTGGCGCTATCAAAATACTTGCCATCAGGCCATGCGCGCACCTTTGTACCATTGGGACGATCTCCCATCGGAGCAATTTTGGTCTTCAGTGGCTCAACGACAAAACCTGCTTCAAATGCCAAAGTAGAAACTTGTTTATCACGCCAAACTGTAACTTCCATTCTCTTCGATAAGGCATTAGTAACAGAAACACCTACACCATGTAGACCGCCAGAGAAAGCATAAGCACCACCAGAGCCCTTTTCAAATTTGCCACCAGCATGCAGCTGCGTAAATACAAGCTCTACAACAGGTCTTTTTTCCTCTGGATGCATCCCCACAGGAATACCTCGGCCATCATCTTCCACGCTAACACTGCCATCCGTGTGCAAAGTCACCATGATGTGCTTACCGTGGCCACCTAAGGCCTCATCGGATGCGTTATCGATAACCTCTTGGATCATATGCAAGGGGTTATCGGTCCGCGTGTACATACCGGGACGTTGTTTGACAGGTTCAAGGCCCTTCAGGACTTTGATCGACGATTCGCTATATTGGTCTGATTTTTTTGTTGCCATGGCGAAGAATTGTATCCACATGCGAAAATGAACTCCATGGGAGCACTTAATCACCTTCGAGTTTTAGACCTTAGTCGAGTACTAGCTGGCCCTTGGTGTGGGCAGAACCTAGCTGACCTAGGAGCCGATGTAATCAAGGTTGAGCGGCCAATCGCGGGCGATGACACACGCCAATGGGGCCCTCCTTTTTTGAGAAATTCTGAGGGCCAAGAGACCACAGAATCTGCTTTTTATTTAGCCATTAATCGCAATAAAAGATCGATTACTTTGGATATTTCGACCAAAGAAGGTCAAGAAATCATCAAAAAATTGGTTTTAGACAGCGATATAGTCCTTGAAAACTACAAAGTAGGCCAATTGAAGAAATACGGCCTAGATTATGACAGCCTAAAAAAGATTAAAAATGATCTAATCTATTGTTCTATAACAGGTTTTGGTCAAACAGGCCCTTTTGCACATCGACCTGGCTACGATGTTGTCGTTCAAGGTATGGGGGGCTTCATGAGCGTTACAGGTGAAAAAGACGAGTTACCTGGCGGTGGTCCTCAAAAAGCAGGCGTAGCAATTGCAGACCTATTTACAGGCATGTATGCCACCTCCGCAGTACTAGCAGCCGTAGTACACAGAGATCGTACAGGCGAAGGGCAATGCATTGATTTAGCTCTTTTAGATGTGCAAATAGCTACTATGGCCAATGTTGCTAGCAACTACCTAATAAGCGGCGTATCACCTAAGCGGTGGGGTAACGCTAGTCCCAATATTGTGCCCTACCAAACATTTAAAGCTGCTGATGGCTGGATCATTGTTGCTGCTGGCAATGACAGTCAATTTAGGCATTTTGTTCAGACAGGTGGCGAAGCCCATCTAGCCGATAACCCGCTTTATGCCACCAACCCAGAAAGAATTAGACATCGAGATAGCCTTATCCCTCTTCTACAGGCGATGACACTTAAAAAAACTAAATCCGAATGGATTGAAGCATTAGACCATGCCAATGTTCCTTGTGGCCCCATTAATGACTTTGAAGAAGTCTTTGCCAATGAGCAAGTTATCGCAAGAAATATCAAAATGGAAATGACTCATCCAACGGGAGGAACAGTTCCTTTAGTCCGAAGCCCCATGAGATTAAGCGCAACACCTGTTGTTGAAAATAGGCCGCCGCCCCTGCTCGGGCAACATACAAGCGAAATTCTTAAAGAGCGATTAGGATTAAGCGATGCTGACATTCAAGCGTTAAAAAATAAAGGTGTTATTTGATTTTTAATCATTACTCATAACCGATTAAATTCCAGGAAAATTTTGAATAACCGTTCACTCAGCCTCACAAAAATATTAATTGCCGGCGGGTTACTCGTCACCCTATCCATGGGTATTCGACACGGCTTTGGTTTATTTAATTTATCAATTACCCAGCTCAACGGTTGGGGACGTGAAACATTTGCCTTAGCTATGGCTTTGCAAAACCTTACCTGGGGCATCACACAACCATTATTTGGAGGTCTTTCCGATCGTTTGGGCTCTTTCAAGGTTCTTTTAATTGGCGGCCTACTCTATACTGCCGGATTAGCTGGTATGGCAACCGCTAGTTCATCTTTAATGTTTATTTTATTTGGCGGCATCATGATCGGAATAGCCCAATCATGCACCACTTATATTGTTGTTTATGGTGTTATTGGCAGAAACTGTCCAGAAGAAAAAAGAGTATGGGCTATGGGTGTTGCTGCAGCCATGGGTTCATTTGGCCAGTTTTTAATGATTCCAGTTGATCAAACCTTAATTTCTTATTTTGGCCCGCAAGATGCGCTCTTAGCGCTTTCTGTTCTTGCCATGTTGATCTTGCCACTCTCTTACCTACTTCGCGAAGGCAAGACTAAACCCACTCTCAAACAACAAGAGCAAACAGCCATCGAAGCGATTAAAGAGGCTTTTCAGGAGAAAAATTTCCTATTAATTAATTTAGGTTACTTTGTTTGCGGCTTTCAAGTTGTTTTTATTGGCGTTCACTTTCCAGCATACCTACGTGACATGTCAAAAATTTACCCAGGTATCAGCAACCCTGAATTGGCCACCATTGCTTTAGCATTGATTGGTTTATTTAATGTACTTGGCACTTACTATGCGGGGGTACTCGGTCAAAAATTCCCTAAACGCTTAATTCTTGCAGCCATCTATGTTTCTCGCTCAATTGCGATTAGCATTTTCTTATTGCTTCCGATTAGCTCAAGCTCTGTGTACATTTTCTCTGCAGTCATGGGAGTTCTATGGCTCTCAACAGTCCCCGTTACAAACGCACTTATTACACAAATATTTGGCATCAAACACATGGCTATGCTTTCTGGGTTCGCCTTTCTATCACACCAAATTGGCAGTTTCTTAGGCGTGTATTTAGGCGGCTATTTATATGACAGAATGGGGAGCTATAACATCGTTTGGCTCATTGCAATTGCTTTAGGCATTTTTGCCGGGGCAGTTAATATACCCATCAAAGAATCGGCTATCGTTAGACCCCATATCGTTCCAAGCACGAATTAGTTATGTCTTTCTTAACAAAGTTAATTCTAATAAAATTAGCAATCGTATTAATTTTGGGCTTGGTTTTTATGGCGTATTTCAACCCGACTTTAATTGTAGATATAGCAAATACTGTGCTTACTCTCTGCGGATGGTAAGCTAGCGCCCTATTTTGATGCTCGCCATAGTACAGTGGATAGTACAACTGCCTCCTAAGCGGTAGACACAGGTTCGATTCCTGTTGGCGGGACCAAGCCACACTCTTGAAAGATCACATGTCAGAAAATTTATCGATTGATCACCTCATATCGCTTCTAAAAGAAAAAATTGGGGTTATCTTCAACGCGGACAATACAGATGCTTTTGAAGCCCATCTAGAACATCTATCTAGCAATGACACACAAGCGATTGTTGAAAGAGTCTCTCTTTTATTTGCTTATTGGTCAAATATTAATTTGATTGCAGAAGCACATGACCCACTCCAAACCGAGTTAACTAAATCCATTTCAGTAATTCAAGCTTACAAAGCATCTATCACAACTGAATTAGGATTTTTATGCCCCATGCTCATCGCTGAAGCAACTGGCAAAGAGGTTCAAATTGATACACCTGAACAATTTGAGCTTTTTAAGAAATTACTTAAGGGCGTAGATAACTTTGTACGTGAGAAAAAACTATCAGATGAACAAGCCAACGTATTACTGATGGATTCTTTGCACAAATATTTATTTAGATTAGATGACCCTGCGCCCTAAGGCATCAAAACTTTAAATACCGGTAACAGCAGCCACCAAATTATTGCTTAACTGTTCGAAATACTTATAAGCCTTAGCTGTTGGAATAACTTTTTTAATACGAGCATCTTTTTGAACATCTAAGCTCACATACCCCATGGCCACCATCTTTTTAATACGGGCATGCAATGTCGCTGGCGACCCAATATCACTCATTGAAATAATTTCTGAGACGGTTAAATACTCTTTTGTGGCGTAAGTATGTAAACAAATAGTTTCCAAGATTTGTTTAGCTGTACTATCCAAATCCTTTGAACCATTTTCAGCTAGAACCTTAACCAAATTAAGGAATCTAAAATAAATATCAGGGCTCTGATTTTTAGTCATGTTGAGGATTATTGTAACCTTTAAAGTGCTAAAAATTACAACTAGATTTTATTGAAAAAACCAATATTTTTACAGAATATTAATATTGCCCTACTCTGATAGAGGTAAGCCCCTATAGCTAATCAGGTCCTTTTAATTTAATTTGTTATTAATTAAGAAGGATATAAAAGTAAGCTATGTCGGTCAATTTTGCCAAGAACCCAACTCTTCAAAGACTGCTCATGGTTCTGGTGTCTTTATCGCTTTACTTCATTTCCCTAGAAATAACTAAGCTATCCCCAGAAGTCCTTGTTCATGATGATTGGATTTATCTTATTTTTTTACCTGCTGGCAGCCGGCTTCTTAGCATCATGCTATTTGGTATTTGGGGAGCTATCGGGGACTGCATCGCTTTATTCATCTCAGCCATCAATATCTTACCGGATCAAAATATCAGCATCTGGCTAACTTTTGCGACAAGTAGTAGCCTAGCTAGCTTAATTGCCATTAGATTTACGATGAAACAATTGAGTATTCATCTAGATTTAAGCAATCTCAAATATTGGCAGATTCCCGTTTTATCCGTGATCAGCAACCTCATTCATGCTTTTGTTACCCAATTCACACTGAGTTATTTTTTACAAAAACATTACAGTTTTTATATCAGAGATAGCCTTGCCATGGCACTTGGAGATTTTTTAGGAACCATGCTAATTATTGGCGTTGCAACTGTAGGCATTAAATTATTTAAAGCAGAGAAAACTAACTTCTAAATTACTTTGACCTTCTAAGCTTCCACACTTGGACATTAGCGCGTAGCACCAATAGTGCATAACGATTTAAAGGATAACCAGCCAATTTCCAAAAATGATGCCAAACACCCAAGGCATACAACAAAGATCCAGGTTTAATCTTCATAAGAACTACCCCCTGCTATTTTCCAACTGGAGGAATAACTGTACTTCTTGGAGCAACGGTAAGCGTAACTGAAGCTTTACCACCAAATGACCCTTCTTCAATTTCAATGGTTGCTGTTCTATCTTTTTTAATAAACACCAAAATACTATTTTTAGTTTTTGTTGAAGAAACTAAGGTCCACCCAGATTTTTGATACTGATCTCTAAAGAAATTAAAAGTTTCCGTACCATTTTGAGCAGAATTAATTGCCACGCGACCTGCCCAACCATCACCACTACCCAAAATCAAAGACTTTTCATTATCAATGCGTGACCCACCAGGCAAAGGCATATCACCCAGCAATTTATTTTGAACATCCGACAGGCTTTCACCATCAGCATTAGTTAAGGGAGCTGAAGCACAAGCAACAAGCCCGATACTTAAAAATAGTGCTATTAATAATTTATTCATTGATTTTTATCCACAAAATACAAAGCGATAACAGTAATGTAATCGCATTTGCTGCAACAATGAGCTGCACCTCAATTATGCAACCATAAATCAACCCAAGGTAACCATTGTTAATGTTGCGGCTAAGTAGCCGAGCATAGATTCCATAAAAACATTTATAAAAATTATCTTTCAGATTAATGTCAATAGGGGTAAAAAATTATTTTTCTCAAAATTTTTCAAAACTTATCCACAGCTTCTGTGGACTACTACCTCTAAAAAATAGAAAAAGTCTTATACAACATGGCTTGAAGTTGCTTGCCCAAAAAATAGGCAGATCATTTTTAAATTAAGTGAAAAATAATTTAACAAATGTAATTCTCAAAAATATTTTTCTTAAACAACTTGACACAGAAAAATCTTGCCTTCTTTTTCCTCTACATCCAGCTTAATAAGAGTAGCGCCTCGTGGGCAAGGCCCAGAAATGCATTCTCCCGTATCTGGTAAATATTGAGCATCATGAGATGCACAAATAAGCGCTGTTTTATCTTGTGTAAAAAATTTACCTGGCTGCCAATCCAATTCCATCGCCACATGAGCACAACGATTAAGGTAAGCATGAGCTATACCATCGTGACGAATCAAAAAAGCAGGCAATGTTTCATCAACTCTATGGTCTACACCACCTACTCTTTGTGCAATATCGGAAGCTCTCACCTGAAATCTAAAACCATCCTCTCCATCAACCAATAAATCTGATGGGCAAATGGAGTGGCCGGACTGCACTAAAGGTTCAAAATCTTCAGACTCGGAAATGGCTTCTTGACTCATATCTCTATATTTTTCGTTAATAATGTGAATGTTAGATTGATTATGAAGCTAATGGTTAGCTTTAGACGATAATCAAGCGATATTTAAGAATATTGTAGATATGTCATTAATTTCCGCCACAACTAGAGCTGCACTCGAGGAGTTACTTGAAACTTCTATAAGACCAGTTCCCCATCATTGGTTGAGCGTTCGCTATGGCGTTCATATTATTGGCCATATTCAGCCAGATTATGTGCCCATTATTGAGCGTTATATTGAAGAAACGGAAAGTAATGCACTTGTTCGTTTTGGCGAGCATCTTCAATTAGAAAAATTACCACCTAGCCTATTAAGCCAAGAATTAAGAGATTTAGCAGAGTTTCTCAAAAAAGAAGGCTTAGTTCCTGGTTGGCGAGGTGAAGAATTTGCTTGGGTTGATGAACTAGGCCATGAGCGTTTTAGAGTTGAACGAGCTATTTTTAGATCTTTAGGCTTTCATAGCAGAGCCTGTCATATCAATGGCTATACCCAAAATAAAGAAATCTGGCTGGGAAAACGTAGCATGACCAAAGCCACAGACCCCAACATGTTGGATAACATTGCCGCAGGCGGCATTAGTGCTGATGAAACGCCACAACAATGTGCTCTTCGAGAGCTTTGGGAAGAATCCGGCATTCCAGAAAATTTAGCTAGATTGATTGACCCGATTGGCGTTATCCATGTCAAACGTGTTGTAGAGCCCAAAGGCCTACACGATGAGAGCCTGTTTATTTTCGACCTAGAACTTCCTGATGACTTTAATCCTCAAAATAATGATGGTGAAGTTGAAGGGTTTATACGCCTACCTTTCGCAAGCGCTGCAGAATTAATCTTAGAAGGTGCGCTCACCCCCGATGCTGCAGCTGTGACTGCTGATTTCTTGCTAAGAAAAGCCTAATCAGTTCTAATGAATTTAGAAATCATTGCTTTTGTACTGTCATTGTTTTGCGTGGCATTAAATGCTAAAGGCCATGTTCTAACGTGGCCCTTAGCAATTATCAGCTCCTTAGCCTATAGCTGGGTGTTTCAAGATGCCAAGCTATTTGGTGATGCCGCCCTTCAATTAGTTTTTGTCGTTTTAGCCATCTATGGCTGGGTTAAATGGTTTAAAAAAACAACTTCATCTATAGCGTTTAGCCACATCAAAGCCAAATCAATCACTTATATGGCCATAGCTTGCTTGGCTTTATTCGTATTGATTAAATTTGCTTTAATTCAATACACCAGCTCAGACGTACCAACCATCGATGCATTCTTAACAGCAGCTAGTTTGGTGGCAACTTATATGAGCGCTCATAAGTGGATTGAGAATTGGCTAGTTTGGGCTTTCGTTGATGTTATTTATATTGGGCTTTATATATTTAAGGGCTTGTATTTAACAGCTGTGCTGTATGGGCTATTTATTGCTTTATGTGTTTTAGGCTGGCACCAATGGTCAAAGCTGATGGGCTCAGAAGGTAACAAAGCATGAGCCACATTATCAAAGTTGCCATTATTGGTGCCGAATGTACTGGCAAGACAACCTTAGCTCAAAATTTAACTGCTCTGTATCAAACAAAATATCCTGCAGCGTTTGTGCCTGAGGCACTACGTTTATTTGTGGAGAATGAAAAAAGAACGCCTAAAGCAGAAGAACAAGCATTCATCGCCCTTGAACAAAAGAATCTTGAAAAAGAACTGGCTTCGAAATTAATTCTTGAGCATGAGAACCCTGAGCTTGTATTTTTATTTTGCGACACAACACCTTTGCTAACAGGTATTTATAGCGAAGTTGTGTTTGGGGCTACCGACCAGGGTGTTAAGAAAATTGCCCAAAATCATGACTACGATTTAACACTTTTCACGCAAATTGATTTTCCATGGAAAAGCGATGGTATCCAACGCGATGGCCCACTCGCTCAAGCCAAGGTTCATTACAGAATCCAGGCTAAATTAGATAGCCTCAAGATTCCCTATCGCATAGTGAGCGGTGGTGTTCAAAAACGCCTTCAAATAACAGAAAAATACATCCAAGAACTGCTGACATCACTCGAATACTAAAAGTATTTATAATATGACTATCTAGAAGTTTTAGATATTAGCTCGGGGTCCTGCATCTAGCCTTATCGGATGTGGGTGAGAAATACCCGTTGAACCTGATCTCGATAATGCGAGCGCAGGGAAGCGTCCAAAATCGCATCCCAAACTCGCCATCGTTTAAATAAGGAGTATTAACGATGGCTTATATGCCAAAACTAAACCGTATTGCAGGCGCTTGCGCCCTGCTATTTATCATCAACTCTCAAGTTTCTGCCGAAGAAGCCCAGTTATCCCCCGTGGTGGTGACTGGTGAAAAAGGCACTGGTTATGTGGCAAAAAGTGCCATGATTGCAGGCCCTGGCGGTACTCAAGAAGTTAACTTAAAAGACTTACCTGCATCAGTAACAGTTATTACACGTGATCTTTTAGACGATAAACAAGTAAAGGTTATGTCTGAAGCTGTTCGCTTAGATGCCTCAATTGGCGACTACTATTCACCTGTTGGCTATTATGAAAATTTATATGTCCGTGGTTTTCAATTGGACCCAGCAACAAGTTTTAGAGTAAACGGTTTAACGGTTACCGGCGAACAAAATTTCGCATTTGAAAATAAAGAACGTATGGAAATTCTTAAGGGTGTTAGCGCTCTCGAGGTAGGCGCAGCGTCACCTGGAGGAATCGTTAATTTTGTAACTAAGCGCCCTAAAGAAGTAACATCATTTACTGTCGGCACTGGTGAAAGAGGCACCGCCTATACCGCAGTTGATTACGGAACTTTTTTTGATGAGGCTAAAACCCTAGGTATTCGCATTAATGCAGCACATGAGAATATCAGGCCATTTGTTGCTGGCGCTGAAGGTAAACGAGATTTTGCAAGCATAGCTATCGATGCAAAAATAAGTAATCAAACTAAAGTTGAGCTTGATTTTGAGTATCAAAACAAAAGTGAAAGATCAGTTCCTTCTTTGATGATGTTGGGAGATGCCCCTAATATGAGCTTTCCCAATGTGCCAGCGGATATCATGCTTGGACGCTATTCATGGGTACCGCCAACGGACATTATTTCAACCAATGCAAGCCTAAAAATTACTCATGAAATTGACAACTCACTGAAAGGATTTTTTAACTTAGGTCATAGTGAAGTAAAAATAAATGATCAGTCTCTTTATGCCTATGGGTGCACAGACTCCTCCTCTGTATGGCATATAAATTTCTGCTCCAATGGTAACTATGATGCTTATGACTTTAGAAGCTTAGGGGAAATAAGAAGAAACGATCAAATTCAAACCGGTCTAACAGGGAACCATCAGTGGTTAGGCATGAAACACTCTTGGACAATTGGAATTGATGAGTTAATTCGGTCTGTATACAAGGGAAATTCGATCTATTACTGGGTTGGAACAGATAATTTAAGCCAGCCTTCTAACATTATGCCAACGCCAGCACCTGCAGGTACTGTTTATAAAATTCTTGATCACTCCCAATCAAGCATATTCCTGAATGATCAAATAGACTTAAACAGCCAAGCAAAGTTATTTGCTGGTCTAAGAGCTATGCAAATGCGCCAAAAAGCATACGAAGTAACCACTGGAGATGCATATGCTGAACTAAACAAATGGTGGCTCTTGCCTCAAATTGGTTTAAGTTATGCACTAACTCCTCAAATAACTAACTATGTAAGTTACAGTAAAGGAGTTGAACCTGGAACTATTGCCTTATCTGACAGCTTTGTAAATCGAATAGTCATGCCTCCTAAACAAACAGAGCAATATGAAATAGGTAGCAAATTATTGATTAACGCTGATTCGCTGTTGAGCTTTGCTCTTTTTCAAATGAGACGACCTAATGAGTTTTCTTTATACGATAGCGGCATACTCTACAAACTCTATCAAGAAGGCACGGTAACTAATCGTGGAGCAGAAATTTCACTGGCTCAAAAAGTTACTAATCGTCTAAATTTACTCGCTAGCGCCATGTATTTGAGAGCTGATCAATCAGGCGCAGTCACTGACCCGACTCAAAATGGCAAACAAGCTATTGGCATCCCACACTGGAGAAGCATTGTTAACGCTGATTATTTGATACCTAACTACGAACGCTTAAGTATTCAAGGTAGCTGGACTTATAGCTCAGGGAAGCCAATCGACATGCAAAACACAATGCAAGCGCCAAGTTACAACAAGTTTGATGCAGGCCTAAAGTATCTTGATAGAGTTGGTAAAGCCCAAGCTACTTATCGCATATTTGTAGAAAACATTTTTAATAAGTTCTATTGGCGAGATGTAAGTCAAAGCTTTGGCGCTAATATGCTTTACCCCGGAGCCCCAAGAATCATCAGAGCTACAGCCACTTTTGATTTTTAATCAAATCTCTAAGCGCATTTCAACATGATCAATACCCACTTCATCGAAGATCGGGCCATGAGGTTCAAAGCCTGATTGAGCATAAAAAGAAATTGCGTGAACTTGGGCGTGCAAGATAAATTCTTGTACGCCTTTTTCTTTTCCAACCTCTATTAACTTCAAAAGAATTGCCTTACCAAACCCCCTCCCTCGATGAGAGGCATCTATAGCCATACGCCCTATTCTTGCTTTTGCGCCATTAATAATTAAGCGTCCCGTGCCTACAGCAACACCATCAACTGTTAATACAGCATGCCAAGCTACCGTATCAAGATGATCCCACTCCTCTTCTTCGGGGATAGATTGAGCCTTAACAAAAGCTTCATACCGAATAGGCTTAACGAAATCTTTTGCCAAGTTCCAGGTAGTTACTTCTAAATTCATCATCTGAATATAAAGTACACAGCACCCAAAAGACATAATCCAGCCCAAATAAAATCAATCTTAAATGGCTGCCCCATATATAAAACTGAAAATGGCACAAAAACAGCTAAGGTAATAATTTCTTGCGTAATCTTTAACTGAGCTAAATTGAAATGCTCAAAACCAATTCGATTGGCTGGCACCTGTAATGCATATTCAAAAAATGCAATCCCCCAACTTAAAATTGCAGCTATCCACCAAGGTTTATCGGATAAGTTTTTGAGATGGGCATACCAAGCAAAAGTCATAAAGACATTTGACATAACGAGTAAGCCTACAAAACTGATAGGGGCCAAGATAGTTGATTGCATTTTTCCAGTCAGATGAATGAGTTATAGGGGATATTAAAACAAAGACATGGAAAATTTGGCATCTTTTAAAAATAAGGCTATAATCTCGGTCTATTCCTCGATAGCTCAGTCGGTAGAGCGCCGGACTGTTAATCCGTAGGTCCCTGGTTCGAGCCCAGGTCGAGGAGCCAAATAACTAAGAAGCTTCTAAGGTGTATTTAGAGGCTTTTTTATTAGCCCTGGTGGTGGAATGGTAGACACGCCGGTCTTAGAAGCCGGTGCCGAGAGGCGTGAGAGTTCGAGTCTCTCCTGGGGCACCATCAAATACAAATAATCTCAGTTACGGATGTATATCTAAGGCCAATAACTCAGCCTCCGTAAACCCTGCAGCTTTTCTAGCCAAATAATTAAAAGGCCCTCTTAATTTAGGTGCCTCATATTTTTCCATCAAATCAGCATAAGCCTTAATGGGATCAACAGACTCTCGTTGGCATAAATAGTTAAACCAATAATTGCCAATTTGCACATGCCCCACTTCATCATTCAGAATAATTTGTAAGATTTTGACTGTTTCAGGGTCATTTGCTTGAGCCAATTTCTCTTGAATAGGCGGTAAAGCATCTAACCCTCTTGATTCCATCGTGCGCGGCACTAAAGCCATCCTAGCTAATAAAGAATCGGTGGTCTTACTCACCATCTCCCATAAGCTGTTATGTGCTGGGAAATCCCCATACTGAAAGCCTTGAACCTTGAGATGCTGATTTAATAAATCAAAGTGATAAGCCTCTTCTTGAGCAACCCTCAACCAATCTTCGTAATATTGCTGAGGCATATGAGGAAAACGCCAAATAGCATCTAAAGCCAAATTAATCGCATTGAACTCTATATGCGCCAATGCGTGGATTAAGACAGCTCTACCCTCTTGTGTATGCATCGATCGACGCTTCACCAACCCTGGGTTCACCAATATAGGGTTCTCCGGCCGACCAGGAATCACAACCCCATCATCGGTGATACTTCTACTCACATCTAAAGCAACATGACCATTTAAATAGTCTTCGCGCAAACGGGCAACACCCTGCCCCTTTAAGGTTGGGTCTGAGATACTTAACAGATGGAGTGCCGTTAACCTAAGCTCTTGATGCATGAGCCCAATTATCCACTTTCCGAAACAACCTTCATAGATAAAGGATGCAACTCAGCTAATAACTCTCAGGCATTCTTAACCCTTAGGGCCGCTCCCAATGCTTTTCTAGCCCACTCAATTGCCATCGGCGGCTCATCATATATATCCAATGGCACCTCAAAGAAAGATAGCTCTATTGTTTTCTTTTTACCTACTTTATCTATCCGTTCATAAGAGAATGGCCTCAATGAGCGCTTAGAAAAGTCTGAGCTTGTTAAATGATCCACCTTAAGATAAAGAACACCACCAATAAAAATAGCGAACATCACACCATCTTTAAAGACCCCATAACCCCCAAACATTTTTCGAATATTTAAAGGTTGTAATGGTTCCCATAACTCAAGAATTAGTTCTAACTGCTGATCCATGTGAATATCTTATATGATGATTACCTCACCAACAATTTGATTCAGCACCCATGAACCTTCTTCAAAGCTCTCAAGGCAAGTTCCCCCCAGGCAGCCAACTTAAACATTTAAAAACTGGTGGGCACTATCGTGTGATTGGCCTAGCAAAAATTGAAGCCACCTTAGAAATAGCTTATGTCTATGAATCATTACAAACTAAAGACTACTGGATTAGGCCGCAAGCAGAAATGGAAGATGGCCGATTTGAACTCTGTATTTAACGTAGTTTAATTTTTGATGAAACCAATATACCTAACAAAATTAAACAAAAAGCCAAAGCATGAAATAACTGAGGCATCTCGCCAAGTAAAACAGCAGACATAACTGCTGCGAATACAGGCGTTAAATTAGAAAAAAATGATGCGACAGCAGGGCCGGCCTCCTGAACCCCCAAACCCCAACATCTAAAGGCAATAATGGATGGCCCAATCGCGATGTAAATCAACAAAGCCAATACCCAAGCGTTGAACTGAAAATGAAAAGTACCTGTCATTGCTTCCACACCTGAAAAAGCAATCGATGAAATTAAACCAAAAATAACTTGTGCCAACAAGAATTCAGCCCAATGCCACTGACGCTCGTTGCTTGAACCAGGCTTCGTTAACATCCAGCTATAAAAACCCCAGATAATGGTTCCAAACAAGATAAATAAATCTCCAACGACCAGATGGATATTTAACAATGCCGATATTTCACCGCGAGACAGAACCACCATCACCCCTAAAATGGAAATAAAGGCGCCAACAAGCTGACGCCATTCAGGGCGAACATCATAAAAAACTGCACCAATCAACAACATCCAGATAGGCATTGATGCTGCAATCAAAGTCACATTAATAGGTGTTGATGTTTGCAAAGATAAATATTGGAGCGTGTTGTACCCACCCACAGCAAACAAGCCCAAAAGAAAAAAACGTGTCTTATGTTTCCATAAAGGGCTTTGCTTCTTAAGAATTCGCCAGCCTAAGGGAAGCAAAACTAAAGCGGCAAAAATCCAACGAAACAGATTTAACGTCATAGGAGAAACAATACCAACTGACATACGCCCCAAAACCGCATTGCTTGCCCACAACAAAGGAGACAAACTCATCAAAAAAATAATGCGAGGAGACAAATGGGTCATTTTTAATTAGCTTCTTCAACTGAAGTGCCTATCATAATGCTTCAAATCTACATTTGCTCGATGAGCCCCTAATCAGCTATGCTTACACGTATCAAGCTTTTATAAAGCATTAAAGGGAATATATGTCAGTTGATGAGCGCATCACCAATCTTGAAATCAAACTTAGCTTCACTGAAGACTTAATTGAAGAGCTCAATCAAACTGTTTACAAACAACAGCAGCAAATCGAGTTGCTTTACAAAGAAATTAAAGCACTAAAAATACAAATGGCTAATAGCATGCCAGTTGAAGGAGGCAGTAGCCTGCGCGACGAAATACCGCCACACTATTAGCCCGCTAACTTAGCTTACTTCCAACGCTCACAAGTTACTTCAAGCGTCCCCTTCTCGCAGCTCAACATCAAATGGCCATCTTGTATGGTTGCTTGTATTTGCATAGTTCGCTCTGCCCACATCGCTAACTGTTGAGAAATATCAGCACTCACCCGATACACAGACAACTTATCCATTCTAGTTAACTTGTTCTCTATTCCCTTCCACCAAACCTCTGCAGCATGGTGATAAGCATAGACAACTACTTTTTCAGATTTAGAACAGGCTCTGCTCAAAGGCTTTTCTTCTGGTTGCCCCACCTCTACCCATAGCTTAGTTTGCCCAGTAAAGTCTTTTAACCAAACATCCGGCTCATCAGGATCCGATAATCCGGCACCAAACACCAACTGACCATCCCCATTACAAAGATCATTTAAAAAATGAGCGTTAAAAGATAATGCCAATAAACGCATCATCATGCGCTCATCTGTTTCACTAGGATGTCTAGCCAAGGTCAAACTGTGATCAGCGTAGTAACCATGATCAATATCAGCCACAGACAGATTGACTTTAAATATAGTTGCTTTAGTGGCCATAAGGTATTTTTACTTTTCTATCAGTATTTGCAGGAGTCTGCGAAAATAGCATTATGAAGCAATCAAATTACCAGGAAGAAGATCCAGCGTTTGAAAAACCGAGCAAATCGGAAATTAAACGCCGTCTAGAAGCTCGCCATAACTTAGCTGAGGAAATTAGCCAATTAACCCCAGATAAATGGAAACAAATGCCTTTGCCAGAGGACTTTCTAGAGGCTCTTCATCAAACTGCTCATGTTCGCAGTCATGGTGGCATACGCCGTCATATCGCTTATTTAGGAAAATTGATGGGAGGACTTGAAGAATCCGAAGTTCAAGCCATCAAACAAGCGTTTATTACTATTGTTGGCGTCAAAAAAGCCACCAGAATGAAAATTTAAGACCCACCGTTGCTCCATAAGCCATAACAAGCAAGAAAAGCTTAAAAAGCCTAAAATTACGCCTGTGAATGCCCCCGTACCTCTATCGCTAATTCCAAGCGCTCCAACACTCGATTCTTTCCCTAAATACTGGGCTGAGTGCTTTGGCACATCTACTTTCTTACCTATGAGCAAGAAAGAAATGGATCAGCTTGGTTGGGATAGTTGCGACATCATCATTGTTACTGGCGATGCCTATGTGGATCACCCTAGTTTTGGCATGGCCATTATTGGTCGATTATTAGAGTCACAGGGTTTTAGAGTTGGCATCATTGCTCAACCTGACTGGCAATCTGCAGACCCATTTAAAGGATTGGGCAAACCCAACCTCTTCTTTGGTGTAGCCGCTGGCAACATGGACTCCATGATCAATCGCTATACGGCTGATCGCAAAGTTCGTAGTGACGATGCTTACACTCCTGGTGGCATTGGCGGCAAACGCCCAGATCGTTGCTCCCTTGTTTACGCACAACGATGCCGAGAAGCCTACCCCGAAGTTCCTATTGTGATGGGTGGCATTGAAGCATCATTACGCCGTATTGCGCACTATGATTATTGGCAAGACAAAGTACGTCGCTCAATTCTGATTGACGCTAAAGCAGACATTCTTTTATACGGTAATGCCGAAAGAGCTGTTGTTGAAATCGCCCATCGCCTAGCCAAAGGCGAAGAAATTGGCCAAATCAACAATATCAGAGGAACAGCTTTTGTAAGACGACATCCAGCTCCTGGATTTACAGAAATTGATTCAAGTACCGTTGATATCCCTGGCACGATTGATGCCCCTATCAACCCTTACTTAACTCCTGATGAGCAAGCTCAAAATCAAGGTACTAGCTGCAAAAAAACAGATGGTTCACTAGATAACGCTACAACTCAAGCGGTGCAAATTATTCCAAGCCCTAAAAAACGCTTAGAAAGAGACACCACAGTTATTCGCCTACCGAGCTATGAGGCGGTAAAAAGAGATCCTGTTTTATATGCTCACGCAAATCGCGTGCTGCATCTTGAAACAAACCCGGGCAATGCAAGAGCTTTGGTGCAGCAACATGGTGAAGGTGCATCTATTCGTGATGTTTGGCTAAACCCTCCTGCTGTCCCTCTTACAACCCAAGAAATGGATCTGGTTTTTGATTTACCTTATGCACGAGCTCCGCATCCATCATATGGAGATGCCAAAATTCCAGCATGGGACATGATTCGTTTTTCAGTCAATATCATGCGTGGTTGCTTTGGCGGCTGTACTTTCTGCTCTATTACTGAACACGAAGGTCGCATTATTCAAAATAGATCATCTAACTCCATCATCAAAGAAATTGAAGATATTAGAGATAAAGTTCCTGGCTTTACCGGCATCATTTCTGACTTAGGTGGACCAACGGCGAACATGTATCGCATCGCGTGCAAATCAAAAGAAATTGAAGCCCACTGCCGCAAACCATCCTGTGTCTACCCAGATATTTGCCCTAATTTAAATACAGACCATACGCCACTAATCCAACTCTATCGTCGCGCTAGAGCACTCCCAGGAATTAAAAAAATATTAATTGGCTCAGGCCTTCGCTATGACCTAGCAGTCAAAGCTCCTGCTTATATCAAAGAACTAGTTAGCCATCATGTCGGGGGCTACCTGAAGATCGCGCCAGAGCACACAGAACAAGGCCCTTTATCGAAAATGATGAAGCCTGGAATGGGTGCTTACGATAAATTCAAAGAGTTATTTGATAAATACTCAAAAGAAGCTGGCAAAGAACAATATTTAATTCCTTACTTTATTGCAGCTCATCCTGGTACCAGTGATGAAGACATGATGCGCCTAGCTGTTTGGCTAAAGAAAAATGGCTTTAGAGCGGATCAAGTTCAAACTTTTTACCCCTCTCCTATGGCCACCGCCACAGCGATGTATCACACCAACAAAAATCCTCTACGCAAAGTCACAAGAGATAGTGAAACAGTGGATATTGTTCGTGGCGAAAAACGTCGTCGTTTACATAAAGCTTTCTTGCGTTATCACGATGCTAATAACTGGCCTCTTTTACGTGAAGCATTAAAGAAAATGGGGCGCGCTGATCTTATTGGCAATGGTAAGCACCATTTAATTCCGAACTATCAACCAACAACGGATGGCAGCTATCAAAGTCCTCGTCGAAAAAACTCATCGCTAGGAAAAGCAGTCGCTCCTGTAGCACATAACCCACGGGACTTTTCAGTGCCACAAAAGCCTGCTCGCGGAAAAATGCTCACTCAACATACTGGCCTACCACCACGCGCAGGCACGACCAATAAAAATAAAGCCAGAACAAAATCTCCACAAAAAAAATAACCCGCTCATCATCTAGCGGGTTTTTAAATATACTTACATGGTCTTAGGTATCCCTCATACTAGGTCTTAAAATCTGACTTAAGCATATCTTGATTCTCTTCTTTAGGACTTTTATCTTTTGACTCATCATTAGATTTAGAGCGGCTTGCTTCAGCATAACAAAAAATACAAAATGCAAATAGCATAGCAACACCAAGTATTAAAAATCCAAAAACTTCTCTATTCATTCTTTTTCCTTCAAGATATAGCTTCCCATCAGAAATAAACATGTTGAAGCCAGCAAAAGAGCTAAAGTTTTTAACTCATACATCACAATTTCAATATCAGAAAATGACATACCGATGGCTGCAATCAATGCAGTCAATGACAATGAGTGCAAATATTTCGAATAAGCATCAATTTGCTCTTTATTTGCATTACGAAACAACTTAAATACGCATTTGAATTTTTATCCCCTCCAATCGTTGAAAGAGAATCATGTTGCTTATGATTATTATAAGTAATTACATCTAAGCCTTTATGGTTAATTGGCCAAGTGAAATGTCTCCTGAATAACTTCAGAACTCACACCAGACACTCTCACTCTTTTTAATCGACTTAAATCTCCAGCCAATAACTCAACAGATGTGCGACTAATATGAAGTTGCTTTGATATCCAAAATACCAGAGCTTCATTAGCCTTACCTTCAACTGGCGGTGCTGCAAGCCTAATTTTTAAACGTCCGTCATGCTCACCCTGAACTTCAGTTTTCTTAGCTCCTGGCTGGCAATAGAGAGCCAAAACATAGGCGTTTGATTGACCAGAATCTTCTTTTAACCAAACCGGTAAATGTGAACTCATACGTCTATTTGAGCACAAAGTTTTCATCAAGGGTAAGATAATCCCATGACAGCCCCCTATCTTCTATCAGCAACAGATGCCATTAAAAAAATCCAGTCAAATGAACTGACAGCTGAGCAGCTAGTTCGAGCATGCATCGAGCACATAGAAGAAAAAGAACCCATAACGCATGCTTGGGTTTCAAACAATTTTCCTGCTGCCATTGAACGAGCAAGGTATTTAGATCGATCTGCTAATCAAGGTATGTTGCATGGCATTCCATTTGGCGCCAAAGACTTATTTGATACCCATGACTTTGCAACATCTTATGGGTCACCCATTTACGCCAACAATCGACCTAGTGCAGATGCCGTACATATTGCTATGATGCGACAAGCTGGAGGTGTTTTATTAGGGAAAACCGTTACAACTGAATTTGCAACTTTCAAGGGCGGACCAACGACCAACCCAGCCAACCCTAAACATACCCCAGGAGGCTCTTCTAGTGGTTCGGCTGCTGCTGTGGCTGATTTCATGGTTCCATTAGCCACAGGCAGTCAAACTGCTGGATCCATTATTAGACCAGCTTCCTTTTGTGGTGTCATTGGCTACAAACCCACTTTTGGAAAAATTAGTTTAGGTGGATCTAAATCCTTATCGCCGTCATTAGACACTTTAGGTAGTTTTAGCAGAACAGTAGAAGATGCAGCTTTATGCGTTGCTGCCATGACAGGCGACCGGGAGTTAGCAAATATTAAAAATATTAATGCGCACATCAAAATTGCCACATGCTTAACAGCTGATGGCTCGCTTGCATCCAAAGAAACAATTGATGCCATCTATCAATCCAGCATCGACATAGGTAAGCTCTTCAATACTCCGATTGCAGACTATAAACTGCCCGCCCTATTTTCTGACATGTCAGAACGACACAGTCGCATCATGTCATTTGAAGCAACAAAAAGTTTTACTTTTGAACAAAACAATTATTCAGAGCAATTAAGCCAACAATTAAAAGGCTTAATTAAACTAGGCAATGCTATTAGCTATGAAAGCTACTCCAAAGATTTAGAAATCGCGCAGACAGCGCAAATGGAACTAAATCGATTATTCAACCACGATGTAGACATACTCATTACACCAAGCGCTATTGGTGAAGCCCCCAAAGGGCTGGCCCAAACCGGCGATCCAATTTTTTGCCGAACGTGGACGCTCATGGGCCTACCTTGCATCACGCTTCCACTGCATCTGGGCCCCAACGGTTTACCCATTGGCATTCAATTAGTAGCGGGGAAAGGACGTGATTCACTACTTTTATCAGTAGCTCATACGATGATGAATCTTCAAAGATAATTCTTCAAAAGAGGAATCAGTAAAGCTCCTAGAATGCCATGCAAGCCCATCGCCAAACTAGCATAAGTGCCTGCCTCTGGATGAACGGCAAACGCCCTTGATGTCCCAATGCCATGCGCTGCAGTTCCCATGGCAAAGCCTCGTTGCCACCATTGTTTCATCCCCAGTAGATTTAGGATCGTACTACCTAACATTGCCCCTAAGATACCAGTTACGATGGCAAAAACAGCTGTTAGCGTGGGCGAAACACCTAATCTCTCTGCGATACCCATTGCGATTGGCGCTGTCACAGACTTAGGATAAAAAGCTCCAATAATTGCAGCATCCGCCCCCAACAATGTCGCAACACCAACAGCACTAACAATTGAGACCACTCCACCACACAGCAAGGCAACTAGCAATGGAATCAATCTAGATCTCAAAGAGCTAATACCACGATAAATAGGAACAGCTAAAGATACCGTTGCCGTTCCCAATAGAAAATGAACAAACTGAGCGCCCTCAAAATATGTTTGATAAGGCATATCAACGACATATAAACAAATAGCTACCAATAACACCGCAATAGCTACCGGATTAGCCAATGGATACTTATCAGTCTTCTGGTAACACAAATGTCCAACTTGGTAGGCAGTCAAAGTCAAAATCAAAGCAAATAAAGGACTACCCGATAGGTATACCCATATCTCTGCAATTTTTAGGCCATCAGGAGTCATGAGCATCCCTTTTTGCAGTAAAACGCAAAACCAGAGCCGTCACAGCAATCGTTGACACAACACTTACTAATAACGCCGCTATAACAGACCAAGCATGAGCACGAAGCTGAGGCAAAAATAAAACAACTCCGACAGCTGCTGGAATAAACAACACTCCTAAATGCTGACTAAACGCATCAGATACTAAAGATAGGGAGGCATTAACGTGCCTCCGCACCAATAAAAATATCAACAGAAATATCAACCCTAAAACTGGGCCGGGAATAATAGGCAATAAAAAATGGGAGACTAACTCTCCTAAACCTTGCCAAAGAAGTATCTGAACCAACCCTGAAATCATGGCTCGATCTTTTTTATAAAATTTCCACCAAGTGTTCTTTGAAAAGATTTTTCTTCATGATGTAGTGTTGTGCACTAGCTTTCAATCCCGCGATAGCCTCTGGCGATAACTCTTTAACAACTTTAGCAGGAGAACCGAGGATTAAAGAGTTATCAGGAAAAACCTTTCCCTCAGTAACAACAGAGCCAGCGCCTACTAAACAATTTTTACCGATCACCGCACGATTAAGCACTACAGCTTGAATACCAATTAAGGATCCTTCCCCAATCGTACAACCATGAAGCATCGCCTGATGTCCCACTGTGACACCATCGGCCAAGGTCAATGGGCAACCGATATCCGTATGCATGATGGTACCCTCTTGAACGTTACTACCTTTACCAATCGTGATTGGCTCGTTATCTCCTCGCGCAACCACACCAGCCCATACACTCGAGTCCTCATGTAGAACCACATCACCAATCAGTGTCGCCTCTTTAGCGACATAAGAACTAGCATGAATGGAAGGTTTCTTATCTTTTAGTTGATAAATAGCCACGGCAATCTCCAGAATAGATACTTAAAAATTACTGATGAGGTTTCCAACGAATGGAATAAGAGGCAATTAACACTTCAAATAACAAAGTAATTAATGCCAAGACAAAAGAACCAATACCACCAACAAATGTATACAACACAAAGTTAGAAATTAGCAATTTCCCACCAGATGTATCGGCGAAAAAAAGTTCCAACACGGTTAAACCAATCATGATGGCGCAAAATACCAACATAATCATCGCCACGTTGATCAAGCGCCCTCTTTTTGCGATATTTTTTAACTCTTGGTCATAGTCATTTCGAATACTGTCTTTAAGACCCTCAACAGAAATTTCCTTATGCAAAACTCTAGCTCTATCAATCACTCTACCTAAACGTTGCGTCATAGCACCAATCATGCCAGCAACAGCTGTTAATAAAAAAACAGGTGCCACTGCCAATTGAATACTTTCACCTAGCGCCATCGGACTCATCATGACCTACCCTTATTAAAATGTACCCGGATACAAAATATCTTTTGTAACGTTTTGAATATCGCGATGACCTGTAAATGCCATCGTTAAATCTAACTCTCGATGAATAATCTCAAGGCATTTAGTTACACCCGCCTCACCCATTGCTCCCAAACCGTTTAAAAAAGGTCTGCCAATTAAAGTGCCTCGCGCGCCTAAAGCCCATGCTTTTAGAACATCTTGTCCAGAACGTATACCACCATCCACCCAAACCTCGATATCTTTACCAACTGCATCAACAATACCTGGCAAAGCATGGATACTTGAAACAGCACCATCTAGCTGACGCCCCCCATGATTAGAAACTACCAAAGCATCAGCGCCAGAGTTAGCTGCTAAACGCGCATCTCCTTCATCCAAGATACCTTTGATGATTAACTTCCCACCCCACAATTTCTTAATCCACTCCACATCTGCCCAACTTAAAGCTGGATCAAACTGCTCAGCAGTCCAAGAAGAAAGTGATGACATATCACCAACCCCTGTTGCATGCCCCACAATATTCCTAAATGTGCGGCGAGGTGTCATCGCCATATTGAGACACCAACGTGGTTTAGTCATCATATTGATGATATTAGGAATAGTTAATTTAGGAGGGGCAGTTAAACCATTTTTAATATCTTTATGACGTTGCCCTAAGATCTGCAAATCTAAAGTCAGTACTAATGCAGAGCATTTTGCCGCTTTAGCGCGCTCGATTAGGCGCTCAATAAAAAATCGATCTTTCATGACATATAACTGAAACCAAAAAGGCTTCGTAGTTCGCTCAGCGACATCTTCAATCGAACAAATACTCATCGTTGACAAGCAAAATGGCACTCCAAATTTCTCAGCAGCCTTAGCAGCAAGAATTTCACCATCAGCATGTTGCATACCTGTTAACCCTGTCGGGGCCAAACCAACAGGCATCATCACATCCTGACCAACCATCGTAGTTTTAGTGGTACGGTTCTCCATATTCACTGCCACTTTTTGGCGAAGTTTTATTTTTTGATAATCTGCCTCGTTAGACCGATAGGTTGACTCAGTCCAAGACCCCGAATCACAGTAGTCATAAAACATCTTCGGTGTACGTTTTTTATGAAGAATTCTTAAATCTTCAATATTGGTAATGATTGGCATACCCCTATCTCCTTATTCTTTATATTAGTTCAACTGTACTCTGTAGTATCCTCAGAATCAGTCATTTTGAACATTATATGAATACCTGAATAAGCATGGCAAAACCTTTAACTTTAGAAAAAATACTATTTAGCCAAGGTTTTGGCACCCGCCGCTATTGCAGCGACCTCGTATATGCTGATCTAGTCAAGGTTAATGGGGTCTTAGCAGAAGACCCCGAAGAAAAAATACCCCCAGAAAACCTTCAATTAGAGGTAGATGGCCAAGCTTGGGAGTTCCATGAAAAGGCCTATGTTGCCTTCCATAAGCCCGTTGGCTATGAATGCTCCCACAAAACCAGTCACCACCCTAGCGTTTACGGCTTACTGCCTCAACCGCTTATTGAAAGAGGGATTCAATGTGTTGGCCGCCTCGACTGGGACACCACAGGGCTACTACTACTTTCCGATGACGGTCAATTTATTCACAAAATGACCAGCCCCAAAAAAAACATTGGAAAAATTTACGATATCACCACGGCGGAGCCTATCACTCAGAAACAAATCGATCATCTGTTAAATGGCGTCATTTTGGACGATGACCCTAAACCATGTTTCGCGAAAGCTTGCGTGCAAAAAGAGGATAAATTATTAGCTATGACGATAGTTGAGGGGCGCTACCATCAAGTAAAACGGATGCTAGCAGCAGCAGGCAATCATGTCGCTGGGCTCCATCGATCAACAATTGGCGCATACACAATGCCAACAGATTTGGCGGAAGGCCAATGGCGTTGGCTATACCCTCAAGACCTACAAGAGCTAGGGAAGAACATCGATATAGCCTAAAAAGGATCTATAAGGGTATTTATTTAATCAAATCTAAAGCCGCTTTAAAAGCGGGATGCTCGCAGGATTGCAACCACTCAAAAATCACCATCTCTGTAGTTACCAATTCAGCACCATTACTAGCCAATCGATCAAAAGCTGCATCGCGATTAGCCTCAGTTCTAGAGCTACAAGCATCGGTCACAACCCAAACATCAAACTCCTCATCAATTAAACCTAATGCTGTCTGCAATAAGCAGACATGAGCCTCACAGCCAGCAAGAACAATCGTATTCCTCTCATCTTGAGGTTCTTGCTTACGTTGTAAATGCTTAGGCAAACTACGGGCGTTTCCTTGTGGTTTAGCTGGAGCCCTTAACCATTCGCCAAGACCATCTTCACAAGCTCCAAAATGCATCTTGGTGAGTGTTTTCTGGCACAAGGCTTTTAACTCAGGCGGATTCTCCCCTAGCTTTTCTGGATATTGCTCTGTGGCAAAGATTGGCAATTTAAGAAGCTTAGCTATTTTAGCTAACTTAAGTGCATTGACCAAAACCTGATCAGCATCATAAATGGCAGGCATCAACTTAGCCTGGTAATCGACTAGTACCAATTGAGATTCATCAGCGTTTAGGAGTATGGACATATGGAACTTTTTTTATCTATGATGGAGGTAAGCTATTTTCGTATAAAACAGTTAAGAAAGGGAGAATGATTCATATGCTGGCTCTTCTAATAGTTATCCCGTTTATTTTTTTCGTTCTTTACATTAATGCTATTAGCAAAACATTGCGCGCCATTGACCCTGAAATGCGCACCCAATCACCAGGGATGGCCTGGCTACTATTAATCCCAGTTTTCAATGTAATTTGGTTTTTCTTTTTAATTAAAGCTATTCAAGAGGGGTTTGGCCGCATGCAAAATGCTGGTCGTTTGAAAAAAGAAGTCGACACCGGCTACAACATGGGACTTGCTGCCGGCGTTTGTTGGGTTGCGAGCATTATTCCAAGACTTATGTTTCTAGCATTTATACCTTTATTTGTTTTCTCGGTACTACACTGGAATAAATTACAAAAAGCTAGGCAAGCGGTTATTCAATGATGATTAAGCATTAAAAAAGGCTCCCTAAGGAGCCTTTTTGGTCTAGCTTATCAATTGATTAAGCAGATACCTTATCAGCTACATCACTAAAATCTTTAATCTGATCAAAGTTCATGTACTTGTAGATGTCAGCACTGCTTGCATTAATCACACCAATGTCAGCCATATATTCTTCCTTCGTTGGAATACGACCCAACTTAGAACAAATCGAAGCCAATTCAGCAGAACCTAAATAAACAAAGGTATTTTTACCTAAGCGATTCGGGAAATTACGTGTTGATGTAGACATAACCGTTGCACCTTCACGAACTTGAGCTTGGTTACCCATACAGAGGGAGCAACCCGGCATTTCCATACGTGCGCCAGCACTACCCAATACACCATAATGACCCTCTTCTGTTAACTGTTGCGCATCCATCTTCGTCGGAGGAGCAACCCATAACTTAACAGGAATATCACGCTTACCTTCTAGCAATTTAGATGCAGCACGGAAATGACCAATGTTAGTCATGCAAGAGCCGATGAATACTTCATCGATTTTTGCACCAGAAACCTCTGACAATGTCTTCACATCATCTGGGTCATTAGGGCACGCCACGATAGGCTCGTGCACATCTGCCAAATCAATCTCAATAACCGCAGCGTACTCAGCATCAGCGTCACCTTTTAATAATTCAGGTTTAGCCAACCATGCCTCCATCGCTTTAATACGACGAGCTAAAGTACGAGCATCTGAGTAACCATTAGCAATCATCCACTTCATCAATGTAATGTTGCTGTTCATGTACTCAATAATTGGATCTTTATTTAAATGCACGGTACAACCAGCAGCTGAACGCTCTGCAGACGCATCAGACAACTCAAAGGCCTGCTCAACTTTAAGATCTGGCAAACCTTCAATTTCAAGAATACGGCCAGAGAAAATGTTCTTCTTACCCTTCTTCTCGACGGTTAATAGGCCTTGCTTGATTGCATACAAAGGAATTGCATTCACTAAATCACGCAAAGTTACGCCAGGCTGCATCTTGCCTTTAAAACGCACCAATACAGACTCAGGCATATCCAAAGGCATAACGCCTGTGGCTGCAGCAAATGCTACCAAACCAGAACCAGCCGGGAAAGAAATACCAATTGGGAAACGAGTATGTGAGTCACCACCCGTACCTACTGTGTCTGGCAATAACAAACGGTTTAACCATGAGTGAATCACACCATCACCTGGACGCAAAGCAACACCACCACGCGTACTGATAAAGTCAGGTAGCTCATGGTGCATCTTCACATCAACTGGCTTTGGATAAGCAGCTGTATGGCAGAAAGACTGCATCACCATATCTGAAGAGAAACCTAAACAAGCTAAGTCTTTTAGCTCATCACGAGTCATTGGGCCCGTTGTATCTTGTGAACCAACGGTTGTCATCTTAGGCTCACAATAGGTACCTGGGCGAACGCCTTTACCTTCAGGTAAGCCACATGCACGACCCACCATCTTCTGCGCCAATGAGAAACCTTTACCAGAATCAGCTGGATTTGTTGGCAAGCGGAACAATGTGGAAACAGGTAATCCTAATGCTTCACGTGCCTTAGTTGTTAAGCCACGGCCAATAATCAATGGAATACGGCCACCAGCACGCACCTCATCGAACAACACGTCTGATTTAACTTTAAATTCAGCAACCACTTTGCCGTCTTTTAGCGCTTTACCTTCATATGGGCGCAATTCAATTACATCACCCATATTCATACTATTAACATCTAATTCAATTGGTAACGCGCCTGCGTCTTCCATCGTGTTATAGAAAATAGGAGCAATTTTGCTACCTAAGCAAACACCACCAAAACGCTTGTTTGGTACATAAGGAATATCTTCGCCCGTGAACCACAACACTGAGTTAGTTGCTGACTTACGTGAAGAACCTGTACCAACCACGTCACCAACATAAGCAACCAAGTTACCTTTAGCTTGCAAAGCTTCTAACTGCTTAATTGGGCCAACCTTACCTGGCTCTTGTGGCTCAATACCATCACGCGGGTTCTTCAACATTGCTAAAGCATGCAAAGGAATATCTGGACGGCTCCAAGCATCTGGCGCAGGAGACAAATCATCGGTATTTGTTTCACCAGTTACTTTAAATACAGTCAACGTCATGCTTTGCGGCACTTCTGGTCGGCTAGTAAACCACTCAGCGTCAGCCCAGCTTTGCAATACAGCCTTCGCATTAGCATTACCCTTGTCTGCCTTTTCCTTAACGTCGTGGAATTGATCAAACATCAACAAAGTCTTTTTCAAACCATCAGCAGCAATCTTGCCTACTGCAGCATCATCTAACAAATCAATGAGAGGAGAAATGTTGTAACCGCCTAGCATCGTACCTAGTAGCTGCGTTGCTGTTTCACGAGTAATTAATGGTGTTTTTTCTTTACCAAACGCAACCGCTGCTAAATAAGAGGCTTTAACTTTAGCCGCATCGTCCACGCCAGCCGGCACACGATACGTAATCAATTCAACTAATGTTGACTCTTCACCTTTAGGTGGGTTTTTCAACAACTCAATCAACTCACTAGTCTGCTGAGCAGATAATGGTAGCGGTGGAATACCTAGTGCCGCGCGTTCAGCGACATGGTCACGATAGGCTTTCAACATAGTCTTTCCCTCTCTATTTAGACAATTAAATAAACCAATATTCTAAGACTTATATCTTATATAAGACTTACCTTACTGGCAAGTTTTAAACATAGATTATCACCAGAAAAATATCCTAGTATGATTGCGTTGACCTGACAAATATGGGTCTTAAAAACATCTTTTAAATCAATCAGGTAAAGTGTCAGCCTATGAAGAAAACTGATCTCTATAAGAACGCTGGCTTAGCGGTTGCCAACCAAATGAAAAATTCTGTTCCAAAACAGGATGTTAAATCCAAAAAAGATAAAAAGTCGTCAGCCAAACTAAACCCACTACTTGCTTCTTTATTGAAAAAACCTGATTAAAAGCACTGTAACGCTTAAATTCTAAATTTTTCTTTCATATCAGCCGGCCAAGAAACAGCCTTCTGCGCTTTGAAATCAACCCAAACCATTGTGGCGCCACCTGCTGCATAAACCGTATCTGGGTCAGTGGTTAATGACATTAAATTAAATGTATCAACCCCCACTCGAGTTGGGTTGGCGATATATGTTTTAACAATTAAATCAGCTGGGTAGGTAACCTGTTTCATAAAGTTACAAAAAGCGTTTACAACGACAACACCTTGTCCGTCTCTTTGAATATTTAATTGATAGCTATCCAACCAGTTAATTCGAGCCTGCTCAATATATCTAAAATAGACTGCGTTATTAACATGTCCCAAGGCATCCATATCACCCCAACGAATTGGGATGATAGATTCATGGACAAACTTTTTTTCCTGCGGAATCTCAATACGCATAATTAGATAAAGATTTTTTAAGGCGTCTGCTTATCAATCTTGAACCAAGCAGCATACATTGCAGGCAAAGATAACAAAGTCAAAGCAGTTGCGACAATTAACCCCCCCATAATGGCAACAGCCATAGGCCCCCAGAAAACACTTCTAGATAACGGAATCATCGCTAATACTGCAGCAGCTGCCGTCAAAATAATCGGACGATAACGACTGACACACGCATCAATAATTGCCTGACGCGCAGCAACGCCAGCTGCACGCCCCTGCTCTATTTGATCAATCAAAATGACCGAGTTACGCATAATCATCCCTAGTAAGGCGATAAAGCCTAATAAGGCCACAAAACCAAAAGGTCGGTTAAGTAGTAATAATGACATTGCAACACCACAAATACCCAATGGACCCGTTAGCAACACTAAGAATGCTCTAGATGTACTCTTTAACTGAATCACCAACAATGTAAATGTAATAAAAAGCATAATAGGCATACCGGCCATAATTGACATCTGCCCCTTACTACTTTCTTCCACAGAACCACCAATATCAATTCTGTAACCTGGCGGTAATTGATCAATTAACGGCTTAAACTGCCCCATCAATACTGTCGTCGCCGTTGGTCCCTGCACGCCAGGATTAACGTCAGCCTGAACCGTTAAAGCGTATTCTCTATTCTCACGCCATACAGTTGCTGGCTCCCAAACTACTTTAACTTGAGCAATACGCGCTAACGGCACAGGAGTCCCCGTGACCGTTGCGAGCATCGTATCGTTAATATCAGCAATTTGATCGCGCTCATGTCGCGGTAAGCGCAATACGATTGGCAAAAGACGGTCAGACTCTCGGTACTGACCAATGGTTACGCCGCCAAAATGACTCGATAGAGTCTGCGCGATCACCTGAGGAGGAACTCCTAACTCACGGGCTTTAGCAGTATCAACTTCAATTTTCGCAACTGGCTGATTTTCATTCCAGTTATCGTTCACGCCATTTAACAAAGGTGATTGACGCATCATCTCTTTGAATTGAAGAGAAATTTCTTTCAACTTAATAGGATCGCTACCAACAATCCTAAACTGAACTGGATAAGCAACAGGAGGTCCGTTAGGCAACAGCTTAGTACGAATACGAGCATCAGGCACAGCCTCACCTAAGTGAGTAGGCAATTCCTTAACCAAGCGATCACGCTCCGCTGGCTCAGCAATAATGATGGCCTGCGCCACACTCGTTCTTGGAAAAATAATATCCAAAGGCAAGAAGAACCTAGGCGCACCATTACCAATCCACATCGTGACAGATTGCACACCCTTCTGCGCAAGAATAGTTGATTCAACACGTTTAGCGGCATCCTCAGTAGCCTCAAAACTTGTGCCTTCAGCCATATAAAGATCAATCAAAATTTCGGGGCGAGATGAATCCGGGAAGAATTGTTGCTGAACTTGCCCCATACCAATAATACCGATGAAAAAACTAGCAATCGTGGCGATGATTGTTTTTTTACGGTTATCAATACACCAACTAACAACAGATTTAAAACGTTGATAAAACGGTGTATCAAAATGTTCATGTGACTCACCGGCTGGCGTTGCATGAGCAGGCTTCTTCAGCAACAAATATCCTAGATAAGGCACAAATAAAACCGAAACAAACCAAGAAATAACTAAGGCAGCAGCTGTCACGGCAAAAATTGCAAAGGTATATTCACCAACCGCTGACTTAGCAATACCAATAGGCAAAAAT
This sequence comes from Polynucleobacter sp. MWH-Spelu-300-X4, assembly GCF_018687515.1. Classification (NCBI taxonomy): domain Bacteria; kingdom Pseudomonadati; phylum Pseudomonadota; class Betaproteobacteria; order Burkholderiales; family Burkholderiaceae; genus Polynucleobacter; species Polynucleobacter sp. MWH-Spelu-300-X4. The sequence goes on from NZ_CP061294.1 coordinate 1,003,256, forward strand.
CCAACCGCTGTAATTAAAGTGCCCGTTAACATCGGCATAGCCGTCAACTCATAAGCAGCAGTTACTGCTTTTAAACGATCAGCCCCTTCTTCGAGTTTTCTAACCATCATTTCTACAACAATAATGGCATCATCTACCAATAAACCCAAAGCAATAATCAACGAGCCTAAGGAAATTTTATGAAGGCCCACTCCAGATAAATACATCACCAAAAATGTAACGGCCATCACTAACGGAATACTAATTGCCACCACCAAACCTGGCCAAGGATCAATGCGCCATGGATTTCTATGCAAACCTAAAGCCAACAAGCTCACGAGAAGAACAATAATGAGCGCCTCTAATAGAGTTCCCAAAAACTCTTTCACTGACCCAGCTACAACTTGAGGCTGATTTTGAATCAAGGACAAGCTAACACCAGAAGGTAGGTCTTTTTCAATTGCCTGTGTTGCCGAAGCCAACACCTTACCCAATTGAACAATATCCCCACCACGCGCCATGGAGACCCCCAAAGCCACTAGCTCTTCGCCTTGGTAACGCACCTTGCTTTCAGCAGGATCCACCGGCGATCGACGTACCTCTGCAATATCACCCAAGCGCAATGATGCGCCCGTTGGCGAACGCAATGGCATCGCTTTTAAATCTGAAACATTCTCAAATGGACCACCAACTCTAATTGGCAGAGAAAAGTTTTTAGACTCGAGGTTACCGCCACCTTCAATCGCATTCTGCTGATTCAATTGCTGAGCAACCGTAGCTGGACTTAAACCATATTGAGCCATCCTCTTTCTAGATAGCTCAACATAAACCTGCTCATCCTGCAAACCATAAATATCAACTTTTCCAACGTCTTTAACCTGAAGCAACCTTTGTCTGACATATACCGTAAAGTCTCTTACCTCAGCAGGCGTGTAACCCTTGGCTGACATGGCATAAATAACGCCATAGGTATCTCCAAAATCATCATTGAAAAATGGTCCCTGCACTCCAACAGGCAAAACACTTCTAGAGTCATTTATCTTTTTTCTAACGGTGTAAAAAATATTAGCCACATCTTTAGGAGGGCTGCTATCTTTTACTTGAAAAATAATAGTGGACTCACCAGGATGAGAAAAGCTTCTAATCTTGTCAGCATAAGGCACTTCTTGAAGAATTTTTTCAATCTTATCAGCCACCTGATCAGACATTTGGGTCGCAGTGGCCCCTGGCCACATCGTATGAATAACCATCACCCTAAAAGTAAATGGCGGATCCTCATCTTGCCCCAACTGAAAGTAAGCCCCAATCCCCAACACCATTAGAGCAACCATCAAGTAACGAGTCAAAGAAGCATTAACAATCGCCCAACGCGATAAGTTGAATTTTCCGAAACTCATTTAATTCGCCTTGTCTTTTAATGCAATGCGAACTTTTTGGCCAACATTTAAAGCATGCCAACCCGTAGCGATTACCACATCACCATTAGCTAAACCGGACAATACAGGCACACTACTTTCATCAGCCTGACCTAGCTTGAGTTGCACTAATTCCAATACACCAATGGAATCAGAACCAGCATCTAACTTCAATTTAAATACGGACACGCCATCACTATGTATAGCTGTTGTAGGCAAATATATCTGATCTTTATTAGTTTTCTTTTGTGCTATTTTCTTTTCCGTAACCACTACTTTTGCTACCACATCCGTTGAGCTAACAGATTGACCTAATTGCAATTTAATATCGCCCACAACCCCTTGATCTGGTGCTCTTAAAGTCACAAACCCCAACTGATCTAATGATTGCTCATACTTGGCTCTAGCTCCCTCGATAACCGCAACACGACGCTCAAACTCAGAGGCAGAAATAAAATTTTTATCTCTTAAATCAGAATAGCGGCGGAAATCGCCCTCTGCTGACTGGAGCTCAGCTTTTGCAGCTCGATAGCTCGTTAAGGCAGAAGACTCTGCCATAGACATACTTGTTGGCATCACGCGAGCCAAAGCTTGACCAGCAATTACCTTATGTCCTTTAGAAACCAAAATCTCTAAAACTTTGCCAGAGGCATCAAAAGTTAAAGCATCTGGATTTTTGGAATATGAAGAAGTAGTGGCGGGCACACTAACCTGGCCAACAACGACAACTTTAACAAGGCGCGGCAATGGCGCATCATCAGATTTAGCTCCGCAAGCAACTAGCAGAGAAATGATTAATGTAGATAAAGTAGTTTTAAATATTCTTGAATTCATTCTCAGATTTTAGTCCAAGAATCTCGAAATTATCTAGGGTTCAAGGCAACTTAAAGCACTCAAAAGGAAACAAAATCGCTTGACTTTTAAGTGCTCAGGATAGCAAAAACACCTCTAAATTGGCTCAGAATTAAATCTGCTGAGCCAGCATATAGAGATTCGTTGACCTAGCACCAGAGCGACAAAACGCCAATACAGGGGTCGGCATCGTTGCCAGTAAACGAGCCATTTCTTGAGCCTGCTCCAAGGTAATCTGACCGCTTACTACGGGCAGATAAGCATAGTTCAAACCAAGCGCTTTTGCAGCAGCCTCAACTTCAGCATTTAAGGGCTGAGTTGCTCCACCCTCACCATCTGGACGATTATTGATAATTGACTTATAACCCTGGCGAGCAATTTCCGCCACATCCTCCGGCATGATTTGCCCCAAAGTTCCGAACTGCTCGGTATGACAAGCGATTTGAAGTGGCATGCCACATCCTCCATTTGAATAATTTGAACTACCACTAGCAATAACTGGCTCACAAGGTGGCGGCAACATTCTCCAGTTTAAATATTTCATCGCAAGTGCGGCACCAACCACAAATCCAATAAAAGCAATAAATGAGCTTATTGCCAGAGTTGAAATTCCAGCTAAACCTTGACCAATTGTGCAACCTAATGCGGTAACACCCCCAACCCCCATCAAAACTCCGCCCAACAAATGATTAGCGGTGTCTTCAGCATTTCTGAATGTTTCCCAGTGAAATGTTCTAGTAATCAATGAATAAACAGCGGAACCAACCACCAAACCAATAACAGAAACAATTCCCAAAGTTAGTTTTTTGCTTACATCGCTAAAGAACGTTAACCACTCAATCAGGTATGCATAAGGTGCCACAAAAGTTAAGCTTTCCATCCGACCAGAGTTTGTCGAAACAAACACCTCTTCTAATGTATTAGGATCTTCCGCAACGTAACCTAGCTGACCTGAAATCCACCATATAGCCAAGATAGCACCGCCAACACCCAGTCCGGCCAAAAAGTTATTTAATGTCCAAAAATGTTTCTTTGATAAAGCAAATAAAATGAAGGCCCCGCCTAATACCGAAGCAATTAATAATTGAAGGACCGCTTTAGATACACCCAAAATCGGTGATAAAACACTAGGCAAATCTTGTGTTGTTGTTAATGTGAAAAAAACTGTATCCACAGTATTAACCCGCAACACACCAAAAATCCCTTTTAGAGTCATATAAGAAGAAAGGGCTAGCGTCAAAAACACAATTAGAGACTTCAAACTACCACCACCAATTCGGACCAATGTTTTGCTACCGCAACCAGAGGCAAGCACCATACCAAAACCAAACAATAGACCACCAACAATTGTTGATAGCCAAGTAATTTTGGACCCGGTATAAATGGATTTTCCTGAATCAATCAAACCTGTGGAAGTTAAAAAACCAACTCCAATAATGGCAACTCCCATTGCCATCAACCACTGGCGCATCCGAGTCCACTCCCCCATAACAATCACATCAGTAATTGCACCCATCGTGCAAAAACGAGTTTTCTGCATAACAATTCCCAAAATAACTGTTACAGCAAATGTGCTCCAAAGCACTTGTGATTGAATAAGAGCTAAATTAATTTCTGGCATGATCTCTAAACCTTATAAGCCTAGTATTTTATGGCATTTTTGTAGGTTCAGATGGAATCTTTAAATAAGCTTGATCATCGAATCTAGGAACCCAATTGGGCCTATAAATAACAAAAACCGCCAAAAGCATCCCCGAGAGAGACCCTTCTGTAAAAGACAAAATGATCAATGTCACCAACCAATCTGTCATATCCATAGATAAACCTGCTACGGTAGGCAACATCGTCTGTTGCGCCACCATCAAAATAACTCCCGGCACAATCACACTTAATACGCCAGCCACATAGCCATGGCCTAGAATAAAAATAAATAAATGTTTAGGAAAAAGCTTAGAAATAATCTGCATGGCGCCACATGCTGTGATTGCTGGCAAGACGCCTAAAATAAAAAACTGCTTTAAAGCCTGATCAATACCCCAAGAACTCACCAATGCAACCAGAGCCGTCACAAAGGCTAGCATCACAATCGCTGGTCTAACCCCGTACATGGCCACCAACAAAGAAGCCCCAAAAAATTGGAATGAAAGTCCTACCAAGGTTTCTGCTGCCATCCCTGACATATTGGCTTTAATGTTCCATGCAAGCCCTAAAGCCAATATCCCACCTACAACAGAAGGGAGAACTGTCGGTTTAAATAAAATCCTCCAGTGAGCCCCCGACAAAGCCCACCCCAAGACTAGACCAGAAAGAACTAAATAAACCCCGGTCACATAGCCCCCCCTCTAATGTTTTACCAGTTAAACACCAAACCCCGGATTACCTTTGATACCTTCAATTTTTGGCATATTTAGAGACTTAGCTTTCACAGTTTTGATGTCTCGTAAATATTTAGACATCACATCCCAAATGGGCTCACCACCTACAGCCTTAGCTTCCTCTGCCACCGGAGCCCAGCCTGCCACCTTATAAGACTTATTTGGATCAATTAGTTGACCACGTAGCATCATGTTATTAATTCGCTTACCAGCCTGCGCCGTGGGATTAATATCATATTGAAGCCCACCCACACGTACCATATCACCGCCTTGCTGATAATAAGGATCTGGGTTAAATAAGTTATCAGCCACGTCCTCTAAAATCGTTTTAATCATCTCACCACTCATGGTGCTAACGGTTGTCCAAGGATAAGTAATAGCTGTTTGATCTAACAAATGCTCCATCGTAATAGCTTGACCTGGTAATAGCGATGTACCCCAACGGAAACCCGGTGAAAAAGCTATCTCGGCATTCTTCACCGCCATTAACCCATCTAGAATTAACTGATCAAAACTGCCATTGAAATTGCCTCGTCTATACAACAACCCTTCCGTTACCGCTAACTTCTCAGAAAGTTTTGACTCAAAAGGAGCTCTCATTTTGCTAATCAACTGATTCATAGCAGAATCAGCCGGAATCATTTCAGAAAACACAGGCAATAATTTATAGCGGAAATCACTAACCTTTCCGGCGTTCACTTTGAAGTCTAAAACACCCAAATATTTACCATTTGATCCAGCATTGGTGACCAAAGTCACACCACTAGCATTCTTCACTTTAACTGGCGTTGGCACACCATCATGCGTATGACCACCCATGATCGCATCAATACCCGTTACGCGGCTAGCCATCTTAAGATCCACATCCATACCATTGTGCGATAACACTACAACAACCTTAGCCCCTTTGGCACGAACCTCTTGCACCATTTGCTGCATATGCTCTTCTTGAATACCAAATGTCCAATTAGCGACCATATAACGAGGATTAGCAATTGGTGTATAGGGGAAAGCCTGACCAATGATGGCCACTTTCACACCATTCATTTCACGGATAACATAAGGATCAAATACTTGATCACCAAAATCATTAGTCTTAATGTTTTGCGCTAAGAAAGAAACCTTACCCTTAAAGTCTTTTTCAACAATCTCTTTGACGCGCTCCTCACCAAGCGTCATCTCCCAATGAGGCGTCATGATGTCAACGCCCAAAGCCAAACAAGCATCTACCATATCCTGGCCATTAGTCCATAAAGCGGTGCCTGAGCCTTGCCAAGTATCACCACCATCAAGCAATAAAGCGCCAGGTCGACTAGCCTTCATTTTTTTAACTAAGGTTGCCAAATGGGCAAAGCCACCAACCTTACCGTATGTAGCTGCCGCTTTTTCAAAATCCAAATAAGTAAACGCATGAGCCTCTGGCGTTCCAGGCTTAATATTGTGAGCCTTTAATAAATGCTCCCCCACCAAATGGGGCGTCTGCCCAAACTGAGAACCAAAACCTAAATTGACATCAGGTTCGCGAAAATAAATAGGTTTTAACTGCGCATGACAATCTGTGAAATGCAAGAAATGAACATTACCAAAACGAGGCAAATCATAAAATTTATTAGCTGCAACTTGCGCACTTGCATAGTCAGTATTTAAAACCATACCTCCAGCAGAAGCTACGGCTAATACCTGCAAAAATTCTCGGCGATTCATTGACATAAAGATGTCCTTTAAAAAATAAAAAAGCCGCCATACTTTTAATATAGCGGCCCAGTTTTAACCCATTACTGATTAACAGGAGACTTAGGATCTAACAACAATGACATCACATGACGCATTTGCTGCTCATTTAATAACTTATAGTGTCCAATGCGCGGCATATTGCTACATGCGTTATAGGCTTTAGAGTTATAAATCTTTCCCCAAGTGTACTGAACAACTGCTTCAGAGTTGCCGCGCAACTTGCCATAATTCCACAAGGATGGCCCGATGGAGCCATGAGAAATTTCTTTTTTATCAATTTGATGGCAGTTATAACAACCCCCACCAACAACCGTATCAGCTTTATCTGTCCATGTTGCACCTCGGCCACTTTGAGCAATTGCCTCACCCTCTTTCCAGTCACCGAAGTACTGGCCATTAGCAGGTAATTTAATCGTCGCTAAGTTAGCCTTCTCAATTGCTTCACGTTTCTTAGGATCGCCTTTAGCAGCAAGATTTACTGGATCAGAACAAAATTTTTGCGTTTCATCCTGATCTAATCGATCCATGGTTGCAATACCGTTTGCCTTAAAGCTCTCACTATGCATTTTTTCAAACTTGCTTTGAGCTGATGCAAATGATGTAGATAAAGCTATCAAGATAGCAGGGATAACTAAGGTTAGTTTTTTCATTTTATGTCTCCTCTGCAATTAACGCTTCAGCCCAGGGGTATTCATCTCACCACCTTTAGCGTTAACGCCCATATAAACGGACAAAGCAATCGTCACATCAGAAATGTAAATCGGCTCTGGGAATCTTTGTTGGCGATAACAATCATTTAGACGACGCTGCATTGTCCAGAAATTACCACTAGATACTCTGTAAGCTGGCCAGTACCCAAAACCTAAAGCAGCACCTTTTTGCTCTGTTAGATTAGGCAAATCTTGCAGACGAATACGTTTGTTGTTTTCACCATGGCAAGAGGCACAAGAAAAGTCCATTGGCCCACCCTGAAAATAAAAAGCTTTCTTACCCATCTCATACATTTCTTTTTCTTTAGGGTGCTTATTTGGCACATTAATCTTCATGCCTTTAGAGTGCGTCACCACGTAAGCCACAATCGCCTCAACATCTTTACGCTTACCTTTTTCAAAGCCTGCGTTAATAATTTCCTTTGCATCGTAACCTTGCAATTTCTCCATACAAGTAATGATGCGAGACTCTAAATCTTGAACTTTATTGGTATCTTTAAAATATCTTGGCAACTCTGCAGCAGCCCCTTTAACAATCCCTGGGCCTTTACCTAAGTCGCACTTCTCTAAGGTGGCATTTTTAGGACCCATGGGCCGCTTCCAAATCTCCTCGCCTGCAGCTTCATAGAGCTCCGCAGGATTGCCATCAGCAATCATTTCGCGGTATTTAGCAATTTCATCGGTAGCACTTTGCGCCATTGCTAAACCAGCAATCAAACTCAAAGATGCCAAGAAAATACTTTTCAATCTAGTCATGTCCCACCCCTCTTGAGAAAAAACCCCGCAACTCCATAAGAGCTAAGCGGGGCTCTCATCTACATACAAAAATTAGCTAATCTTAGCTTCGTCTGTACGCTTATCGTTTCTGTTGTCTACCCAAGTAATGCTAACAGTGTCACCCTTAGCGCCACCTTTAAATTTAAAATTTAAAAATGGATCTTTAGATACAGCTGTACCAAACTGGCCTTCAAATACAACTTTACCTTTGCAAGTTGCTGTCACAGTCGTAATGTGATGGGCTGGAATCACTTTGCCAGCAGGATCTTTACGCTGACCTGTTTCCATATCGTGCTTCATTAAAACTTTTACATCTACCACGCCGCCATTCTCTTGGGCTCTTACGCGCATTGGATCTGCCATGTTATTTCCTTTCAATACTTATTAATGATTGACCAAGTCATGCGCGCATTAACCGCCGCAACCACCCAAAGTCACTTTAACTTCTTTTGTAGTTACATACCACTTACCATCAGCCTTGACTAAGGCATGCACATTAGATGTTTGAGCCATCTTCACGCGTGAAGCTACAAAAGGCTCTGTATCAGCCGTCATCAAAAATTGTGCCGCTAAAGCACTTGGATTCTTCTCAACCAAAATAGCAATTTGCTGTGTCTTAGGCAAAGTTGTTGTTACTCCCACAGGCACAACAGCACCATTTTCAGCGATATCAGGAGCATTAATCGTTACAGCTGATGATTTATCAGCAGACGAACCTCCCAATGCCTTCAAAACATCATCCAATGATTTACCATCAAAAGCAGCTTTATTCCAATCAGCAGCTTGCGCCTCTGAAATTAGCCCTGTTGCGGCCATCAAACCAATAATTGCTGTTAATCGCAGCGCTTCACGACGCTTAAGGTTCATTTGAACTCCTCATAAAAATAACTAATTTCACAACATTCTTAATACTAATACTTTATTGACCAGTTAGCACCCATCTTACTAAAGTATCAATATCTCCATCAGGTACATGGGCATGAGGTGGCATCGGAATCGCTCCCCATACACCCGCACCACCCAACTTAACCTTTTGATTCAATTTTTTCATGGCATCGGCCTGCCCCTTGTACTTTGCCGCTATTTCTGAAATAGCTGGCCCAATCGCTCTACTCGCTGGAGCATGGCAAGTTGCACAATTATGTTTCTTAAACAAACCTGCAGGAGTAACAGATTCAGCACTGGCTAATGTCAAAACAAATCCGCCTTTTTCAGGAAGCTTATTTGCTGGCGGCTTACTCGTATCAGCCCCTCTAAAAGCTCCAAATGCCCTATTTTGCAAAGCCAAATTATCGTGGGCATTTCTAGCGTAATCAGGTAATGTTGAACCAATCGTTACATGCTTGGAACAATCGCTCATACAAGCTGTAGCTTTGACATCAGGTTTACCACCTTCATTCCATAAGCCGTGCGATTGAGTCATACCATTACGGTTAGGCATTAGCTTTTGAACTTCGGCAATATTCTGATCACTTAAAGTAAAGTCATCTGGAACAATTTCAGCCATGCTCAAAACATAACCAAGCACTGCATAGGTGTCATCCACAGTTAATGTTCTTGGAGCGTTCCAAGGCATAGCACGATGAATATAATCCCATAAGGTTGAAACAGTTGCCACCTTCATTAAAGTTGTTCGCTGTGGTTGTTTCGGATTTGTTAACGAAGCTACGCGACCAGTCTGCATATCCTCTTTGGTAGTTCCGCCAACAATCGGTGTAAACACTTCATTAGATTCACCAAAAGTGCCATGACAAGATGCGCAACGACTCTCCCAGACTTCTTGGCCTCTAGCAGTTGTACCTGAGCCTTTTGGTAAACCCTTAAAATCTGGGCGCACATCAATATCCCATGCAGCAATTTCATCCTTGGTTGCCTGACGTCCAATACCTTCATATTTAGATTGCGCCAAAGATAAAGTTGAAAAAGATAAGAACACCCCCACCAACAATAATTTGCGCATCAATGGATTAGCCAACTTGTACATTGCTTAGCTCCCCATTAACATCAAGCTTCCATGCTTGGATTGAATTATTGTGATAAATCGAACGCGTACCACGCACCTCACGCAATTGTTTGATCATCGGCTGTACATAACCAGTCTCATCAGTTGCTCGAGACATCAATATCGCAGGTGAACCATCCCATGTCCAATCCATATTGAAGCGCGTCACAGCCTTAGATAAAATTGGAGTCTCAAGTCTTGCTCGTTTCCAGTTGTTGCCACCATCAACGGAAATGTCTACATGTTTAATTTTTCCTCGGCCAGACCAAGCAAGACCTGTGATGTTATAGAAACCTTTATCCAGTAACTGCTGGCCACCTGACGGTGTTGTAATCACAGATTTACATTCTTGAATAGTCGTGTACTGACGATGTAAACCATTTGGCAACAAATCAATATAGTGAACAGCTTCATCTTTCGAGGCATAAGGCATATCCCCTACCTCTAAGCGGCGCAACCATTTCACCCAACTCACCCCTTGAATACCAGGAACCACTAACCGTAATGGATACCCATTTTCAGGCCTAAGCATTTCACCATTCATAGCCCAGCAAACAAGAACATCCTTCAGGGCAGCATCCATAGGAATAGTTCTTGTCATGCCAGAACCATCCCCACCCTCAGCCAATATATATTTACCTTTTTTCAGATCAGCCCCACACATATCCAACAGGGTTGATAACGGCACGCCAGTAAATTCACAACAAGACAACATGCCGTGCGTATATTGAACGCTCGGCACAGCAACGTTACCCCACTCCAAACCAGTATTCGCACCACACTCAATAAAGTGAATTCTAGAAACAGCAGGCAAACGCATCAAATCATCCATGGTGAACACTTTTTCTTCTTTCACCAGACCGTTAATCATCAAACGATGCTGCGCAGGGTCGATGTCATACCAACCTTGATGATGGCGCTCAAAATGCAAACCGCTTGGGGTAATAATGCCAAAGAAACCTTGCAATGGCGCAAATGCCACAGACGCGGCAGACACTCGGGTCAAACCAGGAGATTCACGACGCTGAAGTGCAGCCTCCCACTGTGATGGCATACCATAAGGACGAGCAGCCACAGGCTGACCTAAAGTAGTCTGCCATGACTGCTTTTCTAAAATAACTTTTTCACCCTCTGCAGCCTCGACAGAACCCATAACTCCACCGGTTGCCGCTGCACCTAGGGCAGTTAGAAAACTCTTACGCAAAAAACCCCGTCGCGTCTCATCCATACCATTTTCAGCAACATCGGCAAATAAATCTTTGCTGACATAATTTTCTGGCGCTTTTTTCACCCGACCGAACTGCATCGTTTTTTTTCTAACTGTCACAAAACCCCCAATAAGATGCGCTCACTAAATATGCTATTTAGCTTTTCAATGATTATTCATCTTTATAGATAATTTTGAAATAAATTAATGTTGAAAACAGCTTATTAATTTCATTTTTAGGGAAAGTCCTAGTGATTTTCAGTTCACAGTTATTAGCTTTATCTAACTATACAAAACAAAAAATACTCACTTAGACAAAGCCACTAAATATGATTTAAATAAAGATTCATTGACCTCAGATATGATTCAACGACACAATGAGTCACCAGATGTACCAAGCTTTCTCATAAGGTAAATATATGCAAATGAAGCGCAGAAATTTCTTCAAGTTATTCGCAGGTGGCGCTAGCGTTGTGTTACTGCCGCAAGTAATCGAATTTGCAAAAGCTGCTGAAGATTTTATTAAAGGTCCACCAGTCAAAGATCATCCCGCCAAACAATTAAGCAAACATGTTTGGATGATCTATTCACCAGATGGATTTCCCACGGCAGAGAATCAAGGCATGATGGCTAATATCACTTTTGCAACAACTAAAAAAGGTATCGTGATATTAGACTCAGGCGCCTCCGTACAAATTGGCGAAATGGCCATAAGAATGATCAAGAAAGTTAGCAATCAGCCTGTTATTGCCATTTTCAATTCACACTATCACGGCGACCACTTTCTAGGCAACCAAGCTTTTGTAGAGGCTTATGGAAAAAATATTCCTATCTACGCCCACTCCTACACGCTTGAACAAATTAAAGGTATCGAAGGCAATACTTGGCGTAACTTAATGGAACGCTGGACTAATCAAGCAACAGCAGGAACAATCGTATTTCCACCAACACATGCAGTGAAGAACGGTGATGTTTTTGATTATGGTGACGTTCACATCAAAGTACATCACTATGGCATTGCTCACACCCCTGGTGATATATGCATGGAAGTCATAGAGGACAAAGTAACACAGGTAGGAGATATCGCCATGGATGGTCGTATTGCCAACATTGATGACGGCTCTTACTTAGGCACATTTAAAACATATAAAGAAATTACTCAAGCAGCAGGCGATCAACTTTGGATTCCAGGACATGGGAATCCAAAGAAAACATTACTGAATGAGTATGGAGAATTTTTGGCAGGCATTTACGAATCTTGTGTTCAAGCAGTTAAGGATGGCAAAGATCCTAGCCAAGCTAAAGCCATGGTTTTAAAAGATCCGCGCGTTATTAAATATGCTAAAAACACAAAGGGCTTTGAAACCAATATTGGTAAATACACAAGTCTTGCCTACCTAGAAGCAGAAAAGGAAGCTTTTTAAGCTTCCTTTTTTAGATATGCCCTATTGTTAATAACTAAATCAGTCCGTTAACCCAGGCAAAAGGTCATTTTTAATATCTTCGATATTCTCAAGCCCTACAGCAATTCTCACTAAACCATCCGTAATACCAGCGGCCAATCTAGCCTCTTCCGAAACCCTAACATGAGTTGTTGTTGCAGGATGAGTAATGGTGGTTCTAGTGTCACCTAAATTAGCTGTAATCGATAACAACTTAGTACCGTTAATTAATTTCCAAGCAGCTTTCTTTCCGCCCTTTAATGTAAAAGACAAAATCGCACCGCCCATTTTTTGCTGACGCTGCGCAATCTCATACTGTGGATGTGATTTCAAGCCAGGGTGATAAACACGTTCAACCGCAGGCTGCTGCTCCAACCATTGCGCCAAATGAAGAGCCGATTCACTTTGCTTTTCAAGACGAAGACTTAAAGTCTCCAATCCTTTAAGAATGACCCAAGCATTAAATGCTGACAAAGTTGGCCCAGCTGTTCGAACATAAGGAAATACCTTCCCCATCACAAATTCATTACTACCAACAATCGCACCACCTAAGACGCGACCCTGACCATCTAAATACTTAGTCGCAGAATGTATCACCACATCCGCACCTAATTCCAATGGTTTTTGTAAAGCAGGTGTGCAAAAACAGTTATCAACGGCATAGATTGCTCCAGCTGCTTTAGCAATTTTTGCAATCGCAGCAATATCCGCCACCTCTGTAAGTGGATTAGAGGGAGTTTCTAAAAAGAATAATTTTGTATTAGGCTTAACCGCCGCTTTCCAAGCGCCCAAATCAGACATATCAACATAGGTAGTTTCAATACCGAACTTACCTAAAATAACACTGAACAGTTGAATGGTTGCCCCAAAAACAGACCGTGAACAAATCACATGATCACCAGCCTGTAAATGTGCCATAGCCACAGTCATGATTGCAGACATACCAGATGAAGTGGCAATACAAGCCTCGCCACCCTCGAGCGCTGCCAAACGATCCTGAAACATCGCCACAGTAGGATTAGTAAAACGCGAATAAATAAAACCTTTTTCAGCGTTGGCAAATCCTTCAGCCGCATCTTCTGCTGTGTCAAAACAGAAACTAGATGTCAAAAACATTGCTTCAGAATGCTCGTTAAACTCTGTGCGACGCACCCCTGCCCGAACACCCAAGGTATCGACATGGAGATTTTTAAGATCAGAGGGATTTATTTTTTTATTGCTCATGCCTAGATATTACTCTTGTGAAGCTAAATGCAAATGCAATTGTGAACGTGCCAAATCGGAACTATCTTCAGGTTGCCGATCAGCCAAAGCCTTAGGCGTATTGCGAGAAGCCTCCAAAGCATCTAAATAAGACTCGGTAATATCACCTGTGATGTACTTACCATCAAAACAAGAAGCATCAAAATTCTTAATTGCTGGGTTGATGTCCTGAATAGCACGCTTTAAATCTTCAACATCTTGATAAATTAACTCATCAGCACCAATCATTTTGGTGATTTCTTCATTGGTTCGGCCATAAGCCACTAACTCACTACGTGTAGGCATATCAATACCATACACATTTGGATAGCGAACAGGAGGTGCCGCTGAAGCGAAGATTACTTTCTTAGCTCCCGCATCTCTAGCCATCTGCACAATCTCATAAGAAGTTGTGCCGCGCACAATTGAGTCATCCACAATCAACACGTTTTTATCTTGGAACTCTAAACGCATCGCATTAAGTTTTTGACGAACAGACTTCTTGCGCATCGCTTGACCCGGCATAATAAAAGTTCGGCCAACATAACGATTCTTAAAAAAGCCTTCACGGTAAGGAACCCCCAACAACTTAGCAACCTGCATTGCTGCAGGACGACTTGAATCGGGGATAGGCATCACAACATCAATTTGAGAAACATCTGTTTCTCTAGCAATTTTTTTAGCTAAATAATTACCCATCAACAAACGCACGTCATAAACGGTTACACCATCAATACATGAATCTGGACGCGCCAAATAAACATATTCAAAAATACAAGGTGCAAGAGTTGCCGTATCAGAACATTGCTTACTTTGAAGCTGTCCGTCTAAACCAATAAAAATCGCCTCTCCTGGGGCTACATCCCTTACAAATGTGAATCCTAAACCTTCCAAGGTCACTGACTCAGAGGCAATCATCCATTCAGGACCTTTAGGCGTATCTAAACGACCAATACATAAAGGACGAATACCAAATGGATCACGAAAAGCTAGCAAACCATAACCAGCAATCAACGATACGACTGCGTAAGAGCCTTTTAGACGTTGATGAACCTTTGCTACCGCACCAAAAGCTGAAGCAGCATCTAAAGCAATACTGTCTGTGGCGCGCTGCAACTCATCAGCTAAAACATTTAAAAGAACTTCTGTATCAGAGTTAGTATTAATGTGGCGGCGGTCACGGTAAAACATCTCATCACGTAATACTGATGCATTCGTTAAATTACCGTTATGAGCCAAGATAATGCCGAAAGGCGCATTCACATAAAAAGGTTGCGCCTCTTCTTCACTACTCGCCGATCCAGCAGTTGGGTAACGAACCTGACCAATACCTGCATTACCAGGAAGGCTACGCATATTACGCGTGCGAAAAACATCACGCACCATGCCGTTTGCTTTATGCATACTAAATGAACTACCGTTCATAGTAGCTATACCAGCAGCATCCTGACCGCGATGTTGCAACAGCAACAATGCGTCATAAAGTAACTGATTAACAGGACTATTGCCTACTGCACCGACAATACCGCACATAAAAACCTCTACCTTTTAAAACTTACTTCTTCAACTGACCAGACACCTGATCAGCCCATTCATCTGGTAACCAAGCTTTAGCCATCCCTGTCAACAATTCAATAGCAGGTAATGACCATGCATTGCGCCATTCATTGGTATTAGTGATATTCGTTAAAGCAGCAAGGCTACTTAAAATAACAATCACCAAAATGCCTCTTAAACAACCAAAACCCAAACCTAACAAACGATCCATAGGGCTCAAGCCAGCTTGCTGCAAAACTTTTGCCAAAAAACGACCGGTCAACGCACAAATAATCATCGTGCAAATAAATAAGATAACAAAGCCAAGTGCCAAGCGGGTCATCTCACCACCAGGAACACCAGTTAACCACTCATTCGCCAACCAGGTCGCATAGTGGTAACCAACCCAAGCAGCAGCTACCCAGCCTACCAACGCTAATATTTCCCGAACAAATCCGCGCCAAATACCAAGCAATGCCGAAATAGCCAAGATGGATCCGGCAACAATATCGACTAATGTGAAATGAAGATTCATATTGGGTCGATATCCTTAATCAGTTACTCTGACTTTTGCTCAACGATTTTCGGGCTTAACCCAACATAGCGGATTTTCTTTTCTACGGCATCAGCGGCTGCCTTATCTGCGTAAGGCCCTGAGCGCAACAAATACAATTTCACACCCTCTTTATTGTTTTTAGTATCTAGATAAGTGGAAACTTTTTGCTCTTTTAATTTGGTCTGCCAGTTTTTAACTCTAGCCTCTGAGGAAAACGCGCCAATCTGAATAATAAATTTACCTGTACTAGCCTTTGAGTCTGACTTGCGATCCTCCAAGATCGTTAAAACCTCTTCGCCTTTATCCAAGGTTTTTGCTACTGCAGGGGCTTTATCAACAGATTTATCTGCAGCTTTCTCAGACTTAGATTCTTCTTTCTTTGTCTCAACTACATCTTTGCTATCTTTTTTAGGCTCTTCAGCTTTCTTTTCAGATTTCTCATCCGAAGCCTTTTCATTTTTTGAGCCAGGCTGAATAATTTGAATAACGACATCATTGTTATATTGCTTTGGCTTTGAATCAAAAATCAAAGGTAAACCAACGACGGCAACAAATACTAAAAATACAGCGCCAATTAAGCGATGTCTGGCGCGCTGACGCTCAGGATCTTCTGTCAAAGTATCCTCAGTAGGATAACTATCTTTAGCTTGGGAGCGATTGAAAAATGGTAGGCGCATTAACTAATAATCTAGGTTTAAAGTTGTGTCATATTTAATGAGCTTTTGCATTTCGATAAGCCAACACACCAGCAACGGTATAGAAGGATCCGAATACCGTAATTCTATCACCCTCGCCCGCTTTTTTTAGCGCTGCTTGATAAGCAAGTTCAGGATTTTTAAAGACTTCTACCCCGGCATCCTTGCTCTCCTGAAAGCCAAGCGCCTTTAAACGCTCTGCTAACTCCACCCCTCGAGCGGCTCTGTCAGTCGGCAAGTCGCAAAAATACCAAAAATCCACCTTACCCATCATAGGCTTTAGAACACCATCAATATCCTTATCAGCCATAGCCCCAAATACAGCCAAGGTATAGGGGTGATATGCCATATTCTCTAAATTCTGAGCTAAAGCAGCACTTGCGTGAGGATTATGAGCCACATCTAAAATAATGGTAGGTTGGCCAGGGAGGACCTGAAAACGGCCAGGCAACTCAACCCAAGCCATCCCATTTCGAATTTCCTGAGCGCCTACCGGCAAACGATCTCTGACAGCTGTCAAGGCAGCAATCACGGCAGAAGCATTCAATAGCTGATTTGCTCCTCGCAAAGCTGGATAACCCAACCCTGAGAAACGACGCCCCCGGCCAGCCCACCCCCACTGCTGCTTATCACCCTGAAAGTTGTAATCTTTGCCCAACAACCATAAATCGGCGCCGATTTCTTGAGCATGATCAATTAATGATTGTGGCGGCACAGGGTCGCTACAAACAGCGGGTTTTTCAGTTCTAAAAATACCCGCTTTCTCAAACCCTATTTTTTCTCGCGTATCACCAAGGAAACCAACATGATCAATATCTACGCTTGTCACAATGGCACAGTCGGGATCAATGATATTGACAGCATCTAGTCGCCCACCTAAACCGACTTCTAAAATCACTGCATCTAAACCAGCCTTTGAGAATAAATGCATGATGGCTAATGTTGTGAACTCAAAATAAGTCAAACTTGGCGGGTTAGACAAAGATGAGCGCGCCTTTTCAACAATCTCGAAATGCTCTAATAACAGAGCATCCCCGACCATCTCGCCATTAATACGAGCACGCTCATTAAATTTAAGGAAATGTGGTGATGTATGACAACCTACTTTATAAGAGGCTGCCAAAAGAATACTTTCGAGTAAAGCGCAGGTAGATCCCTTGCCATTTGTGCCTGCCACCGTAAAAATAAGCGCATCAAAATGTAATCCGAGCGCATCCTTCACTCGCGTAATACGCTCCAACCCCATATCAATACCAACAGGGTGCGCTTGCTCTAAATGTTGCAACCAATCATCTAGATTTTGAAACGTAGCCGGCAACTTTAAAACTTAAGCAACAGAATCAGAAGGCAGCTTTAACAACAAAGCCAAAAGATCTGCAATTTCTTTGCGCATATTCCGACGATCAACAATCATGTCAATCCCGCCTTTTTGCAACAAAAACTCAGATCTTTGGAATCCTTCTGGAAGCTTTTCCCTCACAGTTTGTTCAATCACGCGAGGTCCAGCAAAACCAATCAATGCTTTGGGCTCAGCCATAACAACATCACCCATAAAAGCGAAGCTAGCTGAAATACCACCCATCGTTGGGTCAGTTAAAACGCTGATGTAAGGCAAACGTGCATGAGCCAATTGAACCAACATAGCATTTGTTTTAGCCATCTGCATAAGAGATAACAAACTCTCTTGCATACGAGCACCACCCGTTGCGCTAACGCAGATAAATGGCACCTTTTGCTCTAAGGCAGTTTGTGCGCCACGAACAAAACGTTCGCCAACCACAGAGCCCATTGAGCCACCCATAAACTCAAACTCAAAACAAGCCACCACAACAGGTATCGTATGAATCGATCCAGACATAACAACCATGGCATCAGTTTCACCCGTCGTATCAACGGCATCTTTTAGACGGTCTGGGTATTTCTTAGTGTCTTTGAACTTGAGGGCATCAACTGGCAAAACTTCCTGACCAATTTCATGGCGCCCCTCTAAATCTAATAACTTATCTAAACGCTCACGCGCATTGATGCGCATATGGTGATCACATTTAGGGCAAACACGTAAATTAGATTCAATGTCATTGCGATACAGGACTGCCTCGCAAGATGGGCATTTAACCCATAGACCTTCCGGAACACTTTTACGTTGAGAAGGGTCCGTATGTTGAATACTTGGTGGGAGTAGTTTGTCGATCCAGCTCATATTTATTTATCCAACGCCTCGCGTATATCCCTTAGGAATCTTTCCAGAGATTGTAACCTGTCAGCAGGGGCTGCTTCCTCTAAAAGTTGCACAATTCGACTGCCAATAACGACAGCATCAGCAGTTTTCCCCACAGCCACAGCGGAAGCGGCATCCCTAATGCCAAACCCTACCGCAATTGGCACCTCAGAAACCGCCCTAATCTGGGGAATAATGCTTGCCACTGCCTTGGTATCAAGATTAGCAGACCCTGTTACGCCTTTAAGAGATACATAATAGATGTACCCAGCAGCCACTTTAGCGACCTGATCAATACGTGCCTGAGCAGAAGTTGGCGCCAATAGGAAAATTGGGTCAATTCCAGCTAATTTACATTTTTGGGCAAAATCTTCACATTCCTCAGGGGGATAATCAACCACCAAAACCCCATCCACACCAGCATCTTTAGCTGTTTTTACAAAGATTTCAGAGCCCATATGCTCAATAGGGTTGGCATACCCCATCAAAACCACTGGCGTGTGCTCATTGGTCTTTCGAAACTCTTTAACTATCTCAATACATCCCCTCAAACTCATACCATGAGCCAAAGCTCTCTCAGAGGCACGTTGAATAACTGGGCCATCAGCCATTGGATCTGAAAAAGGCACGCCCAACTCAATCACATCTGCACCGCCCTTCACAAGAGCATGCAATAAATCTAAGGTAGCGGCAGGCTCAGGATCACCAGCAGTAATAAACGGAACCAAGCCTTTACGTCCTTGAGCCTTTAGATCAGCAAATACTTTTGCAATTTTTGACATAACTTATTCCTAAAACTTCAATCCAGATTCTTGTGCCACAGTATGCATATCCTTATCACCACGCCCAGATAAGTTCACCAATATCACCTTATCTTTTGGCAAGCTAGCTGCCAACTTACAGGCGTAAGCAATCGCATGACTACTTTCAAGCGCAGGAATAATTCCCTCAATACGACAACAATCATGGAATGCTTTCAACGCTTCATCATCAGTCACAGCCACATATTCGGCACGCTTAGAATCTTTTAACCAAGCATGCTCAGGACCAACGCCTGGATAGTCCATACCGGCAGATACAGAATGCGTCTCTGAAATCTGGCCATTCTCATCTTGCAATAAATAAGTACGGTTGCCGTGCAAAACACCTGGACTACCCGCCACGAGTGCGGCAGAGTGCTCTTTAGTATTTAGGCCATGTCCAGCAGCCTCTACCCCAATTAAATGAACATCAGGCATATCAAGATAGGGATAGAAAATGCCCATTGCATTGGAACCGCCACCTACACAAGCTGTTACATAATCAGGTTGACGCCCAATCATCTCAGGCATTTGAACTTTGCACTCCTCCCCAATCACGCTCTGGAAATCTCGTACCATCATAGGGTAAGGATGAGGTCCAGCTACAGTACCAATGATGTAGAAAGTACTTTCTACATTGGTCACCCAATCGCGCATCGCTTCATTTAATGCATCTTTAAGAGTTTTTGTGCCAGATTCAACAGGCACAACTGTAGCTCCCAACAACTTCATGCGATACACATTCTGAGCTTGGCGCGCCACATCTACAGCACCTTGATAAACCACACACTCTAGACCTAAACGCGCACAAATCGTTGCAGTAGCTACACCATGCTGGCCAGCACCTGTTTCAGCAATAATCCGCTTCTTACCCATGCGCTTAGCCAACATAGCTTGGCCAATCACATTATTAATCTTATGTGCACCCGTATGATTCAAATCCTCGCGCTTCAAATAAATTTGCGCGCCGCCCAAGGTATCACTCCAACGCTTAGCGTGATAAACCGGTGATGGTCGCCCAACAAAGTGCTTAAGTTCGTAATGAAACTCTGCCAAAAATTCGGGATCATGTTGATACTTAGCATAAGTTTCTTTGAGCTCGTTAAGGGCATACATCAAAGTCTCAGAAACAAATACTCCACCATAAGGTCCAAAATGGCCTTTTGCATCTGGAAAATCGTACATAGTCTTACCTCTACAGGGATGCAATACTGGCATCAGCATTGCGAACAGCATCAATAAATGCCCGCATTAATTCTGGGCTTTTCTGACCTTTGGCTATTTCAATACTACTCGAAACATCAACGCCACAAGGTTTAAGGCGTGAGATTCCCTCGCCCACGTTGCGCGTGTTCAATCCACCACTCAAAACGACCCGATGCGCGTTTTCTTTTGCCCATAAATCCGGTATTAAAGACCAATCAAATGTATGTCCAGCCCCACCATATCCCTCAACGAAGGCATCTAGCAAAAAACCGGCTGCTTTCTCGTATTGTAGAGAAAAATCAATTAAGTTGAAGCCTTGTTTCATTCGGGCCGCCTTGACCCAGGGCATACCGTCGGCGACAGCCTCGCAACGCTCTGGACTCTCATCCCCATGAAACTGCCAAAGTGTCAGAGGCGCGCGATCTTTAATCCTTTGCACTTCCTCATCACTAGGATTAACGACAAGGGCCACCGCATCCATACCACCTGGCATCCTGCCGATTAGCGTAGCAGCAACCTCTGGACTCACATACCTTGGACTTTGTGGATAAAAAACAAACCCTAATGCATCCACCCCCAACCCTACTGCGTCATCAACATCAGTAGATCTAGTGAAGCCACAAAGCTTAATTCTAGTTTTCCCAAGGGTATGTTTTAACAAGCCCATCATCAACTCACTTAAATAATGTTCTTGGCAAAAAACTGTTCGCCAAATTAGGTTCAGGTATCCCAAAGTGGCTAGGATAGCCTACTCTAGCCAAGTACAACCCATCAGCCATAAACGTCGGCGCAGCCAATTGACGGTTCTTTGCATCTAAAACCATTTTCAACCAATCTGGAGACTCTTTACCCAACCCCACAGTCAATAAACTACCAACCAAGTTTCTAACCATATGATGCAAAAAAGCATTGCCTTTGATAACAAAATAAATCCAAGGGCCCTCTTCAACAATTTCTAACTCATAAATTGTTTTAACCGGCGTCTTACTTTGACACTCAGAAGATCTAAAAGAACTGAAATCATGCTCACCAATCAAACAGCCTTTAGCGGCTTGCATGGCTTCCACATCCAGTAACTTTCCTTCTGGCAATAATAGACATCCAGCCCTCTCATGAACTAATGGCGCTGGGTAACTGCTAGTTAACAACGCATAACAATAAGTTCTCTCAAAAGCCGAAAATCTAGCGTCAAAATCATCAGTAACCTCTCTAGCCCAAACAACTGCCATCGACTTAGGTAAGAAAGCATTAACACCTTTAACCCATGACTGCATCGGGCGATTAATATCCGTATCAAAATGAATAACTTGGCCTAATGCATGCACACCAGCATCTGTACGGCCAGCTGTTATTGTTTTAATAGGGTTGGCTAAAGAATCACCCACAAAATCTAATAAGGCTTTTTCAAGATAATCCTGCACCGTATTGCCCCCCGGCTGGGTTTGCCAACCAGAAAAAGCAGCTCCGTTATATTGCAAACCAAGCGCGATACGCATATAAGACCTAGGAGGAACGCTGATCAATCTCAGCAAGAAGAGATTTAGCTTGAATAGTTAAATCAGGATCAACAAGACTGCTAACTGATAGCACCTCATCCAAAGCCCTACGAGCAGCACCAAAATCTTCAATGGTGACATAAGCCTTTGCCAAATTCAGTTTAACTTTTAAAGTTTCACTTGAAGGTAAATCAAGAGTGTCCACAGACAAATCAGCCGCTTTTTTAACAGGCGTTAAAGGCAAATCTAAATTAAGGGATGCAAATAATTTTGCAGCATGCTCTGGAATAGCAACTTCTTGAATGGGCTTCTTTGATTCAGCTCTAGACAACTTCAATAGAACCAGCAACGCTATAAAAATAAATACGGTAATAACAATCGGCCCAGCGTACGCTTTCCAATCATCCGAAGAAGTATGATTAGGGCCTTTCTCTTTGGCCTCAATCAAACGCTTTAAATCGGCAATATTTTTCTCAACTTCGATAACACGTTGCTTCGCTTCGGCAAGCGCGCGCTCCTGCACCAACAAATCCTCCATTTGGCGCTTGGCTTCACCAGTTAAACCTTCCGCTGGACCAACCCTTAAACGATCACCCATCAGTGCTGATTGAACAGATTGGGTCAAAGACTCAATTGATTTTCCAGAACGGTAAGCTTTATCAGCAACAACCATAATTTCTTTGGCCTCAGACTTAGGAACACTCTGAACCATCGCTTTACTTGGCATATTTAGCTCCGCACCCACCATCAAACGATGGATACTTCCACCTGCAAACGCCTGTGGATTAGCTCTATAAAGCGCTATTAATGCTTGATCTAAAGAAGCATCTTCAAAATTAGATAAGGCTTTACCAGCAAGCTCCGTTAACGTATCACCCGCTTTAACCTGCACTTTAGATTGCTCACCAACCATTAAGGTATAAGCACGACGCAACAAACCTGCGGGCCAACGTAACTCAATCAAAGCATCTAAAAACACTTCACCTTGAGATAAGCTCAAAACTTCATCAGATGTCAAACGAACAGCAATAGGCTCCTGCTTCCCACCCCTAACTAGTACAACTCTTAATTGAGCCTGAGTGGCAGAAGAAACAATCCCTAAACGTTTATACGTCTCAGGAGTTGCCAAAGCCACCGTTAACTCCTTTAAAGAATCGATCTCACTAGTTTCAGCTGCAATCGCAATCTGAGCCTGCAATGGTTCATTTGGTTTCGATTGGATAGTTAAATTACCCAAACTTAAAGCACATGCTTGCCCCGTCACCAATAAAGCAACAAAACCAAGGGCAAGTGCACGGACTAAAAACAAATTAACGCTCCAACAAAATACGCAACATGCGGCGTAATGGCTCTGCAGCCCCCCACAACAATTGATCACCCACAGTAAAAGCACCTAAATAATCAGGGCCCATGGCCATCTTGTGCAAACGACCAACAGGTACTGTTAATGTGCCAGTTACAGCAGCTGGAGTTAAATCGCGCTCAGTAATTTCACGATCATTTGGCACAACCTTAACCCAATCATTAGCGCCCGCCAAGATGCCTTCGATGTCACTTAACGGTACATCTTTTTTCATCTTGATAGTTAAACCTTGGGAATGACAACGCATCGCGCCGATACGCACACATAACCCATCGATTGGAATACTTCCTGCTGAACGGAATGGCGGGTTACCCAAGATCTTGTTGCACTCAGAGCCACCCTTCCACTCTTCTTTAGTCTGACCATGCTCAACAGGCACATCAATCCAAGGAATTAAGCTACCAGCCAAGGCCGTGTTACGGAAATTCTTTTTAGGAAAGCTCGCTGAACGCATTGTTTCCGCAACTTTGCGGTCAATATCCAAAATAGCTGAGGCTGGGTCTGCCAACTCTGCTTTAACAGCATCGTGCAAAGCACCCATTTGGGATAACAACTCACGCATATTTTGCGCGCCAGCACCAGAGGCCGCTTGGTAAGTCATGGCACTCACCCACTCAACCAAGCCCTCACGGAATAAACCACCCATAGCCATCAGCATCAAGCTAACGGTGCAGTTACCGCCCACCCATAAATTACCACCTTTAGAAATGGCAGAATCAATAACAGGACGATTCACAGGATCTAAAACAATCACGGATTCATCCACCATTCTTAGTGAACTAGCCGCATCGATCCAATGACCTTTCCAACCGGCAGCACGAATTTTGGGATAAATTTCTTTGGTGTAATCACCACCCTGACAGGTAATGATGATGTCGCAACGTTTCAATGCATCAACATCGTCAGCAGAGAATAGTTTCTTCTCATTCTTAGCCATCGCAGGTGCACCACCACCAGCGTTACTCGTACTAAAAAATACTGGCTCGATCAATCCAAAATCGCCCTCATCTTGCATACGTTGCATGAGAACGCTACCAACCATACCGCGCCAACCAACTAAACCGACTAATGGAGTTGCCATAACGACACCTATTTAATAAAAATAATTAAAAATCAATCTGGGGTATCTATATTACAGAGCTTTTAGAACTGCTTGGCCCATTTCACTTGTTCCCACAAGTTGGCAACCCTCAGTCTTAATATCTACTGTTCTATACCCTTGCGCCAATACTTTCTGAACAGCAGACTCAATACGATCAGCTTGCTCAGCTTTACCCAATGAATAACGCAGCATCATAGCTGCTGAAAGAATGGTTGCTAATGGATTTGCAATGCCTTTTCCAGCTATATCAGGCGCTGAACCATGGCTAGGTTCATATAAACCTTTGTTGTTTTTATCCAAAGAAGCTGATGGCAACATACCAATAGAACCCGTCAACATAGCTGCCTCATCAGACAAAATATCACCAAACATATTGCCTGTCACAACCACATCGAATGCTTTGGGAGCTTTCACCAATTGCATCGCCGCGTTATCCACGTACATATGTGATAACTCAACATCTGGGTAATCCTTACCCACACGAATCATGACCTCTTTCCACAACTGGAAAGTTTCCAACACATTTGACTTATCAACACTACACAATCTCTTTTGGCGCTTTTGCGCAGCCTGGAAAGCCACATGAGCAATACGCTCAACTTCCGGCTCGCTATAGCGCATCGTGTCAAAACCTTCACGCGCTCCAGGGAATAAACCATCCGTTGCTGTACGAATACCTTTTGGTGAACCAAAATAAATATCGCCATTTAATTCACGAACAATCAAAATATTTAGGCCTGCTACCAACTCCGGCTTCAATGAGGATGCAGCCGTTAATTCTGGATAACAAATTGCTGGGCGCAAATTAGCAAACAAACTTAAGTGCTTACGCAAACCTAAAATTGCTTGCTCAGGTCGAAGCTCTCTAGCTAATGTATCGTATTTAAAATCACCCACAGCACCAAACAAAATGGCATCAGCCTCTTTTGCAATCTTAAGTGTTTCTTCTGGTAAAGGATGGCCTTTTGCCTCATAACCAGCACCACCAACCGGAGCTGTTTCCATCTCAAAAGACTCACCCAAAGCATTTAATACCTTAACCGCTTCAGCAATAATTTCTGAACCAATGCCATCACCTGGCAAAACTGCAATCTTCATGAAAAACCTTTAAAAAGGAAGAATTAAGGAAGCTTGGTATCCAACCAAGGCATGCGCAAAATACGCTCAGCTTCATAAGCCTTAATTTTATCGGCATGACGCAAAGTCAAACCAATATCATCCAAGCCATTCACCATGCAATATTTTCTAAATGGCGCAATATCAAAATCATAAGAACGGCCATCAGGAGCGATAACCTGTTGCTTTTCAAGATCAATCGTTAATTGATAACCATTGAAAGCAAAAGTTTCATTAAACAAATGGTCGACTTGCTGCGCAGTTAAAACAATCGGCAATAAACCATTTTTGTAACAATTGTTAAAAAAGATGTCAGCAAAGCTTGGTGCAATCACAGCTCTAAATCCATACTGAACTAAAGCCCAAGGAGCGTGCTCACGGGAACTACCACAACCAAAGTTTTGACGAGCCAACAAAATGCTAGCATCTTTATAACGCGGTTGATTAAGAACAAAGTCAGGATTAACTGGACGAGTAGAACAATCTTGCCCTGGCTCACCTTGATCTAAATAACGCCATTCATCAAACAGATTTTGTCCAAAGCCTGTTCTTTTGATTGATTTTAAAAACTGCTTAGGAATAATCGCATCCGTATCAACGTTCTCGCGATCCAATGGGGCTACCAAGCCCTGATGCACTACAAACTTATCCATTATTTCACCGGTGTAACAACAACACCTGAATTTCCAGGTGATGAAGTATTTGAGTCAGGTTTTTTATCGCCACTTTTATCAATAGCGCTACCCAAATTTTGCAAATCTTGGCCAAGACCATGAATCGTATTGCAGGCTGACAGCACAGCTACTGATAAAACAATTGAAGCGATTTTTAAAAAGTTCTTCATAGATCCCTCCAATATTTAAGCTATTTTACGGACATCAACAAAATGGCCTTCTAAAGCAGCCGCAGCGGCCATAGCAGGACTAACCAAATGTGTTCTACCGCCATTGCCTTGGCGTCCTTCAAAGTTGCGATTCGAAGTAGAAGCGCAACGTTCACCAGGCTCTAATCGATCCGCGTTCATTGCCAAGCACATAGAGCAACCTGGCTCACGCCACTCAAAGCCTGCCGCTTTAAATACACGATCCAAGCCTTCACGCTCAGCCTGCTCTTTTACCAAGCCAGAACCCGGAACCACCATAGCTAAACGCACATTTGGCGCCACTTTTTTAGCAATGCGCTCAACGACTCTAGCAGCCGCACGAATATCTTCAATACGACTATTCGTACAAGAACCAATAAAGACCTTGTCAATTGTGATGGAATCGATCTGAGTATTCGGCTCAAGATTCATATATGCCAAAGCACGCTCCATCGCTTCACGCTTCACTGGATCTTTTTCTTTCTCAGGATCTGGCACTCTGTCATCAATTGAAAGCACCATCTCAGGCGAAGTACCCCAAGTTACTTGCGGCTTAATCTCTTCAGCACGCAACTCGATAACACGATCAAAGCTTGCGCCCTCATCTGTATGTAAAGTACGCCAATACTGAAGTGCTTGACGCCAAGATTCGCCATCAGTAGGCGCATATGGGCGACCTTTAACATAGTTAATGGTTGTCTCATCCACCCCGACAATACCAGCTCTCGCACCAGCTTCAATAGCCATATTACATACGGTCATACGACCTTCCATGGATAAGCCGCGAATCGCTTCGCCCGCAAATTCAATGGTGTAACCTGTACCACCCGCTGTGCCAATTTTTCCAATAACTGCCAAAACAATATCTTTAGCAGAACAACCTAATGGCAACAACCCATCTACGCGCACCAACATATTTTTGCTTTTTTTCATCAGCAAAGTTTGTGTTGCTAAAACGTGTTCAACTTCTGACGTACCAATACCAAAAGCCAAGGCACCAAACGCACCGTGAGTGCTGGTATGAGAGTCTCCACAAACAACAGTCATACCTGGCAAGGTTGCACCCTGTTCAGGCCCAATCACATGAACAATGCCCTGACGCTTGTCGTGCATCTTGTATTGAGTAATACCAAAAGCATCGCAGTTCTGATCGAGCGTATCGATCTGTAAACGCGAAACGGGATCTTTAATCCCTTCGGAGCGATCCGTTGTTGGAACATTGTGATCTGATACAGCTAAGTTCGCAGAATTTCTCCAAACTGGTCTCTGCGCTAAAGACAAACCCTCAAAGGCTTGAGGGCTTGTAACTTCATGCAACAACTGTCTATCAATATATAAGACAGTTGTTCCGTCTTCTTCTGTATGGACCACATGGTCGTCCCACAATTTGTCATACAAGGTACGTGCCATGTGCTTCCTTAGAATTAACGCTTAGCGATAGGTTTAACTTCGCGAGTTGCACTACCAACGAACAACTGACGCGGACGACCAATCTTATACTCAGCATCGGTAATCATTTCTTCCCATTGAGAGATCCAACCCACTGTACGCGCCAAAGCGAAAATACATGTGAACATCTCAGTTGGAATACCTAAAGCACGTTGAACGATGCCTGAATAGAAGTCTACGTTCGGGTAAAGTTTACGGCTTACAAAATATTCATCTTCCAACGCAATCTTCTCAAGAGTCATTGCTAGCTTGAATAATGGGTCATCTTCCAAACCTAATTCTTTAAGAACTTCATAGCAAGTTTCACGCATCAATTTAGCGCGCGGATCAAAGTTCTTATAAACACGGTGTCCAAAGCCCATCAAGCGAACGCCTGAGTTTTTATCTTTAACTTTAGCGATAAAGTCATCAATTTTCTCAACGCCACCATTAGCTTGAATCTCTTCTAACATCTGCAAACAAGCTTCGTTAGCTCCGCCGTGAGCAGGCCCCCACAAGCAAGCTACACCAGCTGCGATCGCAGCAAATGGGTTTGTCCCTGAAGAACCAGCCAAACGAACAGTTGAAGTTGATGCGTTTTGCTCATGATCAGCATGCAAAATAAAAATACGATCCAAGGCGCGAACCAACACATCATTAACTTTGTAATCTTCACATGGAGTAGCAAACATCATCTGCATGAAATTAGCTGTATATGAAAGATTATTCTTTGGGTAAATAAATGGTTGACCAACAGAATATTTATAAGCCATTGCAACCAATGTAGGCATCTTCGCAATTAAACGAATTTGAGCCACTTCACGCTCATGTGCTGTGCTGTAGTCAACGCCATCATGATAGAAAGCAGCCATCGCGCCAACCAAGCCTGTCAAAACAGCCATTGGATGCGCATCGCGACGGAAACCACGCAAGAAGAATTGCATTTGCTCATGCACCATGGTGTGATGCATCACCAAACCATCAAACTCTTTCTTCTGCTGAGCGTTAGGCAACTCACCTTTTAATAATAGGTAGCAAGATTCCAAGAAATCACAGTTCGTCGCCAAATCTTGAATTTGATAACCACGATATAACAACTCACCCTTATCGCCATCAATATAGGTGATTTTTGAGTTACAAGAAGCTGTAGACATGAAGCCTGGGTCATAAGTAAATTTACCCGTCTGACCATATAACTTGCGAATATCAATCACATCAGGGCCAACTACACCTTTGTAGATTGGCAACTCAATGGCTGGTGTGCCATCAGAGAACGATAACGTGGCTTTTTCATTAGAGGCGTTCATTTTTCTTTCCTTATACGCAGTTCAGGTCTTATCAAACAAGCAATTTCTATTCCAGGCTATTTATTTTTAGAGATTAATCTCTAGGGGGACGCAACATCGCCAGGATCCGATGCACCCCTTCGTCAGCTAGCGCCCCTTCGGGCTCTTTACGACGTAATAATAAATCCATTAAATCGTTGTCACTTAAATCAAATAAACGCGTCAACGGCTCAATATCTTTATCTTCTAACTGCTCATGAAAACGCTCAAAAAAACGTTCAATGATCAGGTCATTCTCCAACAAACCTCGTCGCGCACGCCAACGCAAGAGCGACAAGGTTTCAGATGGTAACGCCATTAAACAGCTCGGCGAACCATTAACTCTTTAATCTTACCGATCGCTTTAGTAGGGTTTAATCCTTTTGGACAAACATCTACACAGTTCATGATCGTATGGCAACGGAATAAGCGATATGGATCTTCCAAATTATCCAAACGCTCTCCAGTTACCTGGTCACGACTATCAGCAATAAAACGATAAGCCTGTAGCAAACCAGCAGGCCCAACAAATTTATCAGGATTCCACCAGAATGATGGGCAAGATGTTGAGCATGAAGCGCACAAAATACACTCATACAAACCATCTAACTCTTCACGCTCTTCAGGGCTTTGTAAACGCTCTTTCTCAGGGGGAGGCGTCTCATTAACCAAATAAGGACGAATTGAATGGTATTGCTTGAAGAATTGCGTCATATCAACGATCAAGTCGCGAACAACCGGCAAACCTGGCAATGGGCGCAAAGAAATTTTCTTTGGCAACGTCAACATGTTAGTTAAACAAGCCAAACCATTTTTACCGTTAATGTTCATGGCATCAGAACCACAAACACCCTCACGACAAGAACGGCGGAAAGACAAACTCTCATCCATCTTCTTCAACTTCATCAAAGCATCTAACAACATGCGCTCAGAACCGTCCAATTCCACTTCATAAGTCTGCATGCGCGGAGCAGCATCGACTTCTGGATCGTAACGGTAGACTTCAAAAATACGTGTATCGCTCATTTTTCTTCCTTAATACGCTTAGAAGGTACGAACCTTAGGTGGAACAGATTCAACTGTTAGCGGAGTCATCTTGACTGGCTTGTAGTCGAGCTTATTGCCTTCGCTATACCAGAGAGTATGTTTCATCCAGTTCACATCATCACGCTCAGGATGATCATCATGAGCATGCGCACCGCGACTTTCTTTACGAGCAGCAGCAGAAACAATCGTTGCATTGGCCGCTTCGATCAAGTTCTCAAGCTCTAAAGCTTCAATACGTGCGGTATTAAAGACTTTTGATTTGTCTTTTAGATGAATGCTCTTAGCACGTGCAGTTACTTCAGCAATCGCTTTCACGCCGCCATCTAACAACTCTTGCGTGCGGAATACACCGCAATGTTTCTGCATCGTACTGCGGATATCGTTAGCAACGTCTTGCGTGTACTCACCAGATGTCGAGCTGTCTAACTTAGCCAAACGAGACAACGAGAAGTCAGCTGCATCAGCTGGCAATGGCTTGTGCTCTTTTTGCTTAAGCGCTGTTGAAATAACATGGTTACCAGCTGCGCGACCAAATACCAACAAGTCAAGCAATGAGTTTGTACCCAAACGGTTAGCGCCGTGAACAGAAACGCAAGAACACTCACCCATCGCGTAGAAGCCATTAATAACTTCATTTGGATTACCGTTCTTAGGAGCCACAACCTGACCATAAATATTCGTTGGAATACCACCCATCTGATAGTGAATAGTTGGCACTACAGGAATTGGCTCTTTTGTCACATCCACGTTAGCAAAGTTAACGCCAATCTCATACACAGATGGCAAACGCTTATGAATAGTTTCAGCGCCAATATGTGTCAAATCAAGCACTACATAGTCACCGTTAGGACCACAACCACGGCCCTCCTTGATCTCTTGGTCCATTGAACGAGAAACGAAGTCACGTGGTGCTAAGTCTTTCAACGTTGGAGCATAACGCTCCATGAAACGCTCGCCATTCTTGTTACGCAAGATACCGCCTTCACCGCGGCAACCTTCTGTCAAGAGAACACCCGCACCAGCAACGCCCGTTGGGTGGAATTGCCAGAACTCCATATCTTCCAACGGAACACCCGCACGAGCAGCCATACCCATACCGTCACCGGTATTAATGAAAGCATTCGTTGACGCTTGCCAAATACGGCCTGCACCACCTGTTGCGAACATCACGCATTTCGCCTCAAGAATATGCACATCGCCTGTTTCCATTTCTAGAGCAACCACACCAACCACATCACCTTCGTGATCGCGAATGATGTCTAAAGCCATCCACTCAACAAAGAAATGCGTCTTAGCGCGTACGTTGCGTTGATACAAGGTATGCAATAAAGCATGGCCTGTACGGTCAGCAGCAGCACAAGCACGTTGTACAGCTTTCTCACCATAGTTAGCTGTATGACCACCGAATGGGCGCTGATAAATCGTGCCATCTGGGTTACGGTCAAAAGGCATACCAAAGTGCTCTAACTCATAAACAACTTTTGGCGCTTCACGACACATAAACTCAATCGCATCTTGGTCACCCAACCAATCAGAGCCTTTGATCGTGTCATAAAAGTGGTAATGCCAATTGTCATCACTCATATTGCCTAAAGACGCACCAATACCACCCTGCGCAGCAACTGTATGAGAACGAGTTGGGAAAACTTTAGATAAAACCGCTACATTCAAACCAGCTTCAGCTAGTTGTAATGAAGCGCGCATACCGGCACCACCGGCACCCACGATAACAACGTCAAAACGACGACGTGGTACTGC
The DNA here is from genome assembly GCF_018687515.1 of Polynucleobacter sp. MWH-Spelu-300-X4. Classification (NCBI taxonomy): domain Bacteria; kingdom Pseudomonadati; phylum Pseudomonadota; class Betaproteobacteria; order Burkholderiales; family Burkholderiaceae; genus Polynucleobacter; species Polynucleobacter sp. MWH-Spelu-300-X4. The sequence goes on from NZ_CP061294.1 coordinate 1,035,499, forward strand.
TGTCTTAATGGCAGCCATGCGTTACACCCTCCAGAGAATCTGTGCGGCATAGCCAACTGAAGCAATCAGCCATAACGCGGTTAATACTTGTAATGTCAAACGAATACCAACTGGTTTGATGTAATCCATCCAGATATCGCGAACACCTACCCAAGCGTGATAAAGCAAGCTCAAAATTGCCAAAAAGGTAATGAGCTTCATAATTTGGTTAGAGAACAAGCCAGCCCAACCATCATAAGTAGCATCACCCAACAAGAATGACACCAACAAAATTAAAGTGAAAATCACCATGATCACTGCAGTAATACGTTGCAATAACCAATCTTTCAAACCGTAATGAGCACCAACAACTAAGCGCTTCGGTCCAATATTGTTATTCGCCATGCTCACTCCTTAAAACAAACCAAATAACTTAGCAGCGCATACGGCTGTCAAGCTTAAGCTAACGACTAAAACCGTTACCGCTGATTGAGCAGAAGATTTCTTATCGATACCTTTGTGTAAATCAAGCATCAAGAAACGGATGCCTGCGCAGAAATGATGCAAGTAAGACCAAATCAATGCCAAGATAACCAACTTAGCGAATGGATTAGCTAAAACAGCCTTAAATGTAGAAAAACTAATTTCAGATGTGATGCTTTTATCAAATAAATACAAAACAAAAGGAATCAAAAGGAACATCAATAAACCGCTAACACGGTGCAAGATGGAAACCTTACCTGCCCAAGGCAAGCGATATTTCATCAAATCAAAAACATGAATATTTCTAAAATCTGGCATTTCTGTCCTCACTTATATTTGCTGTGTTGCAAAACTTTTTGATTTTATCGCTTAATTAACTTTCTCTAGACTGACTTTTGAAAAAAATATTCTTCAAATACATATAAATGCTTAAAACTTGAGCATTATTAGTTCAATTCATTCAGATAGTGATGGCTAGCAGTCAAATACACAGCTTTACGAACCTCAACAGGCTTCTCACCATAAGTATAAGAAACTCGCTCGACCGCCAACAAAGGCGTGGCTACAGCCACACCTAAAGCCTTGGCAGATTGCTCATTGGCGCCTACCGCACGCAATCTCTCGGTCGCCCGCACCATATGAGTGCCAAACTCTGTTTCAAATAGCGCATACATCGGTCCACGCCACCCAACCAAGCGCTCCGTGCTTAATCCCTTAAAAGTCGTCCCAGGCAACCAAATTTCTTCATAAACCGTGGGTTGATTAGAAAGAAATAGGATTCTTTCAATCTGAATGACTGGGTCACCGGGTTTTACATCCAGTAGACGGGCAATTTCTGCTGGCGCCCTTAAACGTTTACAGTCCAAAATTTTGCTTTGCGGGTAATGGGGCTCCCCCTCATCAGGAACCAGTTTCAAAAACCGAAAATGAACCCTATCCTCATGATGTGTAGCTACAAAGGTACCTTTACCCTGCCTCCTAATGAGCAAATTCTCACTAGCCAATTCATCAATTGCCTTGCGAACTGTACCCTGACTAACCTTAAAACGAGCAGCCAAGTCATTCTCGCTAGGAATTGCCTCCCCTGGCTTCCATTCGCCAGACTGAAGGCTGGCCAAAATCAAAGCCTTAATTTGCTGGTATAGCGGGCTAAAGGTAGCGGTCGTTTCTGTCATGATTGATATTTCATCACATTGAGGGGGTTTTCGTCTACACACTTATGTCTTATATAAGACTAATTGACAGAAATATTGATAAATCCTAAACTTTGTAGGATTTGCGTCAGGACAAAGGCGCAAGATACCCTTTTCATTTACTTTAAGCTCGGAGCAAATTCATGGCAAAAGCCCCATTGCGTGTCGCCGTTACTGGCGCAGCCGGTCAAATCGGTTATTCATTACTATTCCGTATCGCTAACGGCGATATGTTGGGTAAAGATCAACCTGTTATCTTGCAATTGTTAGAAATTCCTGACGAAAGAGCTCAAAAAGCTCTTACAGGCGTAATGATGGAAATCGACGACTGCGCATTCCCATTGTTGGCAGGCATGACTGCTCATAGCGACCCAATGACAGCATTCAAAGATATTGATTACGCTGTATTAGTTGGCGCACGTCCACGTGGCCCAGGCATGGAACGTAAGGACTTGTTGTCTGCAAATGCTCAAATCTTCACAGCGCAAGGTAAAGCATTGAACGCTGTAGCAAAACGTACAGTTAAAACATTAGTTGTTGGCAACCCAGCGAATACCAATGCTTACATTGCGATGAAGTCTGCTCCAGATCTACCAGCGAAAAACTTCACAGCGATGTTACGCCTAGACCACAACCGTGCTTTGTCACAGTTGGCAACTAAAACTGGTAAAGCAGTAGCTGATATTGAAAAGCTAATTGTTTGGGGTAACCACAGCCCAACAATGTACCCTGACTACCGTTTTGCTACGATTGGTGGCACATCAGTTAAGCAAATGATTAACGATGAAGAATGGAATAAAAATACATTCTTGCCAACAGTCGGCAAGCGTGGCGCGGCAATCATTGATGCGCGCGGTTTATCTTCTGCTGCCTCTGCTGCAAATGCTGCTATCGACCATATCCATGACTGGCACTGCGGCACAAATGGCAAGTGGGTAACAATGGGTATCCCTTCAGATGGCTCATATGATATTCCTAAAGAAGTTATGTATGGATTCCCTGTTACTTGTGAAAACGGCGAATATAAGATTGTTCAAGGTCTAGAAATCGACGCATTCTCTCGTGAACGCATGGAATTCACTTTAAAAGAATTGACTGAAGAACAAGACGGCGTAAAACACCTGTTGTAATCCATGCAAGCTAATCAAGTGTTGTTTCAAGGTGAGGCCCTTCCGAGGGCCTTACCTGTTTGTGATCACTACGCAGGCACGGAAGTGCGCATGCGTAAAGCTTTAGCTTTGCAATCTGAATTAGGTCCTATCTTTGACATCACCTTTGACTGTGAAGATGGTGCCCCCGTAGGTCAAGAGTCCGAGCATGCTGAATTAGTTGCCCAGCTTGTTTTAAGTTCTGAAAATAAATTTAACCGTGTAGGTGTGCGCATTCATGATCCAAGCCACCCCTCATGGAAAAAAGATGTTGCCACACTAGTTGGTAAAGCTGGAACTCGAATAGCTTTTGTCATGATTCCAAAAGTGGAATCAGCCCAACAAACACAAATGGTTATTGATGAAATTAACCGCGTTGCTAAAACAGCAAACATTCATCGCGCAATACCTATTCAAGTCCTCATAGAAACACATGGGGCCCTACATGATGTGTATGCACTAGCCGCCCTTCCTCAAATTGAGTCTCTCAGTTTTGGTCTCATGGATTTTGTTTCTGCTCATCATGGCGCAATTCCTGCCGAAGCAATGGATAGAGGGCAATTTGATCATCCGTTAGTAGCACGTGCTATGTTAGAAATTTCAGCGGCCTGCCATGCGCATGGCAAAGTTCCATCTCATAATGTTTGCACCAATATCAATGATGTCGCCGTTATCGAATCCGATACCTTAAGAGCTAAAAATGAATTTGGATACATGCGTAAATGGAGTATTCACCCCAATCAAATTCCAGTAATTGTCAAAACGCTCTCTCCTAGCGCCCATGAACTTGAAATCGCTGGATCCATCCTATTGGCGGCTCAAGAAGCTAACTGGGGACCCATTCAATTTGAGGGCAAACTCCACGACCGAGCAAGCTACCGCTACTTTTGGACCGTTTTGCAAAAAGGCTTTGCAGGTGGTCAAAACCTGCCAGCCAAACTTGAAAGGCTTTTCAAGTCAGCTTAACGAAAGAATTCAGTCTAATAAAGAGTTATATTGACGGTTCGAGATACTTTTAACACTAACGATTCATCAGAAAAAGGAAATTCACATGAGCAATAAAGCCATATTGATCCTCGTAGTAGCCATGATTGCAGCTGCTGGTTATCTTTTAGTTAAGAGCGATGCAGAAGTTGATATGGGCGGTGAAAAACACGGCGCAGAAGCAGCTCACATGGAAGATGCCAAGAAAGAAGCTCCTGCTGCTCCTGCTGCAGAACCAGCTAAGAAGTAAATGAATTTATATATCTATCGCTGATAGATAAAAAACGCCCCGCATGTCGGGGCGTTTTGCTTAGAATGTCTACATGTCCAGTTATAGACCTAAAAACTCTTCCCGCATTTCACCAGAAGCAGAACGCCTTGTATCTGACGCTCTTTCTTTGGCAGCCTCTGGCAGTCGAGTTGAAGATATTTTTTGGGAAAGTAAACTGCTAGAACGTCTTTTAAGGCTACTGCACGCACAAAATCAAAACGCTATTGAAAGCGCACTAGACCAAACCTTAAAGATTAATCCTATCGCATTTGATGCGCTTGCGGAGAATGCTGAAACATTAGCGGAATCACTGACACTAGAGCATCAAGGTGAAACATGGGATGTCGTATTAATTGCCATTCCCATCATTGCTAGAACTCGTTACAGTATTCCATCGGGAAAATTAAGCACGGAAACAATTACTGCTACCGGCAATCAATTGCACGGACAGATCGTTTCACAACACGCCCGCATTGCTTTAGTACCCTGGCTATATAGCATTGATCAAATGCCCCACTCTCATTGCCAAACTAGGTTATTACTTGAAAAGCTAGCTTCTGCAGCTGTTAATTCAAGTGAAATCAAGCTTGAGTTAAGAGACATGCCCGAAACAATTCCGGTTCTAGCAGACCCCCGCTATATTGTTGGTGCCGTGGCTGCACCTAGCGGGACACCTCTCTTTAGGTGGCAAGAAGAAAGTCCGCGCCGCCAAGAGAGAAGTGTTTGTTTACAACATTGGCAAATCGGCATGCGGGACACAATTGCCGCAGTTATTCCTGGTTGCGAATTCGAGCTCACACTTCCAGAAGCGTACTTCACCAATTGCCGAGAAGCAGATAGAAAAATTCGTCCTTTAAGCATCTTGGCCGCCGTTAATTATCTTGAATCCATGCTCAATGTCAGTTCAGCGGGATTATCTTGTGTCATAGGCGGGTTTGGTGAAGAACAATGTGACGAATACCGCATTTCTTTTGCGCTAAAAGGTTCCAAAGAAATTGTCTACGGTGTTGTATGGCCACTCTATGACCGAGAGCTTGTCGCTAACGATGCCTTAAATGACATCTCTATTGATGACAGCCCGATACGTGAAATCTATGACACCATCAAAGTATCAGGAATTGATGATCAATTTAGGCACGCTGAACTATTTAATCCAGAGGTATGCGAAGACTGTGGCGCCCCTATGTTTGTTGACCGTGCTGGCGAAATTGTTCATGCAGAAATGCCAGAAGACACTCCAGACCAACAACCTTTATTTCATTAACAGTTACTGTTCTTTTCTTCTAAAAACTGGCTTTTCCGGAGAGCTTTCTTTCGGAGCGTACTGATAACCTTCTAAATCAAAATCTTTTAAACCCTCTGGTTTATCAACTTTGTTATCAATGATATATCGCGTCATCAAGCCTCTAGCGCGCTTAGCGTAGAAGGAAATAATTTTGTATTTGCCTGCTTTTTCGTCTTGGAAAACCGGTGCAACAATCGGATAAGTTAACTTAGCTGGCGCGACCGATTTGAAATACTCATCGGAAGCCAAATTGATCAATGTTTGATTTTTATGTTGATCCAACTCTTTCTTGAGTGCTTGGGTAATCTTCTCTCCCCAAAATGCATACAGATCTTTACCAACCGCATTTTTAAAAGAAGTACCCATCTCTAATCGATAGGCCTGCATTAAATCTAAAGGCTTTAAAACACCATAAAGACCTGATAAAACTCTCACATGATCTTGAGCATAATCCAAAGATTTTTTATTCAGGGTTTTAGCATCTAACCCCTCATAAACATCACCATTAAAAGCCAAAATAGCCTGTTTACTATTTTTAAAATTAAAGGTCTTCGACCACTCACCAAATCTGGCCACATTTAATGCTGCCAACTTGTCAGATAAGTCCATTAATTCAGCGACTTCCTGAAGCGATAGCTTTTTGAGCTCACTAATTAATTTAGCGGATTCCCCAATAAAAATAGGCAACGTATGCTTATCCGTCGTGGGAGGAGTCTCATAATCCAAACTCTTGGCAGGCGAAAGTACGATCAACATGGCAGAATAATAAAAATAATGAATCCAAATAATAATACTTTGAGACAAATTAATCTGCCTACCAGACTGCCTAAGGTGGGAACAACCATTTTTACCGTCATGTCAGCGCTTGCCAATGAGTATCAAGCCATCAACCTAGGACAGGGATTCCCAGATTTTTCTTGTGACAGCCGATTGTTAGATGCTGTTAATGACGCCATGCGCGCAGACCACAATCAATATCCCCCAATGGCAGGCATTGCGCCACTTCGCGAGGGTATCAGTAAAAAAATAGCCCATTTATATAAGCATATATATGACCCTCTCACAGAGATCACTGTGACTGCAGGAGGCACTCAGGGTATTTTTACAGTCATCGCTTGCGCGGTTAGACCTGGTGATGAGGTGATTGTCATTGAACCAGTCTACGACTCCTACATCCCCGCCATTGAGACAGTTGGCGGTACAGCGATTCCTGTGCAGCTCGTTGTTGAAAGAAATGGCGAAGGAAAAATTACCGGATACACCATTCCCTGGGATGCATTACAAAAAGCCATTACCTCTCACACCAGAATGATTATGATTAATTCACCACACAATCCAACCGGTATGGTGTGGGAAAAATCAGACTTGGATAAATTAGCTGAACTGGTTAGAAACACCGACATCCTAATCTGTAGCGATGAAGTTTATGAACACATGGTCTACGATGGCCAACAACATCAAAGTGTCGCTCGCCACCCTGAGCTAGCAAATCGATCTTTCTTAATTTCAAGCTTTGGAAAAACATATCATGTAACTGGTTGGAAAGTTGGTTATGTGGCAGCACCAAAGCATCTCATGAATGAGTTCAGAAAAGTTCACCAGTTCAATGTATTTACAGTCAATACACCGATGCAATATGGTCTAGCTAAATATCTAGAAGACCCCGTACCGTACACTCAACTATCCAACTTCTACCAACAAAAAAGAGACTTTCTACGTAAAGGCTTAGAAGCAACACGTTTTAAATTACTACCTACACCAGGTACCTATTTTCAATGCGTTGACTACAAACATTTGAATATCCCAGAAACACAGCTCAACGAAGCTGATTTCTGCCAATGGCTAACCAAAGAGATTGGTGTGGCTGCTATCCCCGTATCTGCGTTTTACGATAAAACCGTAGAATCTGGTGTCATACGATTTTGTTTTGCCAAACAACAAACCACCCTCCAACAAGCACTAGAAAGACTATCCAAATTATGAGTAAAAATAAATCAATGATTGACGTCTACAGCTGGCCAACACCAAACGGTCACAAAGTACACATCATGCTAGAAGAATGTGGCTACCGTTTAGGTAAAGACTGGCAGGCACACCCCATTAATATTAGTAATGGCGATCAATTTAAAAAAGAATTTTTAGCCATCAGTCCTAACAACAAAATACCTGCCATCGTTGATCCGAATGGTCCGGATGGAAAGCCTATTTCATTGTTTGAATCTGGCGCCATCTTGTTATACCTAGCATCCAAAACTGGACGATTCCTACCAAAGACTACTCGTGGAAAATTTGAAGTCTTGCAATGGCTCATGTTTCAAATGGGCGGTGTTGGTCCGATGCTAGGTCAAACGCATCACTTCCGTCTATATGCGCCGCAAAAAATTGATTACGCGATTGATCGCTACACCAATGAAACTCGCCGTCTATATGGAGTTATGGATAAAGAGCTTGCTAAGAAGCCTTATATAGCTGGCAAGGAATACAGCATTGCTGATATCGCCATCTTCCCTTGGACCCGCTCTTGGAAAAATCAAGGCATTACCTTAGATGAATTCCCGAATGTTAAACGTTGGCATGAAGCAATTGCAGCACGCCCGGCCGTTCAACGTGGTGTAGAAGTTTTAGCTAACTTAAGAAAACCTACTTAAGATTATTTAGACGGGTTAACTAAAAACTTCTGACACATCGCTTTAGCAAATACCCAGGCAGCAGGTAAGCCTGGGATAACAATCATGGCGATAGCTACCCATGAGAAATGCGCCTTCACCCATGGATGCTCACCAAGCATAAAACCAAGACTTGTCAAACTTCCCACCCATAAAATACCGCCAGTAATGTTGTAAGCAGAAAATTTTGAATATGACATCTGCGCAACACCCGCAACAAAGGGCGCAAATGTTCGAATGAAAGGTAAAAACCTTCCCACCACAATCGTCATGGGTCCATGTTTCTCATAAAAATCATGTGTCTTATTAAAAGCATCTCGGTTAAACCAACGAGAGTTTTCCCAAGAAAATACTTTTGCGCCAATCAAACGTCCTACTGAGTAATTAAGCGCATCACCCGAAATAGCTGCAATAACTAAAATTAATAGCAACACAGGCAAACTCATTCCGCCCACAGCCGCTATGGCACCAGAAATAAACAACAAAGAGTCACCTGGCAAAAACGGCATCACAACCAAGCCAGTTTCCACAAAAATAATTGCAAATAACAATGCATAAACCCACGGCCCCCAAGAAGCCACAACTACCGTTAAGTGTTTATCTAAATGCAGAAAAAGATCTAATAGCTGAGAAAAATCAATCGTCATCATTACTGGAATACCACTGTACTTTTACCGTTTAATAAAATGCGATGCTCAGCATGCCATCTCACCGCTCTCGATAAAGCCATACACTCCACATCACGCCCTACAGCTGCCAATTGATCAGGGTTCATTGCATGATCCACACGCTCCACGCCCTGCTCAATAATTGGACCCTCATCCAAATCAGTGGTGACATAATGGGCTGTAGCACCTATTAACTTAACGCCACGTTGATGTGCCTGCCAATAAGGTTTAGCGCCTTTAAAACTTGGCAAAAAAGAATGGTGAATATTAATCGCCTTACCAGCCAGTTTCTCGCAAACAGCGGGCGACAGAATTTGCATATATCTAGCTAAAACAACTAAATCAATTTTCTCTTGATCAATCAAATCAAGTAATTGTTGTTCTTGCTCATCTTTACGCGCATCAGTAGCACTTGATAAAGGCAAATGGTGGAAGGCAATCCCATATGTTTTTGCTAAACCTTCAAAATCCTTATGATTAGAAACAATTGCGGCAATTTCAATTGGCAAATAACCACTATGCGTTCTAAATAACAAATCATTAAGACAATGCCCTAGCTTGGAAACCATGATTAAGACTTTGGGCTTACTTGAGGCATCAAATAATTCCCATTCCATATCAAATTTCTGCCCAATATCTAAAAAACGTTTTTTCAACTCTAGAAGATCTAGGTTTTTTATTGTTTTATCAAAATGAATTCTCATAAAGAAGCGCCCTGTAAAGGTATCGCTAAATTGAGCGGAATCCAAAATGTTGGCTGTTTCGCCAAATAAGAAATGGCTGACCGCATGAACAATTCCGGGGCGATCTGGGCACGCTATTTTGAGAATGAAACCTTGTGTCGACATATTCCTATTATCCATGGTCAAACATTTGCTGAGGTATTAAAGCATTTTAATGGGATGATTTTAAGGAAAAGCCTCAAAATTGACATCCAAACTACATTATTTGGCTTAGCATCAGCTTAAACTTAGGGTTTTGACAAATTAATCAAAGGTTAGATATGAGTATCCAGTCTGTTGGCATCATTGGCGCTGGCACGATGGGCAATGGTATTGCTCAAGCATGTGCAGTTTCTGGTTTAAATGTTGTGATGGTTGATATTAGCGATGCAGCCGTCCAAAAGGGATTAAGCACCATCTCTGGAAGCCTTGATCGTCTGATTAAAAAAGAAAAAATGACAGAAGCAGAAAAAACTGCAGCAATGTCACGCATTCAAACTAGCACTGATTACAACAGCTTTAAATCTTGCGGCATGGTCATTGAGGCCGCAACCGAAAACTATGATTTAAAAGTAAAGATACTGAAGCAGTTAGATAGCATCGTATCTAAAGATGTCATCATCGCTACCAACACATCTTCTATCTCCATTACACAATTAGCTGCCCAAATTTCAGTGCCTGAGCGTTTTATTGGCATGCACTTCTTCAACCCAGTACCAATGATGGCCTTGGTTGAAATCATTCGTGGCTTACAAACTAATGATGTAACGCATGGTTTAGTCCAAGGTATGGCAAAAGCGCTAGGTAAAGAACCTATTACAGTCAAAAATGCGCCAGGCTTTGTAGTTAACCGCATCTTGATTCCTATGATCAATGAAGCGTTCTTTGTTTTAGCAGAAGGTATAGCTACCCCTGAGGATATCGATGCTGGCATGAAGTTGGGCTGTAACCACCCTATTGGACCTTTAGCGCTAGCTGACATGATTGGGTTAGATACATGCTTGGCAGTTATGGAGGTTTACTTCAATAACTTCAATGATTCCAAATATCGCCCATGCCCACTATTAAGAGAAATGGTCGCAGCTGGCTATCTAGGTCGCAAAACAAACAAAGGTGTTTATAACTACAATTAAAATATGTTGGCACCCATCACAAGATTTCTAGGATATGCAGGATTAATTCCTTTTATAGCCCTATCGGCCCTGGTTCAGTTTGCTGAACCACCGCTTGATTTTTGGGCGGCGAACTCTTTACTCATATATGGCGCTAGCATTGCCTCATTTGTAGGCGCTCTACATTGGGGACCTCTACTCAGCCCCCAACCTCCTCACACCCACCAGCATTTCTGGAGAAGTACTGGTGCCTGGGTTTGGGGTGTTATCCCATCCTTATTGGCTTGGGTTGCGCTACACCTACCTTTCTCTTCGGGATATTTCTTAATTGCCCTGACCTTACTAACAGCCTTAATCATTGACCGTAGGCAATTTCATCATCTCATTGAAGATGAGCTTTATTTAGCGGATTTTTTAAAGATGCGCACCATCCTCACTTTAGTTGCCACGCTGAGTCTTATCTTGGCAGGCATCGCCATTCAGGATTATTAGTCCTCGCCACTTCATGCCCACAACCCAAGACTCATTCATTCCGTTAGCGGAAGCCTTAAGGCCTAAGCGCCTAGAGGATTTAGTAGGTCAAAGTCATCTGATGGGTGAAGGTAAACCTCTACATACGACATTTATCTCCGGCAAACCTCACTCGATGATTTTATGGGGGCCTCCTGGTGTCGGAAAAACAACGATTGCCCGCTTAACAGCTGGCGCATTTGACTGTGACTTTATTCCGCTATCAGCTGTTCTTGCTGGAGTTAAAGAAATTCGCCAAGCAGTTGATCAAGCTGAATTGAACTTATCTCAATTTGGCAAACATACTATTTTGTTTGTTGATGAAATTCACCGCTTCAATAAAGCCCAACAAGATGCCTTACTTCCTTTTGTTGAATCAGGCTTAGTCACTTTCATCGGCGCCACCACAGAAAATCCCTCCTTCGAAGTTAATTCAGCTCTGCTATCTCGAGCACAAGTGTATGTACTCAAATCACTGGCGGCTGAAGATATGCAAGCCCTCTTGGAGAAAGCCAAAAAACAAAACTTAGTTCAACTTGAATTTGACGAGGATGCCAAGCAGTCTTTGATAGATCTTGCTGATGGAGATGCAAGACGTTTTTTAAATTTACTTGAGCAAATTAATAATGCGGCTCAAACCAATCGCGTCACGCATGTATCGCTAGAGTTTTTAAGTAATGCCGTAGGCAGCAGCAATCGTAGATTTGATAAAGGCGGTGATTATTTCTATGATCAAATTTCTGCGCTACATAAATCTGTCAGAGGCTCTAATCCGGATGCGGCCCTATATTGGTTTTGCCGCATGATTGATGGTGGTGCCGACGCGAAATATTTAGCACGCAGAATTGTGCGCATGGCCTGGGAAGATATCGGATTAGCTGATCCTAGAGCCATTCAGTTAGCCAATGACGCAGCCACGACTTATGAAAGATTAGGTAGCCCCGAGGGGGAGCTAGCACTTGCCCAGGCACTTATCTACCTTGCAGCAGCCCCAAAAAGCAATGCTGGTTACAACGCCTACAACGAGGCTCGAGCCTTTATCGCAAAAGATAAAACACGCGAAGTTCCCATTCATTTAAGAAATGCTCCGACCAAACTTATGAAAGAACTGGGTCATGGCAAAGCATATCGCTACGCCCACGATGAGGCTCATGCTTATGCGGCAGGAGAAACTTATCTACCTGAAGGTGTTATGGAGCCGCATTGGTACCAACCAACAGACCGTGGCTTGGAAGCAAAAATTAAAGAAAAAATGGCCTTCCTAAAATCGTTAGATGACGCTGCCAAAAAAAATAGCTCCAATAAATAAACCCGCTTCAAGCGGGTTTATTTATTGTTATTAATGAGCTTAATTAGGTCAACATATCCGCCCAAATGTTACGTGCCCATGCCTGCGCGTACTCTCCCTCTAATGGATTAGCTGCAGCAGACAGACCGCCAGAGCCTGGCACAGTCAACATCGTGCGCTTCTCTGCATCGTAACGATGAACACTTGACACATGCACAACATCAGTTGCAGAAACAAAGCTATAACAAGTGTTGTTATACACAGGCAACTGATTAACTTCTGCACCACTCAAAATAGCCACTACCGCAGCTGCACAAGTCTTACCATGCTGATTGGCCATATGACCCGACTTAGGCATCAGTGGCGCCACCTGAATAGAATCACCCAAAACATGCACATTCGGCGCAACTTTTGACTCAAATGTTAAGAAGTCCACTTCACACCAACGTGCGTTCATGTTCGCCAAACCTGTTGTTAAAGCAATTTTTCCCGCACGCATTTGAGGCAATACATTTAGCACATCAGCTTTAATATCGTCATTAAATTCAAACTTAAGTGTTTTGCTCTTAGCATCCACATCCGTTAATAAATGTTTAGGGCGATATTCAACCATGCCAGCATAACGTGTAGCCCAAGCCGCTTTAAATAATCCTGGCTTAGATGTTACGTCATCATTAGCATCCAAAATTAATACTTTGCTCTTAGGCTTGGCCTTCTTAAAGTAATCAGCTACCTGACAAGCACGCTCATAAGGCCCTGGAGGGCAACGATACGGGGCCAAAGGAATGGAAATGGCAAAAACTCCTCCATCCCTCATCCCCTCTACTTGTTTTCTTAAAGCCAAAGTCTGAGGGCCAGCTTTCCATGCATGCAACACTTCTTCTTGAGCATTTGGCTTAAGCATACCTGGCAACTTCTCATAATTTAGATCAATACCAGGAGAAACAATTAAACGATCGTAAAACAAGGAGGCGCCACCAGCCAACCTCACTTGACGTTTAGCGACGTCAATAGAAACCACTGAATCTTTAACCAAATTAACACCATGGTTTTTTCTTAAACCCTCATAAGAAACTGTGATGTCCTCCATCTTCTTACTACCGCCAATCACCAAATTAGATAAAGGGCAGGAAATAAAATTCTGATCAGGTTCAATTAAAGTGACATCGGCAGTGTAATTAGAAAATTTACGGACATATTTAGCAGCAGTAGTGCCACCATACCCACCGCCAATAACCACAACTTTTGCACCCTTGGCATTAATTTCAGTTGTTGCACAACCACTCAATGCTGTAACAGCAGCGCCCGCTCCAATAATTTGTATAAATTCACGTCTTTGCATCATGCGCTCCTAATTATTTAGTTTTAGCCGCTGGCTTTTCATGAGGTAAAGCCGCAAAGTAACCTGCAATCGCCTCAATTTGCTCATCAGAATAGCCCTTGCTTAACTGATGCATCACCGAAGCCACACGCTTACCTGATTGATAGTCTTTCATCTTTTCAATCAAATCTGATTTTTTTTGTCCCGCCAAACTAGCCATGCCACCCTCTGAATATCCATCTGTACCATGGCAGGCGAAACAAGAAGATGCCCATTGCTTCACCTGCAATGACTGCGCATACGCTCCAATAGATACAGCACTTAGTGCGCTTATTAATAACCCACTTATGAATAGTTTTTTCATCAATCAATTCCCCCTCATGTTATTAAGATATTAACTCCTAAGATTTATAACAACCCTTGGGGTTTCACCCTAAAGTTAGTTTTAATCTCTAACTATGGAGATTGTTTCTAATCTTGCTCAAGAAAGCAAATAAGCAAAAGATAAGGTCATTTATTTTTGAGCATATTTACTAAGCTCAAAGAAATCTAAGTCAATCATCAAACCGTAATCTTTTTGAATAACTATACCCCGTTTATCCAAGATATAAAGTTCCGGCACCCCCCTACGCTTACCAATCGCCTGACTTAACTGAGGAGTCATCATAGCAACGGGGAAATCATAATTATTTTTATTCATGTAATTAACCACCAAAGATTCTTGCTTATCAATAGATAGGGTCAATACATTTAAAGAATGCGGGGGTATTTTTTTAACTAACTGGTCTAGATGAACATTTTGCTTTTTACAAAATGGGCACCAAGTTGCCCAAACCTGAACCAAAGTATTTCTCTGATTCCAATATGCTTGATCCATTACTCGACCATCAACAGTCGTAACAGTCCCAAGCAATAATTGATCACCAACCTCAATAGCAAAAATGGTTGGCACATAGCCAACCACGCTGCAAAAAAATAAAATTGATAAATAAATTCTTAACAATGGTTACTTAACAAAATGAGTGAAGTTTTTTGCCGGCTCACGTTCTGTGATTAAAGTATTTTCAATTTTGCTATTGTCAGCAAAGCCTAAAGACATGCCGCAAACTACTTGTTGCTCGGGCTTCAAATCCAAATGTTTCGCAATAATTTTATGAAATTGCGTAAAAGCAGCCTGAGGGCACGTATCCAAACCACGTGCTTTAGCAGCCAACATGACGCTTTGGATAAACATACCGTAATCCAACCAGCTACCTTGCTGCATCACGCGATCAATCGTAAAGAAGATACCTACAGGCGCGTCAAAGAACTGATAGTTACGCGCATGCTGGGCTTGCATCTTCTCCTTATCGTCTTTACCAAGCCCCAGCAAACCGTATAAATCAAAACCTACTTTACGACGGCGAGAAATATAAGGATCAACCCATTTAGCAGGGTAATAACTATATTCTTCCTCATGATCTTTAATAGCAACAGGATCCATAAAGGCTTTCATGATGTCAGCGGAAATCATTTTCTTTTTTTCTCCAGTAACAACATAAACCTGCCAAGGCTGAGTATTGGTTCCAGACGGAGCCCTAGCCGCAACATCTAATAAATCGAGAATAGTGCTCTCAGGAATCTCTGTTGGCAAAAAAGCGCGAATAGACCGGCGCGCTTTAATATTGTCATCAACGATCTTGGAAATTTCAGTTTGATTCATAGGGTTATTCTCTGTTTAAAAGGTTTAAAAGCATCCGATTATCTTAAATCATATTGAATAAATCGGATCATAGAGCTACTAAAGTCGCCGCTATTCCACCGAAAAATCATTTAAAAACACATATAAAACATATAGTTATAGTTCATAAAACGATATTCTCAGGGTCTTAGGGCTATTTCAGGCTGTACAAGCTTTAAAACCTAGTAAAAGCCCTTATAAAATATTCATCGATCTTTTATAAAACTGTGCGATACTTGGCATGTAGGTCTTCAAGTAGCTTCCGTCGTTACCATTTATCAAAATGGGTGATTCGGTTAGTTGAATCTTCCAGCCCTGCAAGAAATGGTGAGTAATCACCGTGTTTAATTTTTTTAAGGAATTACAGTAATGGCAACAGGTATTGTTAAATGGTTTAACGACGCAAAAGGTTTTGGTTTTATTACTCCTGATGGTGGTGGTGAAGATCTTTTCGCTCACTTCTCAGCGATTCAAGGTAACGGTTTCAAAAGCTTGAAAGAAAACCAAAAGGTTAGCTTTGAAGTAACAACTGGCCCTAAGGGCAAGCAAGCTTCTAACATCAACCCACTATAAACGTTGGTTGATTGAAAAAAACCCGACTTAGGTCGGGTTTTTTTGTAACTATTTTTATACCTAGATTAAACCGAAGCCCCCTAGGATAGCCCCAACCAATAGCAATACAAGAATGTGGGCTCTTGTCTTCCATATCAACAAAACAGTTATTGCCGTACATAACCAAAGCGGCCAATCTCTTTCGAATTGATTATTTGTGGCCGTAATAATCCAGCTGGTTGCCAAAATAGCCCCCACCACGATTGGCGCCAAGCCTTGCTTAAATGCCACCACATAACTCTTCTCTTGATTAGCTTGAACCCAGCGAGATGTGGCATAAGTTAACAGTGAGCTAGGCAACATCACCCCCATCATTGCCACACACATACCCAAAATACCCCATAGATATTGCTGATAACCAATTGCTACTGAGTTAACGCCAATATGCCAGCCAAACATGGCAATCACTAGAATATTGGGGCCAGGAGCAGATTGCGCAATGGCGATAGAAGTTAGAAACTGATCCTCAGTCATCCACTTGGTTTGATTAACCATGTAACGATGCATTTCAGGAATCACCGTAACAGCACCACCAACAGCCATTAAAGACACGCCTAAAAAGTGCAAAAAGACCAAAGACCAATCTGAAAATGTAAACGTCATCATGGCTTAATCTTTCTATAAGTTAGATAAATAGAAAGAACGCCCAAACTCAATAAGACATAAATTAATGGCACACGAACAATAGCCACTGCCAAAAAACAAACCACCCCAATTAAAGAAGCCTGCCCATAACCTAAAGGATGATTTTTTAGTGCGCTTGCCATCTTGAGCGATGCTCCGGCAATCAAACCAGCAGCCACAGCCCCCATTCCCCTTAGAGCTCCCGCAACGACGGGATAACCGCTTAACTCATGGTAAAAAAATGCCAACACAATTAGAACCAACATTGGGAATACCAACATTCCGGCAATACCAGCAATAGCCCCAGCCCAACCAAAATAACGCGACCCAAAAATAATGGCTAAATTAACAACATTGGGACCTGGAAGAACTTGAGCAACAGCCCAATCCTCAATAAATTCTTCTTGTGTATACCAGCGCTTTTTATCAACTAACTCTCTTTGGGCCACAGGTAAAACGCCGCCAAACCCTTGGAGCGCCAACCATGTAAAAGACCAAAAAAGCTCTGATTTAGATTTAGGAAATTCCTTCATTGGCCAATTTTAATGGCTAATGAAAAATTAGATTTAAATAGCTCTACTGAGCAAATTTAACTTCTTGTAATTTGATAGATCGAACTGAATCACCCGAAACTCGAACAGGTCTTCCTTGAAAATAAATGCTTGCCTGAGATACACCATTGGTCAAAATGGTAAACGGTGCCTTACCCGTAAAAGTGTAATTAGATCCAACATCCATTGACTGCATATTAGATTTACCTGTGGCATCAATCACACAAATAGTCTGCTTAGATTTAGATTGAATAAACACAAAATCCGCTGCTTTAGTTGCTTCTGTGACACGATACTCAAGAACTGTTGCATCAGATTTTGGACAACCAGCCTCTGAAGGTAGCGGTGGCACACCAACCGCTGCTACTGTAGTGGCAGAAGTTTCAATTGCCTCTTGAGTTGGCTCAGATGGCTCAGCAGAAATCGCCACTGGAGCTGGCTTATCCATAAACAGCTCCACAATATCTGCTCTGGTGATGTAAAGACCGGCCATCACCAACAGGAGTAACGCTCCTTTCGCCAAATTCACCGGAAGCTGAAGCGGTATTTTCTTTATAAAGCTCTCTTTGCCAGATTGAAGATTTTCCAAGCTTATTTTTTGCTCGACAGGCTCATTTTTTTTACTTGAATATTTTTCTTCTTTAGAACTTGGATTATTAGAGATTGCTTTGGTAACTGCTGACTCTTCAGGAACCTCATCTTCCAATGCTTCCACATCAAAAGATAATGAGCTCTGGAAACTCTGATCACCATCTGGATAAACTAAATACTGAGATTCCTCTAAATTAAGTAACTTACCAACTTTCTTAGCTACAGTTACTTTGTGGGCTTCCGAATAGAAACTTGAAACACCGCCATCTTCTAATTGAATAATATGTTTTTTAGACAAGCAAGCTTTGACCCCAAGCTCTTCCGGCTTCATTTTCAGTCTCTGTCGTGCGGACTGCAGCACTTTTCCCTGAATTTCAGGGATCGCTGCTGCTTTATTTTTTGAGCCACCCGCCATAAAAGTCTCCTCGACCACTATTCATTTAAAGCTATCATATAACGAACTAAATCTTGCAATGAATCTGCCTGCATTTTTTCCATCACACGTGCTTTGTGCACTTTAATAGTGGCATTGGTAGTCCCCAACTCCACCGCAATATCTTTATTCATCAAGCCATCGACCAACAACGCGCATACCTCTGTCTCACGGGGAGTTAGTGACTCATAACGTTGTCGCAATGATAAAGATTGACCAATTTTCTTAAAATTTTCTCGATCTTTAGCTACTGCATTAGTTAACGCCAATAACATTTCATCTAAGTTAAATGGCTTAAATAAAAAATCGACTGCGCCCTGCTTCATTCCTGTAACAATCTCATGAGACATAGATTCACCAGAAATGAAAATAATCGGCGTTATACGCCCCATATCAACCAAACGCTTCTGCAAATCTACTCCAGACATGGATGGCATGCGCATATCTAACAGAATCGCAGCTGGAGAAACTGGTACGGATTTTTCTAAAAATTCTTCTGGAGAAGCGTATATATCAGCGGTATAGCCATAGGTCTTTAACATGCGCGCCAAAGAGCTACGCATAGATTCATCATCTTCTACAACATATATATGACCTAAAGAATTCACAACATCCATCCATCTGTTTACTTAAGGTAATACTAGTAATCTTTGCAATATTTGGCTATTAGCCTTATAGCTAATATTACTTATGCATGGTTAATGATGCTTTTCAGGGGTCACATCAAGTGCGACTAAAAATCTTGACACCATGTTGTAGGTGGCGATAACTCCTACCAGCTCAACTAAGCGCTGAGAACCTAAAGCTTCTTGTAATCGCCCCATTAAATTAGGGTCAACCTCAACAGCCTTGGTCATTTGAATAGTTAATTCAATCGCATCCTGCTCTAAGGCATTGAAGAGTCCCTGTGGCATGGTGCGTTGACCAATACCTCTCATGGCCAACACCTGCTCTTCACTGCCTCCCGCAGATACAAATACTGGCGCATGGTGAATGAACTCATATTCAGCTCGATTAATAACTGCCACTCCACACATTGCCAGTTCACGCAACTTAGGATCCAAGGATAAATTGTTTCTCACTTCACCTAAGAAAGCATTCCACCCTTTAGCAAAAGGCGCGCTATGCAACAGCATACGATCCAGATTAATTAAATCACCACCTCGGCGATGGCGAATAGCCGCCACCAATTCCGCTGGCTCTTTCAAGTCCAGCGGTTGATATGGCACTAAGCGTTTATCTTCAGAACTCACTGAGATAACCCAACTTAATTAGCATCTTCTTTAATACTGTTTTCTTTGACAAACTTGCCCCAGATATCAATTTGCTTATTAACAAACTCTTGGGCAGGCTTAGGGCCTAATCCTGCTATTTCAACACCTTGAGATTTCAAGCGATTGGAGACTTCAGGACTCTTCAATGCTTTAGCAATTTCCGCATGCATTTTATTAATAATGGCTTCTGGGGTTTTAGCAGGCGCAATAATGGCCCACCATGCTGGCGCATCAAAATTAGGGTAACCGCTCTCAGCCACCGTTGGTACATTAGGCAGTTCAACTGTACGTTTTTTAGTTGTGACTACCAAAGGAATAATGCCATTTGTATCAATATGAGGTTTTACCAAAAATAAAGAGCCAACTGCCAACGGCACATGACCAGCTAGCGCGTCTTGCATCAAAGGGCCACCGCCACGATAAGGCACATGCGTCCAATCAAACTTACCTTCCTTAGCTAACAATGCCATAGCCAAGTGACCTAAACTTCCAGTACCGATTGAACCGTAATTTGCTGGCTTTTTAGCTTTTGATTGGTCAATCAACTGTTTAAAGCTAGTAATGCCCGAAGCTTTACTAGCTGTCAAAACCATTGGCGCCGTACCAATCATGGTGACAGTCGCAATATCTTTTTTGGTGTCATAAGGCATTTTTTCCTTAAGACTAGGATTAACACCATGGGTATCAAAAACAACAGCGAAAGTGTACCCATCAGGAGCTGCCTTGGCCAAAGCATTCGTACCAATCACCCCAGATGCACCACCAATATTTTCAACAATCACCGATTGCTTCAATTGATTTTGCAATGACGGCGCCAAAATCCTCGCCACCTGATCAACAGAACCTCCAGGAGGGAATACGGAAATTAAACGAATCGGCTTATGATTAGGCCAATCTTGACTTTGAGCCTGAACAACCCCAATAAGACACAATGAAGCAAGCAAACTACTTAAAAGCTTAAATTTCATATTATTTCCTCTATTTAAGATCCGATGGATTTAGCTCTATGACAGCGTAAATATCCCACACTCCTATAATCTAAGCAAATAAAAAAACGAGGCTGCCGTGAACAAAAAAATTGTTGTTCTAGATGACTATGAAAACGCCTATAAAAGGCTATCCAACTGGGAAAAAATCGAATCTAAAGCCCAAGTTGAGATATTCCACCAACCTTTAACAGGCGAAGCTCTCTTAAAAGCTCTTAAAGGGGTTCATGGACTGGTTCTGATGAGAGATAGAACCCCTCTCCAAGCAAGCCTCATTGAACAACTTCCACTGCTAGAACATGTCGTCTTTACAGGTACCCGCAACCTAGCACTTGATGTTGCAGCACTCAAAGCTAGAAATATCACTATTAGCCATACAGAATGGGGGCCTTCCAAAGAAAGTACCGCTGAATTAACTTGGGCTCTTATTTTAGGCATTCATAAGCGGATCGTTGAGCAAAATACCCTTTTGCTCAAACAAGAATGGCGCAATACCCACTCTTTATTACCTGTTCTGAATGGGCAAACCTTAGGATTAATTGGCTTAGGTGAGATTGGTAGTCGCGTAGCCAAAGTAGCCCAAGCATTTGGTATGAATGTTTTAACCTGGAGCCCCAATATGACTCCAGAAAGAGCTGCCGCTATCGGGGTAACATCCGTTAGCCTAGAAGAACTTTTAAAACGGTCTCAGATTATTTCTTTACATTTAGTAGCTAGCCCAACAACTAAAGGCTTATTAAGTAAAGAAAAAATATCACTCATGCAAAAAGATGCTTTATTAATTAATACATCTAGATCCACTTTAGTTGATACTGAAGCTCTTGTTCATGCGCTTAATAATCATTCAATTGGTGGCGCGGCTATTGATGTATTTGATCACGAGCCACTTGACCCACATCACCCTTTACGCCACAGCCCCAACACTCTACTCACTCCACACTTAGGATTTGTGGCAAAACCCGTATTTCAAAGTTTTGCAAATGGCGTGATTGAATCCTTAGAAGCATGGTTACATGGCAAACCGACTGTCCGCCCCGTGTCTTGAATGTGGCAATCCATTAAGGGCTTTAGACAAAGTCTGCCCTTTTTGCGGATCCCCTAATAAACCAGCACTATCCAAAAAGGAAGCTGGTATTTACACCATTAACTTAGAAATAACATTACCCACGGTTGAACAAGCGATTCATCAATTTGATCAATCTCTAGATAATTTAAACGGAACCGCTATTGCCATTGTCAAAGTCATACATGGCTATGGCTCTAGTGGCAAAGGTGGCCGAATTAAAGAAGCTATTCGGCAAGAACTTCTTTACCAACGACGCAATCATATTATTGACAGCTATTATGCTGGCGAAGATTTATTACCTGGGAAAGAAATCTATCAAGAATTATTACGGTATCAACCACAAATTAAGAACATACTTAGAAAAGATATTTTTGGTAACCCAGGCATTACGCTGATTATTTTGAAGAGGTCTTAATGAACACACACAGCCCATCCCCAGAAGAAATAAAAATTCTTGAAGCTTTGCGTGCTCACCGCAAAGCCCATAGGCAAAGTTATCCCAAACAGACCTCTCCACATCAAGATCAAATAGCTAATCAAGCCACCCTAGGTCAAAGAGTTTCTGATGCAGTAGCAAAAACCGTTGGGTCATGGCGGTTCATCATCATTCAAAGCATGGCTATTGCCGCTTGGATTACCGGCAACATTGTGATCGGCCAAGGTGCATGGGATCCCTACCCATTTATATTGCTCAATCTCTTACTTTCATTTCAAGCGGCCTATACCGCTCCCGCCATCATGATGAGTCAAAATCGACAAGCGGAAATAGATCGACAACAGGCCAGCAATGATTTTGAAGTCAATGTTAAAGCAGAGCTTGAAATAGAACTACTTCATCAAAAAATTGATTTACTCAAAGAGAAAGAATTATTGTTTTTAACAGAAGCGATTCGCGATTTAAGTAACAAGATTGAGCATATGCAAACCAAATCATGAATAGCAAAAGCAACATTAATAATCAAACATGCGCCATATGCAAGACTCAATTTTGCTGCGATAACCTTGCTGGAAAAACTGATTGCTGGTGTTTTAGTCTTCCAGCTATTAACACCAATCAGCTCAACCCTGATATAGGTTGTTTATGTCCAAGCTGCTTAAAAAAATTAAGTCTCGATAAAACTATTGCGCCAATTGCAAAATAGCCTGCTCAAAAGTTTCAACTGGTTGCCCACCTTGTAAAAGGTGTTTTTTATTAAAAATAATGGAAGGTACGGACGTAATACCTAAACCGGTGTAATGACCTTCCGCCTCTCTCACTTCCTGTCCGAATAAATCCGAATCCAAAATTTCTTTAGCACGCCCTACATCTAAATTAGCTCTAGCAACAGCATCCAAAAGATTAATCGGATCATCAACACTAAGAGCCAATGTGAAATAAGTCTTCAGCAACTCTTTTTTGAGGTGGTACTGCTCATCCGGACCGATCTCATGCAAGGCCCAATGCAACAAGCGATGTGCATTAAATGTGTTATAGGTGCGTTGACGACCTTCTGGATGAAACTCAAATCCAACTGCAGCGGCTCTCTCACGAATATTTTTTTGATTGACTTGCACCTGCTCAGCACTAATGCCGTATTTTTGGGTGAGATGCTCAACGATATCTTGCCCACCCTTGGGCATCTGCGTATTTAGCTCAAAAGGCTGAAATCGCACTTGAGCCTTTACTTGGCCATCTAAATTCTTAATAGCCTGCTCCAAGGCTCCAAAACCAACGGCGCACCACGGGCAAACCACATCTGAAACAAAGTCAATTTCTACAGTTTTTTCCATGAGCTAATTATCTATGGTTATGCCCATGAATGCTGAGAGATTGGATTGTTTACTCAGAGCGGCTACAAATCCACTCTTTACGTTGCCATTCACCTGGTTTTTCAGCAAAAACCATCCAAATAACCAAACCGCTAAGAACAGACCAAATTGGGTTTGCAATTAAAGTTTTCATGATTGATCTCCTTTAAACTCTTTTAAACACGAGGCTTAGCCTCAATACTGTATAAATATACAGTATTTTTAAAAAGTGTCAAGAATTTTATAAAAAAGCTTTTTTAGAGATCTTCTCACTCAACCAACCCTTTCAGCATTAGACTTAATAACCCTATTTTTTGTAGCTATATTTATTCATTGATTCATCAATTAAATGTAACTACAATAAATAGAATGAAATTTACGTTTGACTCAGAAAAAGATGAAAGCAACCTTAATAAACACGGCATATCCTTATCCGAGGCAAAATTTCTAGACGAATGATTAGTTTAAGAAAAGCAAATAACCGTGAAATAGATAGATATGAAGAAGAAATTAATTAGCTTAACAAGCAAAGAAGATTTGGCTATCACGAAGTCTGCAAAATCTGACCCAGATTCTCACCCACTAACAGATAAAGAGTGGCACAAAGTAAAACCCATGTTATCTCGTGGTCGAGGTCGCCCACTAGGTAGCGGCACCAAGGAACAAGTCACACTAAGAATTGACCGGGAAACACTTGCCTTCTACAAGTCAAAAGGTAGCGGCTGGCAAACCTTAATTAATCTCATCCTTGGGGAAATAAAAAAAGAGTCTGATTCCATCAAATCAATTGAAAAGAGAATGAGTCAGGGAAATCTTATTTGCAGCAGATCTAAAATAGCTGCATAAACAACCCAACTAGCCAAAATGAAACTTAAACAAGCCACATCTGTCAAAGCTCTATTTTTTAGTGCTTTATTTGTAATTGGAATAAATACCTGTCTCGCGCAAGCGGATATTCCTGAAAGCCAAAATTACCAGGGCATTCAATACATCACCGGTGGAATCGGTAGTGAAGAATCTGATGCGATTATTGAACTCGGCAAAAAATGGCCTCTAACACTAGAGTTTTCACAAGACCACCCACAACGATCACTTTGGGTTGCTGATGTAGCAGTAAAAATTACAAATGAAAAACAAAAAGTTATTTTTAACGTTATGAGTGAAGGTCCAATTCTTCTTATTAACCTAGAACCAGGCACCTACAACATGGAATTTGTTTTTGAAAAACGCCCATTAAAACGAAAAATAAAAATTGAAGAAGGCAAACCTCAAAAACTTCCTATTGCATGGCCAATTCAATAAAAAACCATTCTCGGTATGGCTTCATTGATACCTTGAAAGGTATCTGCTGCCTACTCATACTAACGCACCATCTAGCTTTTTATGGTCCGATGTCTGATGCTGCCTATTCATTAATACCAGGAGTGATTGATTTTTTATTTGAATACGGACGCATGGCCGTCTCTGTATTTTTAGTTATAGGTGGGTTTTTAACTGGGCAAATTATCTGCAAGCCTAATGTTTTCGTCAAAAAAAGTGTTACCGAATTTATTTGGTCTAAATATCTAAGATTAGTCATTCCTTATCTAGCCGCAATTACACTAGCAATTATTTGCTCATTCATCGCCAGCAGATGGATGCAACACAGCTCTTTATCAGCATCCCCAGACCCCGCTCAATTAACCAGTCATTTATTTTTACTACAAAACCTATTGGGCTATGAGTCTTTATCAGCTGGGCTCTGGTATGTGGAAATAGACTTCCAATTATTTTTAGTTAGCCTTTTATTAGTTTTCCTCATTGAAAAATTAAGTCCTACCAGCTGGTCATACGCCAGAACTCATGCGATCAGCATGGGAGGTATCACAGCCCTCACAATTGCTTCGTTGTTTATTTTTAATCTGAATGAAACTCTAGACACAACCTTCTTATACTTCTTCAGTTCTTATGGTTTAGGTGTTTTGGTTGCTTATATCGCCAAAGAAAAATCATCTTATTTTTTATTATTTCTCTTGTCAGACATGGTTGCATTAAGCCTGTATCTCAACTTCCGGATGCGGATATTAATTTCACTAATTACGGCTATCGCACTCTGCATCACTTACCAGCAACAATGGATCAATGCACGCATTTGGGCAAATCCAATTGCCTCCCTAGGGAAAATGTCATATTCGATATTTCTAGTGCACTTCCCCATATCTCTATTGTTCAGCGCTCTTTTTTCAAATCTTTACCCCCACAATCCAGAAATGAATCTTCTTGGCATGGGGCTTTCTGCGATTAGCAGTCTAATATTTGCAGCTGTTTTTTACCGTTTCATTGAGCAACGCAATACCACACACCCAAAATAACATATGAAACAATTATTAAAAGATACACACGTCATTGCTGTTGTTGGTTTATCAGATAAACCAACACGCCCATCATATGATGTAGCGCGTTACATGCAGCAAGCAGGCTATAAAATCATTCCTGTCAATCCTCAATGCTCTCAGATTCTAGGTGAAATCTGCTATCCAGACCTTCTCAGCATTCCAGAAAAAGTAGACATGGTGAACGTATTTAGAAAACCGGAAGATTGTTTAGATGTTGCAAAAGATGCTGTCAAAATTGGCGCCAAGTCTTTATGGTTGCAACTAGGCATCATTAATCAAGAAGCTGCCAATTACGCAGAGTCCCATGGCTTAAAAGTAGTCATGGATCATTGCATTAAAGTTGAACATAGAAATACGCAATAATTTTTATTGTTGAAAATCCAAACTCTTAATGCGCAGCTCAAATGTTGTACCGCTCACCTCCGTTTGTTTAATTTTGGCAGGTAAGTAAAGCGCGTCTTTTGCTAACCAAACCTCAAATCGACGTTTATCTTCCTTATCTCTTGGTAAACGTAGGAAGTGCCTAGTACTCTTGTATTTTTCATCAACATCATCCAGTTGTTCGTCCCCCATACTGACAAAAGTCCAGATTTCAACTTTATCAATAGTAGCCATTGGAATTTCTCGAGCTACTCCTTTCTGATCAATGGATGGATTGCCCGCGACCAAAGCTGCTAATTGAAGCATGACACTAAAACGATCCTGAGTGCCATGCGGCATAAAACTAGTTTCTTGATTAGTTGAAAAAGATACCAATCGTTGGTCGCGCATAAAGTTCACAGAACGCGTACCTCTACTCCCCCTAATTTCCTCATAAAAATCAGGCGCCACACCAAATGAATCAATCTTTCCAGTACTGGTGAATGTAAATTGGCCCAAAAATGGTACTGGCACACTAATTGACAATTGATAAGCCTGGCCTTTCAATTGCCAATCAATTTGTCCCACACCTACTTCACCACTATTCACAAAACCAAAGTAAGCCACTTTGGCGGACGGCGGCAATTGAAAAGCTTGTCCCTTTAACTCATCAGCCAGTTGATCAGACCGCTCCTGCTCATCAGCAGAAACAACTTCATTTAATAAATCCTGTAACGATTTAACTTTTTCTTTAGGTTTAGCGATGGGGGCTGATTGAATTTTTGTTTTAATGACTACATCAGGAATAGCATCCGCCGCAGAAAAATCGGGCAATCTGAAAGAGACACTTACCAAACCATGCAAAATAATCGATAAAAGAATCGCGAGAATGAATGGATGAGGTAAATATCTTTTCAAACTAAATAAAACCTCATTAACGTTGCCCCATATGTATATCCAAGAAAACATCCTGGGCCTCTTTTGGCAAACATCTCCAATATCTAGGATTTGCTGCTACTTTACCCCCCAGAACTCCAGCAGCTTCCCAAGCCCAGCGAGGCTTATATAAGAAAGCTCTTGCTAAAGCCACCGCGTCAGCTTGTCCTGATGACAAAATATCTTCCGCTTGCTGAGGGCCTGTAATCATGCCGACGGCAAATGTAGTTAAACCAGTCTCAGCCTTGATTAATTGGGCAAATGGCACCTGGTAATTAGGCCCAAGCGCAATTTTTTGTTTAGGAGAAATGCCTCCTGAAGAAACATGGATGAAATCACAACCCAAAGCTTTTAACTGCTTCCCAAATTGAACCACCTCTTCAGGCTTTAAACCTTCATCCATCCAATCACTGGCTGAAACACGAATACCTAAAACTCCTGCATATACCTCTCTAACAGCTTTAAATACTTCCAAAGGAAAGCGCATTCTGTTCTCTAATGAACCGCCGTATTGATCATCACGCTTATTCGCTACGGGGGATAAAAATTGATGCATTAAATAACCATGTGCTCCATGCAATTCAATGGCATCAATTCCAATACGATCCGCTCTCTTAGCTGCATTTGCGAAAGCCAACTTAATAGCATTCATTTCATCAACCGTTAATGCATGCGGAGATGTTTCTGCTTCTAATTGAGGTAAAGCTGATGGAGCCACTGTTACCCAACCACCCGCTTGAGGGGGTAGCAATTGACCGCCATTCCAGGGAGCAGCACTAGATGCTTTGCGACCAGCATGCGCCAACTGAATACATACAGGCACTTTGGGCGCTAACGCTTTAGCTCTATGCAATTTATCAGCTAAAGCAGCCTCAGTTTGGTCATCCCATAAGCCCAAACAATGCGGTGTAATACGCCCCTCCGGCACCACAGCAGTTGCCTCAATGATGAACATGCCAGCACCACTATTTAGCAAATTACCCCAGTGCATTAAATGCCAATCACTAGCTAAGCCATTTTCAGATGCATACTGACACATAGGCGCAACAATTACCCGATTATCTAAATCAATTCCACCACGCGGTGAACTTAAATGTAATTTTGAAAATAGTTGGCTTTTTTGTGACACAAATGACTCCTTTATTTTTACAGCTATTACTACGAAGAAAATTCTTATAGGCGTCTAATCTAAATGAAATTCCAAAACTTTGCTTAAGTAGTCAGAATAATTGGAAATAGCATGCCCGCCACTCTCTAAAATATGCTGATAAACGCCAGGATATTTACGTACCATTTCTTCATAATTCAAGACTTCATCATCTTTAGCTGCCAATAGTTGATACCGTTTAGGATAAGTAATTTTAGAAATATATAAATCTTTTAATTCTTGTATATATTCTTTTCTAAAATAAAAAACCTCCTCATCATGCCAAGATGTTTGCTCCCCAATATATTTCTCCAAGTCTCGAGCGGGTTCAACCGCCGGATTTAAAAGAGTCGTTAAGCAATTTCTCCCATAACGTTCGGCAAGATAAGTCGCGTAATAACCACCTAAAGAAGATCCAATGATGGATAACTTTTGATACTTCTGCTGTTCAATAAAAGTAGTCACCATTTTGATTGCCAAACTAGGCGACGGTGGCAATTGCGGTCCATACCAGGCCAAATCAACACCTTCAGCCATTAATCTATCGATTGATTCTCTAGTCAATAGCGCTTTAGCGGAGGATGGGGACGACCTAAAACCATGTAAATAAACAAATAGATGCATCTTAAAAGCTTAAACCATAATTAACTTTTAGCACTAATATATTCACTTGTTAAAAGATTTAAATATGAAAGGAAATCATGCCCACTATTTTTGAGAGACTTATTTCCGGGGAACTTCCTTGTGCCAAAGTATATGAAGACGAATGGGTATTTGCTTTCATGGATGCTGGACCAGTCAATAATGGCCATGTATTAGTCGCCACCAAACAGCCCTACGAAACAATTTTAGAAGTAGATGATGAAAGCGCTAAAGCTCTAATTTTGACAGCAAAAAAGCTTGCTCAAGCTGTGCAAGATATTTTTAAACCTGATGGCATCACCCTTTTACAAACCAACAAGCCTGCAGGCTGGCAAACCGTACCTCATGTACACATGCATGTTGTACCTCGCTTCAACAATGATGGGGTAGATTTGATTTGGCCTAGAAAAGAACCCGGCATGGAACATCTTCAGCAATTAGCTGAAAAAATTACGGTGCAGATGGGGGTTTCCAAAAAATAATTGGGGCGGCAGATGCGGGATGAAAACCTTCTCGCCCCTCATATACCTCACGAATCATATTTAGATCGGCGACCTCATCCCCTGCGGGCATGAAAAATTTAGTTACCCCAATTTGCTTATGCTTATAGTCTATATAGGCAACCCCAATAGGCACTTGCGCCTTTAAGGCCAAACGATAAAAACCACTCCGCCAACCAGGCGTGTACTTTCTTGTTCCCTCAGGAGTAATCACAATCCATGCATATTTTTTAGCATGCATCATTTGCGCTAAATCATCTACATAACCCTGAGGGCTAGAACGAATAACAGGCATGCCGCCCAAATACCTCAACCATGCTCCTAGCACGGGGATATTAAATAAAGTATGTTTTGCTAAAAATGTAACCTGTATCCCCATCGCCCACTTAGCTAAGACGCCAATGCAAAAATCCCAATTTGACGTATGCGGATAGACCACAATGACGCCTCTTGGCGTAGGTAAACCATTGAATTGAAAAGACCAACCTAGCCATTTTAAAATTCTGGCGGCCAGCTGATTTCCTCTAAATTGAATAGGTAACTTTTCAGACATAGGTTTAATCATAACCTCTCAAACGCACTAAACCTTGAGGAGACTCAATATCGACCGACAACCCATGGGTATGCAATACCTCCACTTTAATGAGTGACGTGTCAGCATGAACCAAATGAAGTTTCCCCAGAATCTCCTCAATTAATATTTTTTCTTCTTCCGTTGTAACATGCAAGATAACATTCTTTAATTTTAGAGAGCTTGCAGGCATACTTTCAGTTGGATGAGTAACGCCCCACTGAATCAAAGTAGGCAATGCCCCATTCATCAAACGCCAGCCATCAGATCTAACTGTAACTTGCCACTCTAACAATCCATAGTTAGACATCCTAGAACCAGAAAGAATATCTCCACGATCGATACCAACACGTCGCAATTCATCAACTGCTTCTTGTATTTGCTGGGTTCTTACCACCCAATGAATTAATCTAGGAGACTTAGTTATTTGACGACTCAAAGTTGGGCAATCCATATCAAACCATCTCACACCACCAACAGCTGGATCCGGTGCCTCTAGGTCAATCGCAATAATTTCCAAATAAGCTTTTGGGAAATCATCACTATCGATACGCATAATAAGATTGTGCGTTCCCATTAAAAAATGGGATCCCCCTATTGAGAATTCAACACCAAGCACATCTTTCGCCCAGGCTTTACCTTCATCCAAAGAAGCGGCATAAACAATAATGTGATCCAACTCAGCGAGTATCAAAAATTTAACCTCTTAAAAATGAATATTGTTATCTATACGCTCATGATTTAACCACCATTATTAAGCAACATACAATAACCCTATTAGCACAACTATTGAACTTATTCATGAAACTCTCTCAAACATGCCCTTGCGGCCTAAATACCTATCAGGCATGTTGTGGCATCTATCATTCGGGACAGGCGCTAGCGCCTGATGCTGAAAAACTAATGCGCTCTCGCTATAGTGCCTATGTTCTAAAAAATGAATCTTATCTTCTAAAAACTTGGCAAAAAGATCAACGCCCCGCAGCCCCATTATTTGAACCATCCGATAAAACACAATGGCTAGAGCTCATCGTTAAAAATTTTAATGAATCTTCCGACAAAAAATCCGCCACAGTTGAATTTATTGCCGTCTACAAAGTTAATGGTAAAGCTTACCGCCTTCATGAAATTAGCCGTTTCATCATAGAGGATGGACAATGGGTCTACGTTGACGGTAGCTTCCCCGATATAAAATAAAACCATGAACGAACAAGAAATCCTCCAGAAAATGCGTGCAGTATTTTTAGACTGCCAAAAACAAGCGGTTCTATTGACTCAACAACACCCGAGTCTTCATAAAGGGTTTGTTGCAGATATGCAATTTGCCAGCACCTACGGGGCTTTTTTAGGAGAAATTAAGGTCAATCATGGGGTTGATTTAGAAACAGACTCTATCGCTCAACGTTTAGTCGATGCCCTTTCCAAAACAGACTCTCACACCATTGGGCTAATTAGAGAAGAAATTTATAACGCATTAGATCAAATGCAACCAGAACAATATGCTAGCTATATTTTCTTAACTTGCTTCCCTAGCATCTATAAAGCCATGAGTGAGAAATGAGCACCTCCCCCTCAAACCATGAAGAAATTTATATCTCATGGGGTGACTTACATCTTCATGCAAAATTATTAGCAAAACAACTAGAAGATCTCGCGGACTGGAAAGGGATTGTGGCGATTACTCGTGGGGGCCTTATTCCAGCGGCACTTATTGCACAAGAGTTAAATATTCGATTTATCGATACTATCTGCATCAGCAGTTATGAGAATAAAAAAGCTGGGGCTTATGCCAAGCAGTCAGATCTTGAAGTTATCAAAAGTATCGATGGAGATGGCGCTGATTTCTTATTAATTGATGACTTGGTTGATAGCGGGGAAACAGCTGCTTTTGCCAAAGCCTTATTGCCTAAAGCTCACTTCGCAACCCTATACGCCAAACCCGCTGGCAAAGCCTATGCCAACACGTATGTGCAAGAATTTCAGCAACACCAGTGGCTCATATTTCCCTGGGAATCAAATCCAAGGTAACTTACTCTTTAAGACAACCTGATCTTCCCAAAGCCCAAAAACCCCAAAAATGCTCAAAATTTGAGATATTTTTAAAAAGACGTCAACCAAACCCAAAGATAAGCCGTTATGGGCATAAGGACACTTTATAAGGAAGCCTTAATGCGATACGGTTTTAATCACTTATCAGACGACGAATTCGTTGTTTTGTGCAAAGAATTGAATAAAAACAAAGGGTTACTATTGATTGGCGCAATCAAAGAGCTACCGCCAAAGCTAGCAGCATTTGCTGAATGGCGCCAAGGCTTAAGCTACATGGCCGCCTACGCATAACCCTTCAATATCACCCCAGATAGGGCAAATTTAGCAAAATGGACCTCATTTTTAATAATCAGGCCCATTTTTATTGGGAATTCTGAAGTTAAAAAGGGAAAATTAAATCAGCCTGGAAGTACTCATACCTATAATTAGGTCCATTAAAACCAGCGCTCTCGGAATACCCAGCCTTAGCTCGTAGAAATACTTTATTAGCTATTGGACTAACTCCTTCAAACTCTACTAAACGAGTGGTTGTGCGTGGGTCATCAGAGATTTTTTGACGACCTAGACCAATCAAACCAGATAGCTGCCAATCATTAAGCCTTCTTCTCATACCCAAAGCTAACATCTGCTCTTGATAATTTTTAGGGTTGAAATAATTACCAGTTAAATCATGACTATCGTGATATTGACGATGGCGCAACTGAACATTAACTCCTTCTACAGGGAACAGGTCATAAATTAATTTTGCGCGCACATGGTTTCTAATATTGTCATCCGTGAATTGCTGTTGCCCCAAAAATCCTACTGCAGTCCACCGTGGCGCAAATCGATTTTCAATGCTAGCGCCATAAAAGTTATAAGCGATACCACCCATTAAGGAGTTTTTAGTTTCAACGCGATCTCTTGTAAAAAATGCCTCATAGTTTGTAGTCGCATTTAGCATCGCCGAATAATTTAAATCAGCCGTTAATAAATCGCGGTCATAAATACGATTCACCCCAAGACTCAAATTATGTCCAAGGCCATTTTGAGGATTGATATCCCGCTTAACCAAACTAAGCTGAGAACCAACAGCCGACCAATCAGGGGCAGAATAAAAATTTCTAGCGGCACTCACACCCCAATAGTCCTGCCCATTCTGATATACCGGCAAAAGGCCCGCCCCAACTTTCACCACATCAAAATTATCACTATCGTGAGATGCGAATACAGTAGGAGCTATCAAGCCCCAATCTTTTTTAGCTTCTTCAGCATGCGCAGATGACAACCCAACACATAGTAATGTTGCCAGCCATGAGGATTTTTTTAATAAATTCATTTTGTTCCCCATTCTTTTCTTAAACCCAATATTTCATAAACATAACCAATAACAGCTGCAGGCTGCAAAATCATGCCATACGGCAAAAGATAGATTAAAAACCCTAAAATATTTTTCCTTACATGTAATCCTTGCGCTTCAAACATTCTTGTTTCAGTATGAAACATAATCCAATTAAGGAAAAAGGCTATCGGGAAAAGACTCAAGGTCATTGGACCAACGATCCAATAATATCCAAATAAACCTAAAATAACTCCCGGCAAAAATGCGAATGTAAATGTCACATCCATCAATGGGAAAAGTAAATCCCACCAAATAAAGAAAGTGGATAAACGAGGCTTCAATAATATGCCTGGGTGAAATTTGAAGGCCTCAATCATGCCTCTAGCCCAACGTTGACGTTGACGAACCAAGCCTCCCAACGTGCTAGGTACTACAGTGAAGACAACAGCATCTTCACAATATCCAATGCGGTATCCCTTTTCCAACAAAGCCCAAGTCAACACAATATCTTCACCAACGGTATCTGGCCAACCACCCACTTCCAACAACTTTGATTTGTCGTAAAGAGAAAAACAACCTTGAGCAACTAACGTTCCTTGGTTAAGAGATTGAACTCGCTTAACAGTTGCAATCCCGTGAAAGTAATCCCATTCTTGTGATTGGGTTAACCAATTATCTCTAGAATTACGAACAAGCGTTGTGCCTGCGATAGCGCAAGTACCGGCTGGATCGCAAGCATAACGTTCAGCAATTCTGGCTAATGCATCTTTATATAAATACGAGTCTGCATCGAGAGTGATCACCTTATCGTACATCGATCTTTTTAATCCCAAATTAAGAGCTGCTGCCTTACCTTGATTAGTGGGCAGTGGAATTAATCTTAAATTTGGAATTGTTTTTTCTAAGTTGGCCACGATAGAAGCGGTTTGATCAGTTGAGCCATCATCAATAACAATGATTTCAACTTTTCCCAAGTAATCCTGCTTGCATACGCTCTCAATTGTTTGAGCTACATAAGACTCCTCGTTAAAGCAAGGAATCAAGATAGATAAATCAGGGTAAACATCTAAATGTTTACGCGCAGGCCTTTTATCCAATGCAAGACTAGAAAACATAAAAGCATTCATAAAGCCTGGGACAATTGCAATAAAAGCGATTAGGAAAGCAGCCAAACCCTCTCCGACCACTTTAGATAAATCCTCAAACCAATACTGACCAGCCCATATAGAAAAACCAGTCCAAATAATGGCAATGGCTAAAGAAAATAAAAATTTACTTCTAACTTTAAGATACATAGTAGTCGCCTAAAAATAAATCAATTCCAACACTGCGTTTGATTACGCCCCGCCTGCTTTGCTTTATACATGGCCTCATCAGCCCTTCTTACATACTCCCTCATTAATTGATGCGCACTTAAATCAGACCGGCATTCAGGACTAAATGTACTCACGCCAATACTAATTTGAATCCTCACCTCGCCGGCCTCTGCCTGAGCACAAACATGATTAGCGACCTCAAGTCTAAGACGCTCAGCCACCTTAAACGCCTCATCAGCATCTGTCTCAGGGAGCATTACCAAGAATTCTTCTCCACCAACTCGGCCAATTACATCAATCTCTCGCAAAGTTATACGGCAAATATCCGTCAACCCTCTTAAAACACGATCCCCCACCGGGTGTCCATAAACATCATTAACATTTTTAAAATGATCAATATCAATCATGCATAACGAAGTGGAGTGTCCGGCACGGAAACTTCTTTGAAACTCAGATTCAATCCGCTCTTCTATTTCAAACCTAGAAGCAACACCGGTTAAATAGTCAGTTCTACTAATCTTTTCTAATTTATCTTTTTGCTTTTCCGCAAGCAAAATAATTTCTCTTACCCCCAAAACTCCCATCAATAAAAACATGGAGACAAAACCAGAAATTAATACATGAAAGGTATTAAAAGATCCGAAAACACAACATTCAATTAAAGGCTCAACCCGTTCAAACATCATCAAAGATAATGCTAAAACTAGGCACAAATAAGCAACCTTATAAAAACGCACTTTTCTGAATAAATGAAGCACTAGCAATATAGAAGCTAGCTGAACAACCAAGGAAACCACATAAAGAAACATGCCCCAATACTTCATATGGCTCGCCTACTTAGCAATTCATCAACAACATGAGGATCCTTGAATAACTCAAGGGCCACCTGAACAACTTGAGGATCTAAGCCTTTCCCGGCCATCTTTTGTAACTCTCGAAAAGTAACATCTAAATCCTGAGCTGGTCGATAAGGCCTATGAGAACCCATCGCTTCAATCGTATCAGCAACTGCCAGTATCCTTGCCTCTAAAAGAATTTCATCACCCTTAAGCCCCAAAGGGTAACCCGTCCCATCCATACGTTCATGATGTTGATGCACCACATCAGCAATAGGCCACGAAAACGGAATATCTTTCAGAATTTGATATCCAGAATTAACATGCTCCTGAACCATTTTTCTTTCCAGATCACTCAAGGTCGTTGGCTTAGTTAGAATTTCTGATGGAACAGCCACCTTGCCGATATCATGTACAAGCCCTGCCATATAAAGACCTTGCAATCGATCTTCACTTAAACCCATTTTTTTACCGATAATGGTAGAAATCTTAGCAACCCGTTTTTGATGGCCCGCCGTATAAGGATCACGCCACTCCATGGTTTTAGACATGGCTTCAATAGTTGCATTCAAGGCTAATAAGAGTTGATTTTGCGCTTTTTCCTTACCTTCAATCTCTACA